>MWCJ01000003.1 GCA_002069975.1 Bacteroidetes bacterium ADurb.Bin217 | reverse complement strand
TTCATGTTTTTGTTTTTTAGAAAATACAAAATTAAGCAAGTTATCATTTATAATGCTACTTCCCCCTTCCTTTGCGAAGTGGAGCGCAGCGGAACGAAGCAAAGGAAGGGGGAAGTTTATCCATTAACAACGTGGTGAAACTTTACAATTATCCGCTAAATTGAGATTTTTTAACATAGTAACAATTATGAAACATTGTATTTTTTTTGTAAAATACGTAAATGATAGTTTTTGTAGTGGTAATTACAAATAAATAGAAGGTAAAAGTATAGATGTTTGAAAATTGGTAATACCTATATTTGAAGTCCTAATACTATAATATCGTCGGTTTGAGATTCGTTCCCTTGCCAATTGGTGTGTATATAAGCAAACATTTCTTTTTGTTCTTCCATTGATAGTTTTGAATTAATTATTAAGTCGCGTTTAAATCGTTTGTACGTGTATTTTTTATTATTAACACCACCAAATTGATCGGGATATCCATCGGTAAACAGATACAGTTTGTCACCTTTAGCAATAGGAATAGTTTGTGTTGTGAAATTAGGTTTTGCAGCAATATAATGACTTACCGGCATTCTGTCTGCTTTGTATTCTGTCATTTGATGATTTGATATTACGAGCAAAGGGTTAAACGCCCCTGCGAATTCTAAAGTCATTGTGTTTGTATCTATTACACAGAGAGTCATATCTAAACCATCTTGCATTTTAGAATTAACTTCGGTCTGACGTAAATTTTTAATAATATGTTCACGTAAATTATCTAATATTTCACCTGCTTTGGTAATTCCTTTAACTTGCACTATGTCTTCGAGTAAGGTAAATGCCATAAAGCTCATAAACCCGGCACGTATTCCATGTCCGGTGCAGTCGGCTACGGTAATTATAATTTTATTGTTTTGAGTAGTTAACCAGTAAAAATCGCCACATACTATATCGCAGGGTTTGTAATAAATAAAATAATCGGAAATATGTTGTTTTAAAACAGTTAAATCGGGTAGGAGAGATACTTGTAAGTGGTTGGCATACTGCATACTTTCGGTAATCTCATTGTATGCGGTTTGAAGTTTTTCTTGTATAGTTTTTCGTTCTTCAATTTCTTCGTGCAAGCCTTTATTTAGTTTTTTAATTTCTTGTATGCGTAAAAATTCGTTACGGCGAACTATTGATAAAAAACGGTTGATATACACCCCCATTATATTAACAGTAATTAAAATTATAGATAATATAAAGATAGTTGTAGTATCTATGTTATTAAAATGAGTAAGCATACCTATATACAATACTGAAGTAATAATTACGCTTAATACAAGAAATTGAACCGGGATTATAATAAACACATAGACTAATATATAGGTAAGCGGAACGGTTAATAAATCTATTATATCTATTATTAAATCTTTGTTTAAAAAGTAAATAATAGCTATAATGCTATTACCTACAAGCAATGTAAATATAAACGAATATGTATAAATAGAATTAATGTGTTTTTTGACTTTCCATTGTAAAAATAATATAAGCGTAAACATAAATAATGCAATGCGAATACCTATACTTATAAATAAATCTATACCTATGGGAATTCTAAAAAAATCGCTAATTCCAACTAATAAAATTGCAATTCCGCCAACAAACATTGCAATCCTATTGCGTGTTTGAATTTCGGAATGTAAAAAAGCTAAAAATTTTTTTTCTGTAATATAGTCTTTAAAACTACCCCAGAACGAAAACAAATTGTTTTGCATACATTGAAAACCTTACAATACGACTAAAATAAGTAAAAATATGTAAGTGGACAAATAAAACGTATTATTTTTTGCAAAAAACTTTATAATCACAATGTTCGCAATGTTTTTCGTCGTGAGTTTGAGAAAATGGTATGTCGGGCGAGAGCAAATCTTGAATTTTTTGTTCGAACAATGGTATAAATGTATCTTTAATTTCGTCAAATGAATGTATTGATTGTTTTGTGTTTTTAAGATATATATGTGTATTGGAAGTTTTGTGAAGGTCGCGAATAAAAAATAATTGTGGAACTATAGATGTGTGTGGGTGCAATAACGATATTATATATGCATATACGCATATTTGAAATACAGCTGAATTGGCATTTTCTTTAGTGCCGTCAAATAATTCTTCAATACTTTTGCATTCTAGTTTATTACTTCCTGTTTTATAATCAATTATTGCAATCGTGTTATTTATGGTATGTATTCGGTCAATTATACATTTTATAGTTATGTTTTTGCTTGCAAAAGAAAATGGATAGAGTATGCGTTCTTCTAAGCCTGTGATTGTATAAGGTGTTTGTGTTCTGTCGAATTCAAGCATGTTGGTTATATATTTTGAAATAACATGTTTTTGCATTTGAATTTTCGATGAGTCAAGTTCAATATGTTGTTTTTCAAGTTCTTTTTGAATACCGTTCAATACAATTTGTTCTATATAATTAGCATTTGATGCTATTGTATCAATGGTTTTTTCGGTAATTATTGTATTTGCATAGGGCGTGTAAAGAGCTTCCATAGAATTGTGAAAGAAATTTCCATAATCCCTGTCGTCAGGTAATTCTTTAATATCTTCAGGTTTTTTAATTTTTATAATATCTGAAAAATAAAATCGCAACGGACACTGTATATAAGTATAAAAAGAAGTTGGTGATATAGTTTGAGTGCCCGATTGTATTCGTTCTAAAAATTCTTTACATTCTTTCGTTTCTTTTGTACAGAGCAATTCTTTGTTAGTATGAGGTGCTATTGGATAGGCTATATGTTCAGTAGTAATAGTTGCTTGTGGGTTATGCTGTGGGTATTGGTAAAGCAATTGTGTTATATATCTGCTCTTTTCGCCTGCCCCCTGATCGTCGCTCTGTGCCGAATAAACTAAGCGTATAGTTTGAGCTCTTTGAATAATTCTATAAAAATAATATGCGAAAATGGAATTGTGTTCTTTAATTGTAGGCATTCCAAAAGCAACACGTAAACTATAAGGTATAAATGATGAACCAGGAGATTTTTTTGGTAAAATGTTTTCGTTGAGCGAAATTATAGTAAGCGATTCAAAATCGAGTAAGCGTGTTTCTAAAATTCCCATAATTTGAATTCCTTGTAATGGTTCTCCTGCTATAGGTACCGATTTTGAGACAATACTTTGAGATAGTATTGAATGTATAAAACTAATGCTCGATTGTGATAGTGCAAGTTTTTGTAAAATGGATTGCAACACTTCAATTTCGCTATATATAGCATACCAAATACTCAAATCTATAGTGTGTAATTTCCCATGTGTTGTTATATAAGAAATACATGAAGTAAGAAATTTGGTGTATTCTTGTTCGGTGTATTCAAAAAAAACTTGTTTGAAAGTATCGTCTAAAGGCAACGATGCTAATGAAATATACGAAAAATTGTACGTGTATAACCTTTCTAAACAAGCTTTTGATGTGGTTTCAAAACACTGTTGTATGGTTGATTGAGAAAAAAACGAACGAAGGTATTTTGTATTAAAACTTCCATTTTTAGAGCTTTTATGAAGTAATAAAAGTGTCTCGAATGTGCTCCAAGCTTGTGTTTGAGGAATGGGGAATCCTAATGAAATATTATAAGGGTGCGAAGGTGGTAAGGAATTAATTAGTGGAATTAGTAATTGTTCATCGGCAAGAATAATAGCTCCCGTATCAGAATTATTTGAATCTATAAATGATTTGCATTGTTTTACTTGTGCAATTGGATTTGGTGCTTCTACTATTGTAATTTGTTTTTTATGTGAAAAAGAATTGAAATAATCTTGCGGAAGTTCATTGCCAAATATATCTATGTTTTTAGTTATAAAATACCCTGCTTCATGGTTTTGGTTTGCATAATACGTGTCGTAATCCCAATAAAAATAGCCCTTTTTATTGGTTTTGAAAAAATTAAATAATTGAATTTCGCAAGTGTTTAGAGCATTAAAACCTATAAAAAAAAGTTTTGTAGAATCGTTAAAATTCGCAAGTGAAGATAAATTATTCACAATATCTCTATGCATTTTTCCTTCATAAGCATATTGATTTTTATCTAAAATTTCATTCAATTCGGTGTATATTTTTTCTAAAGTTTGCCATATTGAAATAAATTTTGATTGTATGGTCGAATTAGAATTTTTACCTGCCGTATCCCAAAATCTGCTGATTATTTCTATTTGGTCTTCGTTTAAATAATCAAATGTGTTTGAAAATTCTTTGATAGCCGAAAGGTTTGCAAACATATCTTTATAGGGAATGCAATAGGTGTCAATTTCATTAAAATCGTTGAGGAGCATGTCGCCCCACGAATAGAATTCTTCAAATGTTTCGGTACTGCCTGTATGTTTGCAATAGAGTATGTACACTATATGAATAAGTTGCAGACGATGCGGAATAGTTCGACTGCTGAACGATGTAAAAAAATCTTGAATAGTATAAAATTTGGGTAAAAAACAAGCATTTGGCGAGCGTTCTGCTATATATTTTTTTATAAAAATAATTGGACGTTTATTGGGGAGTATACAAATAGATTGAGAAAAATCAGAACCGTGTTTTGCAATTATATCTTCAATACATGCTTCTAAAAATGGCTTATAAGTATTCATACTGTATGATTTATTAACAAAAAGTAAAACTTTAATTACGTTTCGAGTATCGTCAAAAATACGCAAAACTTTTGTTTATACTTCGGTTAATATCTTTTTATGCAATTTTGTTAAAATATTTTCAAAATCTAAGGGTTAAAATTAAATATTATTTGCAAATTTGTGCTTCATTTTTTTTCAGAACAATTAATATACATTTTTACATGAAGAAACATAATTTTTATGCAGGGCCTTCTCGATTGAGCGATTATACTCTAAAGGCAACTGCAGAAGCTGTAATTGATTTTGCAGGAACCGGATTGTCAGTTATGGGAATATCGCATAGAACTGCAGAATTCGAAGATGTAATGCTTAGTGCTACAGAAATAGTTAAAGAATTATTAGACGTTCCGCAAGGATATTCGGTATTATTTTTACAAGGTGGTGCAAGTTTGCAATTTTGTATGGCTCCATTTAACTTATTAGAAAATAATGCTACGTATATTAATACTGGAGTATGGGCAACGGGAGCAATCAAAGAAGCAAAATATTTCGGTGATGTTATTGAATTAGCTTCGTCGGCTGATAGGAATTTTTGTTATATACCAAAAGGATGGGAAAAAAATGTATCAAAAGATACCAGCTATGTTCATATAACATCTAATAATACCATATACGGAACTCAATACAAACAAGATCCTGATGTTCCTGTGTATATGGTTGCCGACATGTCTTCAGATTTATTTAGTCGTCCGGTAGATGTTGCAAAATATGGATTAATATATGCCGGAGCACAAAAAAATATTGGTCCTTCGGGAGCAACATTAGTAATTGTTAAAGATGAAATCTTAGGCAAAGTATCTCGTCCAATTCCAAAAATTTTAAATTATAAAACACATATTGATGGTAAATCAATGTATAATACACCCCCAACAGTAGCAGTGTTTGCTTGTTTAAAAACATTGGAGCGATACAGACAATTAGGTGGCGTACAAGCAATGAAACAACGTGCAGACTCTAAAGCTGCAATGTTATATGACGAAATCGATAGAAATAAGATGTTCCAAGGAACTGCCGATTTCGACGACCGTTCTAACATGAATATTTGTTTTGTTATGACTCCCGACTATAAAGACTTAGAATCTAAATTCAATGAATTTGTTGGAGCACGTAATATTCTAGGTATTAAAGGTCACCGTTCGGTAGGCGGTTTTAGAGCTTCGGTATATAATGCACAACGCGAAGAAAGTGTAAAAGCTCTTATAACTGCAATGAAAGATTTTGAAAAAAGACATTTATAATATACATTGCTTACAAAGCATGCAAATTTTACATTTATGACAAAAGTACTTGTAGCTACCGAAAAACCATTTGCAAAAGAAGCAGTAGATGGTATTGTTAAAATTATAGAAAAAGCAGGATTTACTCCGGTATTGTTAGAATCGTATTCAGGAAAACAACCATTACTTGATGCCGTAGTGGATGTAGATGCTATTATTATACGAAGTGATATTATCGATAAAGAAGTCATAGATGCAGCAAAACAGCTAAAAATTGTAGTACGTGCAGGTGCCGGATACGATAATATTGATTTAGCTGCATGTACTGCTCGTGGTATTGTTGCTATGAATACTCCCGGACAAAATGCAAACGCTGTTGCCGAATTGGTTTTTGGTATGATGGTGTTTTTTGCTCGTGTAGGATTTAATGGTAAATCGGGAACAGAATTACGCGGTAAAACTTTAGGAATACATGCGTATGGTAATATAGGTAAATTAGTTGCAAAAATTGCAAAAGGTTTTGGAATGAAAGTATATGCGTTCGATCCATATGTTAGTCATTCTGTAATAGAAGCCGATGGAGTTGTGTCGCTTGCTACTGTGGAAGAATTGTATAGTATGTGTCAATATGTTTCATTGCATATTCCGGCTACCGAAAAAACTATAAAATCTATAAATTACACATTACTTTCTAAAATGCCTAAAGGTGCAGTGCTTGTAAATACTGCTCGTAAAGAGGTAATTCACGAAGATGATTTGTTGAAAATATTTTCGGAACGTTCCGATTTTTCATATTTGGCTGATGTGCAACCTTCTAAAGTTGCTGAATTTGAGCAAAATTATAAAGGAAGATTCTTTTTTACTCCTAAAAAAATTGGTGCTCAAACAGAAGAGGCAAATATTAATGCCGGATTAGCAGCAGCAAAACAAATAGTGGGATTTATAACTAACGGAGATACAACTTTTCAAGTAAATAAATAATATGCCAACACTTAAACCATTTAAAGCGTTTCGTCCAAAAGCAGATGTTGCTCAACAAATAGCTTCTCGTCCATACGATGTTCTTAATTCTGATGAAGCAAAACAAGAGGCGGGAACAAATGATTTGTCATTTTATCATGTAATTAAACCGGAAATTGATTTGCCGGCTCATATTGATGTGCATTCGCAACCTGTATATGACAAAGCAAAAGAAAACTTGCAGCACCTAATTGTGTCAGGAGTTTTGTTGCAAGATGCAAAACCTTGCTATTATATATATGCACAAACTATGAACGGAAAAACGCAATATGGTATAGTTGGAGGTGCAAGTGTTGAAGATTATGAAAATAATATAATAAAAAAACATGAATTAACTCGTCCCGATAAAGAAGAAGACAGAATGAATCATGTTCGCTATACGAATTTTAATGCAGAACCTGTATTTTTTGCTTTTAAAAATCATGTAGAAATTGATATGATTATTCATGATGCAATATTACTCGACCCAATTTATAATTTTGTGTCACAAGATGGAGTAGGGCATCATGTATGGATTATTGAAAATGATGCTAAAATTAAACGGATAGAATACTTGTTTAAACATGAAATTGATTATTTATACGTTGCCGACGGACATCACAGAACAGCTGCTGCTGCTTTGGTAGGTGCCGAACGAAGAAAAAATAATCCAAATCATACCGGTAACGAAGAGTATAATTTCTTTTTGTCGGTAAATTTCCCTGCTAATCAGTTAACAATTATTGATTATAATAGAGTTGTAACAGATTTAAATGGATTAAGCGTTGATGAGTTTATTGCAAAATTACAAACATCTTTTGATGTTGAACATAAAGGAACTCAAATATACAAACCAACAGTATTACATAATTTTGCATTATATGTAGAAGGTAATTGGTATTCATTGACCGCAAAAACAGGAACCTTTAACGATGCCGATCCTATTGGAGTATTAGATGTTACTATTTTAACAGAGCAAATTTTAAGTCCAATTCTCAATATAGAAGATTTGCGTCGTAGTACTCGAATTGATTTTGTAGGTGGTATACGAGGATTGGGAGAGTTACAAAAACGTGTAGATAGTGGAGAAATGAAAGCTGCTTTTGCGTTATTCCCTGTATCAATGGAACAATTAATGGCTATAGCCGATAACGATTGTATAATGCCACCAAAAACTACATGGTTTGAACCTAAATTACGAAGTGGATTGTTACTTCATTCATTAGAATAATAAATAGTAAAGCCTTGTTTTAACAAGGCTTTTTTTATATGTCGGACGCTATGGAACATTCTATTCAACATAATATTAGAGAAGTACAGAAATTTATTCCTTCGCATGTATTGTTGGTTGCTGTGTCCAAAACCAAACCGGTACACGATGTAATGCAAGCCTATGCTATTGGAATTCGCGACTTTGGTGAAAATAAAGTTCAGGAATTAGTTGCGAAATATGAATTTATGCCCAAAGATATTCGTTGGCATTTTATAGGGCATTTACAAACTAATAAAATTAAATATATAGCACCTTTTGTGCACATGATTCATGGGGTAGATAGTTTAAAATTATTGCAAGCCATTAATAAAGAAGCACAAAAATGTAATCGGATTATACCTTGCTTATTGCAATTTTTTATAGCTCAAGAAGAAACAAAATTTGGTCTTTCTCTTAATGAAGCACATGCAATACTTGCTGATAATGAATTCAAAAATTTACAAAACATTCAAATACATGGGGTTATGGGAATGGCTTCGTATGTTGATGATTCTCGTCAAATTTCACAAGAATTTGCGAATCTGAAGTCTATTTTTATTGAACTTAAACAAGCATATTTTGTAAATGTTCCATATTTTACACATATTTCAATGGGAATGTCGCAAGATTATGTGTTGGCTATTGAACAAGGTAGTACTATTGTAAGAATAGGCTCTACAATTTTTGGAGAGCGTACTTATATATAGTATGCTATGATAAAATTTCGATTGCTTGTATCAGCAAGGATTTTATTTGCGGAGCATCAGTACCATTCAGTTCTCGATTAAGCAATTCAATATAAGATTTTTTTTCATCGTTGTTCAAATTTTCAGTAGCTACTTCAATGAGAGTAAGAGCTTCGATTCCAATTTCGAATGATTCGGTAAGTATAAGTGAAATAAAATAATCGATATATGCATGCATATCAAAGTTGGTTTGCCATAAACAATGTAAGATTGATTGTTTTTTTGATTCGAAACGAGGATTTTTGCAACTTTCAATTATGATTGGGAGCATAGAGTTGTCTTTAATATCGCATAAACAACGTAAAATCTCACGTTCTACATCTTTATTTGAGGTAAGAATAAGTAATTCCAACATTTGTTCAAGGAGGAATTTGTCGCCCGCTTGCCGAATGTGAGAAATTGCAGTCAATTGATTTTCAATAACTTTTGATTGTAAAAGTTGGGTGATTTGATTTTTTGTACTATCTAAAGAATTCATAGAAAAATATTTTTTTCAAAAATAGATAATAAAAAATTGCGAATAGCAGTGTTATTTAAACAATTTATGTTATTTTTGAATTATGAAAAAATATTTTTTGAAATTAAAAAAAATATATTATTTTTACTCAAACATAAATTTGCATCAATAAATAAAATTAATGTCTATGCGAGAAAATTTGTTCAAAGTTGTACGTTATATAGCTTTATTTGGCGTAATAACGGCTTTTGTAAGTTGTAATTCCGAATCAAAAAGTGATTCAACTGACAAAGATAAAGAAATGAAAGCCAAAGTAGTGCAAGATGTGAAGAAAGTAATGATTTCATTGCCTTCGCCGGTAGAAACATCACTTTTGTTAAAAAAAGCAGGTGCTACATATAATGAGTCATTGTTAAATCCAACATCAAATGCTTCGAAGTATAATACCGATAAACAAAAAGCACTAAATTTAGGTGTATATGGTGCCGATTTAAGTTATGCAAGTATCTTTGAACAAGATCAAACAATAATGCAGTATATGAATATTTCTAAAAAACTAGCAATAGGTTTAGATTTGTTAGCTGCAATAGATCAATCTATTATCGATCGTTTAGAGGCTAATCATGATAACAGAGACTCTGTTATTCGTATTATTTCAGAAACATTTATGAATTCAAATTCTTCATTAAAAGATGATAATCGTCCTGAAACTGCTGCATTGATTCTTGCAGGTGGATGGATTGAAGGATTATATTTAGCTACCAGTTTGGTTGATAAAATTGAGAAAAAGGATTTGATAGAACGAATTGTTGAACAAAAAATGTCTTTAGGAGAACTTAAACAGTTATTAGAAACGTATAAGTCAAACAAAGATATTTCTGATATGTTAGAAGCGGTTCAGCCTATTATCAAAGCGTTTGAATCTATCGAAATTCAAAAATCAGATAAAGTAGAAGTTGTTACTAATTTAGAAACAAAACAAACTGAATTAAAATCTCAACAAAAAATAAAAATTACCCAAAAACAGTATGATGAACTAAAATCTGCTGTAGCTAAATTAAGAAACTCAATTATTCAATAATTTAATGAAGTATTGTATTATGAAAAAAGTTTGGACAATAATAAGTATAGTAGCAGCATTCATATTGTTTAGCACAGCTGGTTACGGACAATGTAGAACATTTGCTAAGAGTGAATGTCGTCCGGCATTAAATCCATATGTTCACGATGGAATTTACAATGCAACCGAATTATCGGAAGGTGAATCGGCAGAATTGTATAAAACATTTTATTCAAATCAAAATTATCGTATTGCTATTTGTGGTGATGCAAGTTTACCACGTATCAAATTTACTATAATGGATGCTGATAGAAATGTGTTGTTTACGAATGCCGACAAAAATTTTGCTCGTGTTTGGGATTTCAAAATGGAGTCAAGTCAACAATTAATTATTTCTATTGAAGTTTCTCCTAACGACGATAAAATGACCGATACATTTGCTCGTGGTTGTGTAGCAGTGCTTATTGGATTCAATGCAACAGAATAAAATATCATTTTGTAAATGTAAAATATATAAGGCTGTCATATACTGACAGCCTTTTTTTTGATATGGCAATAATACACGTAGAACGATTAACAAAATATTTTGGTGATGTAGTTTTGTTTCAAAATCTTAATTTTGATATTAATAAAGGCGAAAAGGTTGCTTTGGTTGCAAAAAATGGTGCCGGTAAAACTACATTACTTTCTCTTTTATTAGGTAAAGATACTCCGCAAGATGGAGAAATATTTATTCAACCGGATTGTGTAATTGGATATTTGGAGCAAAATCCTGAATTATTGGGTTCAAATTCTATCTATGATGAGGTTTTTAAATCGAATTCAACAGTAGTTTCGTTATTAGAGCAATATTCACTGGCATCATCGCAAAACGATACTGATACTATCGAAAAATTATCACACCAACTCGATGTTCATAATGTTTGGAATTACGAACATACGGTAAATTATATGCTTTCTAAACTTGGATTTACCGATACTTCAAGACCAGTACATATATTATCGGGAGGACAAAAAAAGAGAGTTGCTTTAGCTAAAGTATTATTGAATAATCCCGATTTATTAATACTCGATGAACCTACAAATCATCTTGATTTAGATGTAATTGAGTGGTTAGAGGATACACTCGATAGTTTGCAATGTACATTGCTTATGGTTACTCACGACAGATATTTTTTAGACAGAGTATGTAATACAATACTTGAGATTGACAGTTTGCAAGCGTTTAAGTATGCCGGTAATTACTCGTATTATCTCGAAAAAAAACATGAACGACAAGTATTGCTCTCTACCGAAATTACTAAAGCAAAAAATCTTATGCGTACCGAACTCGAATGGATTCGTAAACAACCTCGGGCTCGTGGAACAAAAGCAAAATATAGAATCGACGCATTTACAAATATTCAACAAAAGGCAACTCAGGTAGTTTCCAATCAGCAAATTGATATTGCTATCAAAGGAAGTAGGTTAGGAAATAAAGTTATTGAATTGCATGATATTTCAAAGGCATTTAATACTACTGTAATACTCTCTAATTTTTCGTATTTATTTCAGCGTAATGAAAAACTTGCTATTATTGGTCCTAATGGATGTGGAAAAACTACTTTTTTGCAAATAATTTCAGAGCAATTACAACCCGATACAGGATATATTGATTATGGTGATACTGTAGTGGTTGGCTATTATAAGCAAGATGGTTTGTTGCTTACCGAAGATTGTAAGGTTATTGAAGTTATTCAAAATATTTCAGAAAGTATTGAAATAGGAAATGGAACATCTATTAGCCCGGCTCAATTTCTTGAATCGTGGTTATTTCCCCGTAATATGCATTATATGTATGTGTCGCGTTTAAGTGGAGGCGAGAAAAAACGGTTGTACTTGATGACAATATTAATGAAGAAGCCAAATGTCCTTATACTTGATGAACCTACTAATGATTTAGATTTATTTACTTTGCAAATTCTCGAAGACTATTTAGCTCAATTCTCGGGTTGTGTTATAATAGTATCTCACGATAGATTTTTTACAGATAAAGTTGTAGACCATTTGTTCGTATTCAGAGGAAAAGGTGTAATCGAAGATTTTTCGGGGAATTATACCCAATTTAAAATTCAAGAAAAAATAGCTGAACAATCTATACAAATTGCTGATAAAGTTACTGTTACTAAATCTGTAGAACCGGTTTCAAAAGAACGGAAAGGTTTGTCGTTTAAAGAAAAAAATGAATTGATTTCGATAGAACAGGATATTGAAATGTTAGAAAAAGAAAAACTGTCGATTGAACAACTTTTACAATCAGGAACACTTAGTTCTTCTGATTTACTCGAAAAATCTAAAAAAATTGGACTTATTATACAACAACTTGAAGCTAAGGAGTTGCGTTGGTTAGAATTACAAGAAAAAAATAATTAATACCATTTATCATGAATAAAATTGTAGTGTTGGATGCCGATACAGTTGGCGATGTTTCTGTTTTTGATCCTTTTAAAGATTTTGGACAACTTACTGTTTATAAAACTACACATATACATGAGAGAATACATCATATTGCCGATGCTACAATTATTATAACAAATAAAGTATTGATTGATGCATATATTATAGATAATTGTAAACAATTACAATTAGTTTGTTTGACGGCTACGGGAATGAATAATGTTGACTTGGAATATGCTGCAAGTAAAGGAATTATTGTTAAAAATGTTGCAGGGTATTCTACCGAAAGTGTTGCTCAACATACATTTGCTATGCTATTAAGTTTATTGCATAATATTGGATATTATAATTCATACGTGCAGAGTACAGTATACTCACAGCAGTCTTTATTTACTCATATAGGACCGGGGTATTGGCAATTACAAGGTAAAACGTGGGGTATTATAGGAATGGGGACAATTGGTAAACGAGTAGCTGAAATAGCTCAAGTTTTTGGATGTACTGTTGTATATTATTCTACATCAGGTAAGAATAATACGCAACCATATACCCAAAAGAGTTTACAAGAACTTTTACAAATTTCCGATATTGTAAGTATTCATGCACCTTTAAACGATACTACAAAAGGTCTTATTGGCTTAGCTGAATTTAAACAGATGAAACAACATGCATATATCATAAATGTAGGGAGAGGTGGTATAATAAACGAAAATGATTTGTCTGAAGCTTTACAAAAACAATATTTAGCGGGTGCTTGTTTAGATGTGATGCAGCAGGAACCATTAGATATAAATTCGCCTTTATTACAAAATAATGAAATATCGCATAAGATTATTATTACACCACATGTTGCATGGATAAGTAATGAAGCACTTGCTACATTAATGCAGAAAGTGTATGGAAATGTAAAACTGTTTGTTGAAGAAGGCTTATAATGATATTGTTTTAGCAATAATTGGTGAGTGTGTAAAACACTCTGCTATAGTGTTAAATATTTCTGCTTTTTCAGTTGTGTAATATTGTATTTTACCTGAATGAATACAGTGACTTTCGATTTCAGGATGCTGTAGCAAATATTTTTTAAGACTTTGAGCTACAATACTTCCTTGATTTATAACAGAAATGTGTGAAGGTAGATATTTTTTGATTTTTGGAAGTAATATAGGATAATGAGTACATGCCAAAAGTATTGAATCTATATTGTTGTTTTTTTCTAATAATGCGTGTATTTCTTTCTGTACAAAATAATCAGCACCTTCAGATAATGCTTCTCCATTTTCCACTATTGGTACCCACATTGGGCAGGCATGAGGGGTTACTGTAATATTTGGAAAAAATTTTTGAATTTCTATTTCATATGAATGAGAACTTACTGTACCGCTTGTAGCAAAAATTCCTAAATTATTATTTTGAGTAAATAACCCGGCCTGTTCGCTACAAGGACGAATGACTCCTAATATGCGTTTATTTGGAGCAAGCTTTGGTAAATCTTGCTGTTGAATTGTTCTCAAAGCTTTTGCCGAAGCTGTATTGCATGCAAGTATTATAAGAGAACAATCAAGTTCAAATAGTTTTTTTACTGCTTCAAGCGTATATTTATATACTGTTTCGAACGACCTTGTTCCATAGGGTGCACGAGCATTATCGCCTAAATATATATATGAATATTCAGGCAATACGTGTTTGATTTCCTGTAAAATGGTCAAACCACCAAACCCTGAATCGAAGACACCTATATGTTGATTTCGTTCTATTGAATTCATAAAAAAAAGGTTGTCGAATCCGACAACCTTGTTTGTAATTTTTCTTGAATATTATTTAAGAATTCCTAATTCTTTTTTCACTAGAGGCATTACATCTATACTTTTTGATGAGTAATATAATACCTGACTTCCTTTACTCACATCATATATGTACATAAACCCTTCGCGTTCAGCAACTTTTTTAACAGCAACTTCAGCTTTGTCAATAATAGGGTTAAGTAATTCTTCTCTACGTTTCATTAAACGCTCTTCTGCTGTTGTTTGAAATTGTTGAATTCGAGCTTGACTTTCTTGTAATTCTCTTTCGAGCATTTCTTGACTTGTTTTACTCATAGTTTCATAACTATTTTGAGCATTCATTAGTTTTTTGTTGAATTCAACAGACATTTCTTCGATAAGATTTTTTACTTCGTTATATTCTTTTTGAAGACTATCTAATGCTTTTTGTTTTTCTGGCATCGATTCTATAAGTTCTTCAAAATTTATATGACCGAATTTTTGAGCTTGTGCTACCGATGCTCCAAGAATTAAAATACTTACAATTACTAATTTTGCTAAATGTTTCATGTTTTATTATTTAAAGTTATTTTTTACAAAAATAATGATTATTTTATATATCCCAATTTTTTTAGTATTTCATCACTAATATCATATTTGATATCTGTGTAAAGTATAGATAATGAGCTTGATGCTGCATCGAAAATAAAACCGTAATTTTGAGCAGTTGCAATTTCTTTAATTGCGTTATAAATTTCGTCTTGTATTGGTTTTATTAGTTCTTGTTCTTTTTTAAATCTGTCACCTTCAGGTCCAAATCTTTTTTTCTGTAATTCTTTTAATTCTTTTTCTTTATCAAGAATTTCTTGTTCTCGTTTTTGTTTCATGTCGTTCGATAAAAGCACTTTATCTACTTGATATTGTTTGTAATACGCGTCTAAACTGAGATGTTTTTCTTCAATTTCTTTTTGCCATTGCTTAGTAAGATCATCAATTTGTTTTTGAGCTTCTTTGTATGCCGGAATTTTGTTAAGAATATATTCTGTATCGACATATGCAGTTTTTTGAGCAAAGCTTATACTTGAGATGCATAAAGCTGTAAGGATAATTAATACTTTTTTCATATTTTTAAAATTTTAAAAGGTTAACTAAAATTGTTGTCCGAGAACAAAACTTGGTTGCCATTTTCCTATATTATTTTTCCCATCTACATTGTCGAAGCCGTATCCGTAATCAAACCCAATTAAACCCATCATAGGAATAAATAATCTAACTCCAAAACCGGCACTTCGTTTCAATTCAAAAGGATTATAATTGTTAAAATTCATCCAAGCGTTCGCCCCCTCAGCAAATACCAGACCGTAAATTGTAGCTTCAGGTTTCAATGTTAATGGATATCGTAATTCGAGAGAAAATTTATTGTATAAGTTAGCTCCATTATCACCAAATGGGGTTATAGCTCCCGATGTATATCCTCTTAGAGGAATTATGTCTATGCCATACATATAAAAACCACCACTTAATCCATCGCCACCAACGTCGAAGCGTTCAAAAGGTGATTTGAAATTTTCATTATAGAACCCTAAAAATCCAAAATCTGCTCGAGTTTCTAACACTAATTTATCGTAAATTTGGGTGTAAATTTTTGATTTAAAAGTCCATTTATGATATTCTATCCAGTTATATCGTTGTTCGGGAGTTAAATCAGTATTGTTAGCATTTTCCATAAACGCCGAGTGAGGAGGTGTGAGTTCTAAACGGAGCGAGAACGAAGATCCTCTTCTTGGATACAAAGGTTGATCTATAGAATTTCGACTTAAACTTGTTGCAAATGTTATACTTTTTGTTATAATAGTATCGGGTAATACTTCGGGTAATCCGGAACTATAATTATTTAAATTATATCGTTTTGCTCCAATTTCATGATATAATGTAAAATAATCATCTGGTTTTTGTAAGTCTCTTTGCAAACCTAAAGAAACACCTACTGTTTTCCAATTTCCAAAATTATCATTACTACGTTCGTATCCGTTGCCACGTACAGAGTGATATACAGAAAAACTTAAACCATTTGGTTTTTTACCGCCTAACCATGGTTCGCTAAACGAGAAACTGTAATATTGGTAATAGCGAGGATTAAATGAGGCATTTAATGTTAAACTTTGTCCGTCGCCCGAAGGTATGGGTTTCCATTCAGACCCGTTTAGCATATTTTTAATAGAAAAATTGTTTAATACTAATCGTACCGAACCAATAACGTATTGACCACTCCAACCACCCGATAATTCGATTTGATCTGTTGATTTTTCTTCTAATCCGTATTCTATATCTACTGTTCCGTTTTGTGGATTAGGTTTAGGATTAATCTCCATTTTTTCAGGATCAAAATAACCTAACATAGCAAGTTCTCGTTGGGTTCTAATAATATCAGAACGACTGAATAAATCACCGGGTTTTGTTCGTATTTCTCTGTAAATTACTTGGTCGTTTGTTTTGTTGTTTCCTTTTACAACTATGTTGTTTATTGTTGCTTGTTGACCTTCATAAATACGTATTTCTATATCTACCGAGTCGTTATCTATATTGATTTCAACAGGCTCTGCATTGAAAAATAAATATCCATTGTCAAGATATAAGGAACTTACACCGTCTAATCCAAATATTTTGTCCTGTAACAAAGCTTCAATATAAACATCACCTTTTTTAATATTTAGTACTTTTTCTAATAACTCTGTTTGATATACAGAATTACCAAGCCATGTTATATTCCTAAAATAATACTTTTTACCTTCGTCTATTCCAATCACAATTTTTTTACTTATAGAATCAATCGTAATGATTGAATCTTTATAAATCATAACATCTCTATATCCATCTTTTTTATAGAGCTCCAGTATACTTTCTTTATCTACAACAAAATCTTTAGGAATATACTTTGATCGTTTCAACACAAACCAACGATTTCGTTTTGTGTTTTTCATAGTACGGTGCAATTTAGTATTTTTATATGCTGTATTTCCCTCAAAAACAATGTCTTGTATTTTAACTCGTTTGTTTTTTTGAATTGAAATTAGTATATCTGATTGATTAAATCTCGTAGTATCAGGAATTTCTTTAATGGTAATAACTGCATTAAAATAGCCTTTTTCAAAATAGAAATCTTGTAGTTTTTTCTGAATTATATTTTTTTTGTTTTCGGTAATTTGTTCGTGAGTTTTAAAATCAATAAGTTCCAATAAATCTGTTTGTTGTCTTTTTTTAATTCCTTCAAAAGTTATTGTATTTAATCGTGCACGTTCTGTAAGAAAAATTGTAAGAAATATAGTATCTTCTTGAATTCGAGAAGCATATATTTTAATATCACTAAATAAACCTTGTTTCCATAATTTTTCAACAGCACTCGTAATATCAGGCCCCGGAATAGTTATTTTTTGACCAACAGATAATCCAGTAATTCTAATAATAGGAGGGTGTTGTAAATAGGTAACTCCTTCAACTTGAATATCGCCAATTATGTATTTTTGAGGATTCGAAAAGGTAATTTGTTCTTGCGATAGAGCAACGTAATTACTGCAAAGACTCGCAATTAAGGCACAAAGAAAAATTATTTTTTTAATCATGGTATCGTTTTATTTTATTTGTTCTCCCGTTTTTCCAAATCGTCGTTCGCGATGCTGAAAATCATATATAGCTTGCAAATATTCTTGTTTAGAGAAATCAGGCCATAATGTTTTTGTAAAATAATATTCGGCATATGCACTTTGCAACAATAAAAAGTTGCTGATTCTATATTCTCCACTTGTACGAATAACTAATTCAGGGTCGGGAATATTATTGGTGCAAAGATGCGAATTTATTGTGTTATAATCGATATCTTCTATAGAAATTTTTCCATCAATGCATAATTGTGCAATGTTTTTAACAGCTTGTGTAATTTCCCATCGCGAACTATAGCTTAAAGCTAATATTAGGGTTAATCCTGTGTTATGTTTTGATAATTCTTGCGCAGCGTGAATTTTTTTTACAATTTCGTGGGGTAAACTTTGTAAGTCGCCTATAGTTAGTAGTTTAACATTGTTCTTTAGTAGTTTTTCAAGGTTTTTTTCCAATGCACTAACGAGCAAGCTCATAAGCCCGGAAACTTCGTCTTGGGGGCGATTCCAATTTTCGGTTGAAAATGCATATAATGTAAGGTATTCAATTCCTAGTTCTGCCGACGCTGTAACTATTTCATTAACAGTAGAGACTCCTTTTTGATGACCAAACAATCGAATATTTCCTCGTTTTTTTGCCCAACGACCATTGCCATCCATAATAATAGCAATGTGTTTGGGGAGTTTATCTTTTTCTATTTCTTTTTTTTGTAAAAACTTCATATCCTTTTTTCTCATATATATGACAAGGAGCTATATCGCTCCTAAAATTTATTAATAGGGTTACTCCCAGCAATGAATACCAATCTTTTGTTTTTATAAACGATGTTTGTTTATAGCGTTTGTGGCCCATTGCATCTGAATTTAATTGGTCTAAATTATCGGTGAATGTTTTTCGAAATGTCCATTCTGCCATAAGTTCTAAATTAGGAGCAAGTTTATATTTTAAACCCAATCCTAATGGAAAGCAAAGCATTTCTTTAAATGGTAGATTGTCGGAATAAAAAATGCCGGCACCAGCAATTATCATTGGCGAGAAGTTATTATCTTTTTCGTCGGGAGTAATTTCAAAGAAGTTAAATTCGACAAGTGATGCCAATTCGTAAATATGTGTTTTTGTAAATTCATGTTCTCTGTGTTCTTGATATTTAGAATCAAAATCGGAATCAAATCCTTTTAGCTCTCCATATGTTGCAGAAAGTCTCCACGAATATCTGTAGTTAAATGTTTTTCGAACATACAAAGCTGCTGTCCAATGAGGTGAGTAATAGGCTTGTGTCATATTTATATCGCCGTTATATTGCGAGGTTCCCACAAAAATACCAATATCTCTACTTCTATATGTTTGCGAAAAAACCGAAGAGCTTACGTGTAAGCTAATAAGTAGTAGTATACTAATAATTAATCGGTTAGATTCAATCATATGAATTTATAAAATTGTTGATGCAAAAATACTATTTTGCTTCAATAATGAATTATACCTGAACGATATAATAATAAAAAAAGTGTGATTGAAACATTATTTTTTGAAAGTAGGCCAACCTTTACGAGTTGCTTTAAGTTTGTAATGAACCGAAATCATGGCAAACATATAAAAATCTTTATCGTATGGGTCGCCACGTTGTTCGTTATAGTACGAATAGCTTACGCCATCTGATGCTATACGATTTGGTTGTCCAAATTTTGGGTCGGCCAATCTGCGAGCAATATGGTCGGGTACCGTTTTGTCGTTTGCAGCTACTAAATCTGGGTTTACATATGTTTTGCTTACATCGTCAATATAGTCGGTAAACGTAAATCGTGGACCAAGTTCGAATGAATAACTCCAATAGCGGTTTGCTAAATATTTTACTTGCAATCCAACAGGAATGCATAATTGAACTCGTTTGTATGGTTTTCGTGTTGGTAAAAAGTTTTGACCTTCGGTGCCTATTGGTTGTAATGCAACCCATTGCCCATCTATTTTTGCTTTTGGATTAAACCCAAACACGCCAATTCCGGCAAACGCATAGGTAACCAATTTAACAGGGCGTTCACCACGTACACCTTTTAAGTCATAAATATGTCCAGCACGTTCTTTTCTTATTTTGTATTCCAATCGAACATTGAATTCGTATATAGGACTTCGGAATGATAAGTCGCGGTCGTTTCTGAAATATTCTTGTGTTTGTTTGTCGTTTCCGTTAATCATACCAAATGTAAAGGTAGCTTGGGTAGCAATGCGTTCTTTTAAAAAATAACGAAATCCTACATTAAAACCAAAACGGGTAGTAGGAAAGTCGAGGTCTAAAATAGAGTTTTTACCAACTCCATTATTTCCTCCTAATTCACCCAGAAAGAATGAAGGACCTATGCCTCCAATTAAATCATAGCGATATCGCATCCAGTCTTTTTGTGAAAATGCACTATAACTTAAACAAGTAAAAAATATAAGTATACAAATGTGTGTTATCTTTCTTTGCATATATCGCATATTGAATTACGTAAAATTATTATAATTTTTTTGTAAAACCAAATTTTCCACAAAAATAGTCTTTTTATTATATTTTGTAGATTTTTACTCCTATTTTCTTACATCTATACCAAGTTGTAGTTTTGAACGAAGTGTGTCGAAAAAACTAATATGCTCAAATTGAATTGTTTGTATAGTATATTTTGATTTTTTTATAGTTATTTCGGGGCTTTCTTTACTTATAGAACTGGTAAAGTCGTTTGAAATCAAAAAATCGGTAAATTCACCATGAGCTTTAATTGTTATAATACTTGAATCAGGCACAATAATAGGGCGTACATTTAATGTGTGAGGAGCAATTGGTGTTATTACAAATGTTTTACTGTCGGGAGTTATTATAGGTCCTCCTAAACTTAATGAATATCCGGTACTTCCGGTAGGTGTACTCACAATTACTCCATCAGCCCAATATGAGCATAAGAAATCGTTATTTATAGTAATTGATATTTTTAATAATTTTAAATGATTGCTTCGTTGAAGGGTAATTTCGTTTAACCCAATTCCTTGAATATAGTTGTTGGTATTGGTAAATTCAAGTATACTTCGATTGCAAATACTGTATTTTTTATTTTGCAAATCGTTAATACATTCTTCTATTTGACGCGGCATTACTTCGGCTAAAAAACCTAATTTACCTAAATTTATTCCAAGCATTGGAATTCCCGATGTGTAGCATGTGTGTGCACATTTTAAAAATGTTCCGTCGCCTCCTAAACTTAGAATATAGGTAGCTTGTATTTCAGTTGCATTAGTAAATGTTGTAATTGTGGGGAATGTATAGTGCTCGGATAATTTTTTGTAAAAAGGGGCGTATATTTGCAACGTATAGTTTGCTTGTTGCAATTTTTGAATGATATTATAAATTGCTGGATATACATCTTCTGATATTGTAGAACCAAACAGAGCAATTGAATTCATATTACATGTTTAAATAATGGGTAAGATTATCGATACGGGTTTTATACAATTCGTGTAACTTACTAACTCCTTCAAAATATGTTTTTATAGTATAGTCAAATCTATTAAGTTCGGCAATTATTTCACCAATATCGTGAGTGTTTAGTTTTAACGTAAGCTCTATTTTTGTGGAATCAGGTATTATTGTAGAATATAAACTCAATATTTTGCCACTATTTTCTTCAATTATTTGTGTGATTTTTTGCAATGTATAATCCTTTGTGTGCATTTCAAGTATTAATATTGCTCCAGGTTGATTTAGTGAGGCAATGTTTGCAAAGTATTTAATGAGTGAATTGCATGTAATTAATCCTATGTAATTATTGTTATCGTCTACCACAGCAATACAACTAAGTTCTTGACTGAATGTTTTTTCAATAATTTCGTAAATGTGTTGATGTGCAAAAACTTTAATTTGCAAAAATTTATTTTGAATATCATGTAATAACAAAGTATCAGATGGTTTTGTTGGTATATCTTCTTCACACAACATTCCTAAAAATTCATTATTGTGGTCAACCACAGGCATATGGAACAATCGATTTTGCTGTAGAATATTGCGAGCAGATTTTTCTGATATAGTATCTTGTAATGCTAGGTGCGATTCCGATATGAGCGAAAGTGCAATCATAAAGTATGAAAATTAATTTTAAATTGTAAATTTACACTCTAAAACTATAAAAACAAGTAATATGACAGTTTTAAGTGTAAATATTAATAAAATTGCATTAATACGTAATTCTCGAGGTGCTAATAATCCTAATATTTTATCAATAGCAAAAGATTGTGAACGCTTTGGGGCTCATGGTATTACAATTCATCCTCGTCCCGATCAGAGACATGCTCGATATCAAGATGTGTTTGAATTAAAACAGATTTTATCAACCGAACTGAATATTGAAGGATATCCTGATGCTCGTTTTTTAGATGTAGTGTGTAAAGCAAAACCTAGTCAGGTTACTTTGGTTCCCGATGCCCCCGATGCTCTTACTTCAAATTCGGGTTGGAATACTCAGACTCATCAGTCGATGTTAACTGAAATAACACAGCAATTGCAATCACATGGTATTCGAGTTTCTATTTTTGTGAATCCCGAAGAACTGTTTATAGAATATGCTGCGAAAATAGGATGCAATAGAATAGAGTTATATACCGAACCCTATGCTGCACAATATTTTACGAATAGAGATAAAGCCGTAGAGCCCTATGTGAGAAGTTCGGCATATGCTCATGAATTAGGTTTAGAGGTGAATGCAGGACATGATTTAAATTTAGATAATTTGGCTTTTTTTAAACATTCATTGCCTGTTTTACACGAAGTTTCTATTGGTCATGCTTTAGTTTGCGATGCTTTGTATATGGGGTTAGAAAAAACTATAGAAGCGTATTTACAATGTTTATAATAATTTCGGATTTGTATTTGAAAGGTTAAAATCCAAGATTAATACTCGAAGCATATCCTTGGTAATTCTGTTTTACAATTGCTTAATAGGTTAGTTATAGAGTTGAAATTCAATGACAGTTTTTCGGTACAATTATTTACGCCAAAATGCCGGTGTTAAAAGAACCAAAAAAGCATATAGTTCCAAACGACCGATTATCATAAAAAGTGAAATTATAATTTTTACCGCAGCAGATAAATGCCCATAATTTGATGCCGGACCTACAGTACCTATACCAGGTCCTACGCCACCCATTGCTGTTGCTATGGAGCTTGCCGCAGTTTTACCATCTACTTTTAGAAAAATAAGAGCAACGGTGCCTATGGTAAAAGCAATAAAATACCATGTTATAAATGTTAAAACAGCTAAATTTTGTTTTTCGTTCATTACTACATTGTTAAAACGCACAGGAGTAATGGATTTTGGATGAATACTTTTTGTAATAATATTTCGTAAATTTTTGAATACCAAAGCATGTCTTGCCATTTTTATTCCTCCGGCTGTTGAACCTGTGCAGCCTCCTGTAAATAGTAATAAAAACATAATAACCCAACCTGCTTGAGGCCATAAAAGATAATCGCTTGAACCAAATCCGGTACATGTAACTATTGAAACCACTTGGAAAAAAGAATCTCTAAATGATTGTTCAAATGATCGTTCAGTATTTACAAATAAAATAGCAGTAACTAATACCGTTGCGAATCCTACAAATTTTATATAAAACCATAATTCATCGTTATGCTTTATCTTATCGAATCGTTTGTTAACTAAATAATAGTATAAAATAAAATTAATACCTGCCAATAACATGAAAATTGCTATAACATATTGAATGTATGGTGAATAATTGAATATGCTCGTGTTTTTTGGTGAAAATCCTCCTGTTGCAACAGTTCCAAATGAATGACACACGCTTTCAAAAAGGTTCATGTTGCCAAGTAGTAGAAATAGTATTTCTAATGCAGTAAGGACTAAGTAAATTAAAAGCAATCGTTTTCCAACTGAACTAATTTTTGGAAGAATTTTTTCACCTACCGAAGATTCTACAGAAAATAAATTGTTGCCTCCAATTTTTAACGATGGCATTATAATTATAACTATTACGATAATTCCAATACCTCCAATCCAGTGAGTTAAACTTCGCCAAAATAATATTGATTTTGGTAATGCTTCAATATCAGAAAGTATTGATGCTCCGGTAGTACTAAATCCAGATGTAGATTCGAAAAGTGCATCAATAATTGAAAAAGAATGAGTGAAAATATATGGTAAAGCCCCAATTGTTGCAATAAAAAACCAAGAAAATGTAACTATAAAAAAGGATTCTCGTTTGGTAACTTCTTGTGTTTTAGAGCGATGTATTATAATTGTAAATAATGCAGCTAAACAAATACACACTATAATAGTTTCAATAAATGGAATTATGGGTTCATTATAATGAATAGCTAATAGTAAACTTACACTTAATCCTACCCCTAAAATGCCAACTATTCGTATAAGTATCTTACACAGATTACTAAAAAACATATGTTCTATTATCAATATAGAACAAAATTACATAAAATAGTAATAAATTGTAATGTGTTATAATAAATTTTCGATGTATTGTAAAATTTCTTCTCTCCCAGTTTTAGTTGTTGATGAAGAATGAAATAGAGTAGGGAGCACTTCCCATTCTTGTATTAATGTATTGCTATAGTGTTGAATGTTTCTGTCTAATGCTCCCGGTTTTAGTTTATCTGTTTTCGTAAAAATGATACAAAACGGGATACCGTGTTCACCTAGTAAGCGTAAAAATTCTAAATCAACTGCTTGTGGTTCGTGGCGACTGTCTATAAGAACAAATAGACACACCAATTCTTTTCGTTTGAGAACATAATCTTGAATAATTTTTGCAAACTCACTACGATTTTGTTTGCTAACTTTTGCAAATCCATATCCCGGTAAGTCTACTAAATACCAAGCATTGTTAATGATAAAGTGATTTATTGTTTGTGTTTTACCCGGAGTGCCCGATATTTTAGCGAGTTTGCGGTTGTTGGTTAGCATATTAATTAGAGAAGATTTACCAACATTAGAACGTCCGATAAATGCAAATTCCGGAATAACTTTTTTTGGGCATTGTTCTATAGTTGTACTGCTTTTAACAAACGTTGCTTGCTGAATAATCATAGTTTTATTTTTTTGTTTGAATTGTTTGATACGCAATTATTCTATCGTATCCTTTTGAAATATCGTAATGAAATACAAATATTTCGTACTTGTTTTCTGTTTGATAATAACTTCCTTCTATTTCGTGTGTAAATATATGCTTTTTATCGTTCGAAACAAAAGCGAGTGCATAGTCATAATATCCTTGTTTTAAAAATAACGAAGCCGTATACTGACCTAATGTGTCGTTATACATCATTCGGTTTTCTGTTGTTAAAAGCCAATTGTTGAAGCCGCCTACTACATAAATATCAAGCGTGTCGTACCATTGTTTTCTGTATGCTAAGCTTATGAGAACCGTTGCATAATCTGCAACAGTTGCGGCGTCGTTGGGCGAAATATCGTGAGATGGTAGAAAATTGCCGTTTAAATCGCCTCTATATATGTATGGTTTATAGGTTTGAATTTGGTTAGGTTCTAATAATACTGTATATGAGTTGGTTGTTCGGTCTATTCTCTGAATGTATTCTCCGGCATACACCATGTTCTTAAAATTAAATTGTGTAAACTCTGCATTTCCATGCCAACAATTGTGCGGTTCGGTTGTGTACTTCATAGACTGCATGTATACGTGGCTCGGTTTATCAAGCCAACGTGAGTTATCCCATCTATTGTTTTGTTGAACCAATACATGAATATCTTGCAATGGATTTGAAATTGGGAATTGTTCCCATAGCAATGAAATATCTATTGCCTGATGTGAATCCATAATCTCGACAAGTTTTGGTCGTCGTTGATTTGCTTCTATTGTAATAAGATTTTCTACAACCATACATCTTCGTTGAAACAGAATTTTTTCTGTATAGTCATCAAATACTTGAACTAAATAATTTCCGGAAATGAGGAAAGAAATATTAGAATTGGGAAATTCGGTAGCAAAATGTATATATTGAGTGGTAGTGTTTATAGAATGCTGAATTGTTTCAAATTCTAATAATCCAATTGTTTGTAAATATTCTTGTTGTAACAGTTGTGCCTTGTTCCAATTTTTGTCGCATGCTATAATTCTATAGTGTAAATCGGGGATTTCTTGGGTAAGAATATCAAATTCTAATGTAAGAGTTTGTGCCGATTGTAGTGTGATTATTGGCGATTCTAAAGGATTAGTACTATTGTAAAATTGTATGGTTTTAACCTTTGTATCGTATACAGTTTCCTGCATTTCTTGAGAATAAACAATACTTGAAAAGCAAAATAATACAATGAAAATAAGTGTGCGAAATGCTAATGTCATATTATTCACTTATTCTAATGCTTAAGGTATCCGACGAGTATGCTATAAACCTGCCTAAAACTTTACCTGTAAAATTTGATGTTGGATTGTCGGGTACCGAAAAATTGCCTGTTGATGTCATAGCTTGAACTAAGGTTGTGTAATATAAATAATTAGCTTTATCAATCGACATAAATTCAAACGTTACACGGTCGTTTGTTTTAAAAAAATAAAATGGTTCATATTCAATGGTGTCGGAATTAAAATATATATCGTCGGTAAGTAATATATCGTTTGCCGATTTAAATAATGTGTCGTTTTTTGTAATTTTAATTCTATAATAATTAGTCTCGTTTTGAGGATCCAAGAATTCCATTTTTGAAACATAAAATAATTCTCCGGGGTATGTTTGCATATACGAAGAATACTCAGAAACTCGATATGAGAGATTGGTTAGTTCTACTTTTTTAGGCATAAACGATTGTGCTGTATAAACCTTAGAATCTATAGTAACAGAAATTGTATATAAGGTATTTTCCGGAAAATTGTGATATTTATAATATTCTCCGGGGAATTCTTCGGGTAATACTATTGTTGTATCATTAAATGAAAGTGTAACTATAGCATCAGAAACCTTTGGATATTCACCGGGATTCATATAATCTCCTGTTTTGGTAATTTTTACAATTGCAGTATTGGTAAACGATGAACATTGAGCATCAATTACTATTTGAGCTTGTGTTTTTTTGAGTTCAAAATCTTTCATTACTTCTTCGCAATTTGTTAGTAAAAAAGGTAATAATGCAAGAATTAGTATGCTTATAGTATATATTTTTGAGTGTTTCATGGGTATAGTTAAAAAGAGAAATTCCAGGTAATTGATGGTAATGCAGGGAACAATGTTACTTTTACAGCTTGAAGTTCTTTTGGATTTTTTTCATCTTTTGGTTCAAAATAAATCATGTATGGATTTTTTCTGTTATATACATTATAAATAGAAAGGTTCAAGTTAGAGCTATATCGTTCGCTTTTGTTTACTTTATAGGTTACACCTAAATCGGCTCTGTGATAGTTTGGCATTCGGTATCCATTGCGTTCGGTATAATAATTTACGGTAAATTCTTCGATTTCGTAGCTTCCACTTGGGAATGTGATAGCGTCGCCTGTAGAAAATACCCATGTTGCCGATATTTGTAACCGCTTATTAACGTCGTACATAGCTACTACCGATACATCGTGAGTTCTATCGTAACGGGTAGGGAACCAGTTGGCATTGTTTAATTCTTTGAATTTTTTTTCTGTTTTTGAAAGTGTATAGCCAATCCATCCGGTAAGCGTTCCGGCACTTTTTTTAATTAAAAATTCAGCCCCGTACGAACGGCCTTCGCCAAATACTAAATAACTTTCGACATTTGGATTCAAAAAAACATTTGTTCCATTTTCATAATCAATTTGACTATCTAAATCTTTATAATATAATTCAATAGACGATTCGTAAATGTTTTCTTTGAAATTTCTAAAATATCCTAATGAATATTGACTACAAATTTGGGGTGGTGTAAGCTCGGTACTTGGTATCCAGTAATCCATAGGTAAACTTACTGTAGAACTTTGAATTAAATGTACATATTGATTATTTCGAGTATAAGCTGCTTTTATAGAACTTGAAGCATTTATTCGAAATGTGCCTGCAAAACGAGGTTCTAAAGCTGGGTATGATTTTATAAATGTTTTTCCTTTATATTCCGCACTGTCAGTTATTTCATGGTCGTCATTATATGTATAGGTAGTTCCCGGTCCCATTATATTAAATGTTGAAAAACGAATTCCGTATTTTAATTTTATAAAATCGTTTAACGATTGTTCGTTACTTATATATAAGCCTGTTTCTAAGGCATATTTTCTGTCAATAGAAATTTCAACACCTTCCATATCGGTAGTAAGTTCTCCCGGGTTAAATGTATGATAAATAGATTCGAACCCAAATTTTACAGTGTTTTTAGTATTTGCGTACCATTGAAAATCTTCTTTTATAGATATATCGTTTATACCCATTTTCAAATCAATGTTTGCTACACCTGAATTTACCGAAATAACATTGTCAAAACTGCTATAAACAAATGTAGAATTTAAAAATATTTTTGGTGAAAATAAGTGTACCCATCGAACTGTTCCGGTTGCATTGCCCCAGTCTGTACCAAACATTTCTTGAAATTTAAATATATCACGCCCAAAATAACCCGAAACAAACAGTCGATTGTTTTCATTAAACGTGTAATTTGTTTTAAGATTTAGGTCGTAGAAAAATAATTTTGTTTTCTTTAAATTAGTATCTTTTGCAAAAACTAAAAACATATCGGCATATGTTCTTCGTGCCGCAATTATAAATGAACTCGTATCTTTTATAATTGGACCTTCTATTGCTAATCGCGATGAAATTAATCCAATACCCCCCGTAGCATGATACGATTTCATATTACCTTCTTTCATTTTAATGTCCAGCACCGATGAAAGTCGTCCACCATATTCGGCAGGCATGTTGCCTTTGTATAGTTTCACATCACGTATAGCATCGCCATTGAAAACAGAGAAGAAACCAAGCATGTGAGAAGCGTTATACACCGGAGCTTCGTCAAGTAATACTAAATTTTGGTCGGCACCACCACCACGCACAAAGAAACCACTATTGCCCTCGCCGGCACTTTTAACACCGGGCATTAATTGAATTGTTTTCAATACATCATTTTCGCCAAATAGTACAGGAATATTTTTAATTTCTGCCATCTGCAAAGCTTGTGTCCCCATTTCGGTAGACGAAACATTTTTGTCGCGAGCTTCTGCACTTACTACTACTGTTTGTAATTTTTCAACGCTTTCACTCAATTCAATATTCTGAGTTTTATTTGCTGTTAAATTTACAAAGTTTGTTGTAGTTGTATACCCTAAATAAGAGTATTCTACTTGATAATTACCTTTTTCGAGCGAAATTGAATAAAAACCATAATAATTTGTAAATGTGCCATTATTGGTTCCCACAATAAATATTGATGCTCCTATTAAAACTTCACCGGTTGAAGCATCTTTTACATAGCCGCTTATAGTGTATTTTTGAGCATAGCTAATACTTGCAGTAAATAATAAAATGAAAAGAAGTATATGTTTCACAAATAGTTTTTTTTAATTTTTTCTCAAAGATACGTTTTATTTTTATTTCGTTTCCTTATTTGAAAATTTTTTTTTGCAAATATAGGTAGAAACATGGATTATGTAAATATATTATAAGTATGTATATGTTTTTAAGAAATAATTGTAATAACAATAAAAACTGTAATTAAAATTGGAAATAATTTTTAAAAATGTAATTATTATAGGTTTTTTTGATGATAATCTGATATTATTACAGGCGAGGAGTGTGACAATACGTAAAAATACATGATGTATAACATAAAATAATTACAAAATAACAGTCAGTGGTATTATAAAAACTATTATTTTTGATTTGAAAATTAAAAACATGTATAATTTTAAAAATGTAAAGTATGTTAGTTGCAATTAATTCTATGATTTGGTTGGTTCCCGTATGTTCAATAATAGCATTGACATTTGCCTGGTTTTTCTACAAAAGTATGATGAAACATTCAGAAGGAACAGATAAAATGAAAGAAATTGCGCAATATGTTCGCGAAGGTGCAATGGCGTATTTAAAGCGTCAGTATAAAGTCGTGGGTATTGTGTTTATTATTTTGTTTATTTTATTTATCGTTTTAGCTATTATGGGAGTTCAAAATCCATTTGTTCCCGTAGCATTTTTAACGGGAGGTATTTTTTCGGGACTTTGTGGATTTTTGGGAATGAAAACAGCAACCAATGCATCAGCACGAACTGCATTTGGAGCTTCACAGTCACTAAATAAAGGATTACAAGTAGCATTTAGGTCTGGAGCTGTTATGGGGTTAGTAGTTGTTGGTTTTGCATTGTTGGATATAGCTGCATGGTATTTTTTATTAACAGAAGTAATATATACTCCGGAACATTTAATTAATGGATATAATTTATTAGGTATTCAACTTGTGCATCCAGGAATGGAAGAGTCTCATAAGCTAATAGAAATTACAGCTACTATGTTGACATTTGGAATGGGTGCTTCAACACAAGCATTGTTTGCTCGTGTTGGTGGTGGTATATATACAAAAGCTGCCGATGTAGGTGCTGATTTAGTTGGTAAAGTTGAAGCGGGAATCCCTGAAGACGATCCGCGAAATCCTGCAACAATTGCTGATAATGTTGGTGATAATGTTGGTGATGTTGCCGGAATGGGGGCTGACTTATACGAGTCATATGCCGGTTCAATTTTAGCAACTGCGGCATTAGGTGCTGCATTATCTGTAAATCCTGTAGATCAAGTAAATTTTGTGGTTGCTCCTATGGTTGTAGCTGCAATTGGTATTATTTTGTCTATCATTGGTATTTTTATGGTTCGCACCAAAGAAACTGCAACTGCAAAAAGTTTGTTGAATTCTTTATTGATAGGTACCGGTGGAAGTTCTGTGTTAATTCTTATTGCAATAGCGTTTATGGCTTCGGCAGGTTGGATTACATGGGGAATCTTTGGCTCAGTAGTGTCAGGGTTATTGGCAGGGGTAATTATTGGTCAAGGTACAGAGTATTTTACATCTGATGGATATGGTCCAACTAAAGGTATTGCTCGAAATGCACAACAAGGTCCTGCAACTACAATTATAGACGGTATAGCAGTAGGTATGTATTCTACTTGGATACCTGTAGTTACTATAGTCCTTGGTATTATTGGAGCATATGGTTTTGCAGGTGGGTTTGAAAATTTTGCAATGGGTGTATACGGTATAGGTTTCGCTGCAGTAGGTATGCTATCTACTTTAGGTATAACATTGGCAACCGATGCATTTGGTCCTATTGCCGATAATGCAGGTGGAAATGCTGAAATGGCTCATTTACCAAAAGAAGTGCGTGAACGTACTGATGCTCTTGATATGTTAGGAAATACTACAGCTGCTACCGGTAAAGGTTTTGCTATTGGTTCAGCTGGTTTAACGGCATTAGCTTTATTGGCAGCTTATATTGAGGAAATTAAAATTTGGATAAATAAAGGCTTAGCTGCCGGTGAATCTTTTTCTCAAAATGGAGTGCAGTTTGTTAAAACTGCCGGTGATTTAGTAAGTGACTCAACAGTAAGAGTCGTAGAAATATCTTCAGCAACGTTACGAGATTTTTCATATTTTTATGATTTATCATTGTTTAATCCTATTTTATTAAGTGGGATATTTATTGGTGGTATGATGGCTTTTGTATTTTCGGCTATGACTATGAAAGCTGTTGGTCGTGCTGCCGGTTCAATGGTTGATGAGGTTCGTCGTCAATTTAGAGAAATACCAGGTATTATGGAAGGAACAGGAACACCTGACTATGCAAGTTGTGTAGCTATTTCAACTAAAGGTGCTCAACGCGAAATGCTATTGCCTTCGTTGTTAGCTATTATTGTTCCGCTTGTTGTTGGTATTTTATTAGGTGTTGCAGGAGTTGTAGGTTTATTAGTTGGTGGTTTAACTACTGGTTTTACTTTAGCAATTATGTTAAATAATTCAGGTGGTGCTTGGGATAATGCTAAAAAATTCGTTGAAAAAGGTAATTATGGTGGTAAAGGTTCTGATACTCATAAAGCTGCGGTAACCGGTGATACTGTTGGTGATCCGTTTAAGGATACTTCGGGGCCTTCACTTAATATTCTTATTAAATTAATGACTATGGTTTCTGTGGTTATGTCTGGTGTTACAGTAGCATTTAGTATTTTCTAGATAAAAATATACACATTTAAATTATACAGGAAGGCTGTCGCTATAAACGACAGCCTTTTTTTATTCTCTGTTCACATTTTTGAAGGGTATAGGGTATAGGGGTGTAAGGGTATAGGGGTATAAGGGGTTAGGGGTATAAGAGGTTAGAGGGTTAGGGGTATTTTAGGGAATTAATTATTCATTATTGATAGAATTACAAATATATATCTGAGTAATTTGCCAATGCGAAACAGGTGTGTGGTGAAAAAAAAGTAACTACAAGTTGGGAAAATTCTTTCAATTTATATATAACTCAAAATTCAAAATTGATGATTGGGAACAATTGAATCAAAAGAAAGTACAAGTGGATATTTTTTTGCTACTTGCGAACGATAACATGCTCCAAAATGCCACCACTCGTATTTATTTTCTATAAACCCTTGTTGTTTCATTACCGAACGTAATAATGTACGATTATAGAGTTGCTCGCGAGTTATTTTATTGTACGTTAATAATTCTTGTTCTATATAGGTGTATGCAGCTTCACCTGCATAATCAAATGCGGTTCCCATATCAACTTCGCTACCATTATATGCTAAGGTTACATCTACTGCAGCTCCGTAATTATGTAATGATGTTTGCGATGGGGGAGCTAAAAAATTCTTCTTTTGACGTCCGCTATATGAACATGAATCCCACATAATTTGTTGAATGTGAAGTGGGCGAACAGCATCTAAAATTACAAGAGAATATAATGAATCAATTGCCTGTAATTGTTTTTGAACTCTATGTAATCGCAATGCGATATCGCGAGGAACGTAACATGCATTAAAATCTCCATACATGTCTATACCTACAAAATTATGAGTTGTGCTATATCTAAGGTCGCATTGTATAGAAGAATCAATGTGTTGCATGTTTACAAAGCCATGGTTTACTAATAGTACTTCGAATGGTAATAGTTTATTTTTTTTTTGTACAGGAGGCAGATATGTTATTGTAATTTGAGAGTGGTGTATATTTGTATTTATTCTATCTTGTTTATCGCTACATGCAGATATAAAAAGAGAAAAAACCGCTATTTTTACTGTGAATTTCAATTTTATTGAGTATTTTTAATCCATAATTAAATAATGGTAAAAGTATGAAAAAAATTATTATTGCACTATTACTTATAGCAAGTTATGTTGTAATGGCAGACCATGGGTGGCAACGTGTTAATTATATGCAGTCTACAATTTTTTCGGCTGAGGTTACTCTTAATGCTTTTCCCGCAAAACAGGGTGATGTGGTTGGTGCATTTGTACAAAATGAGTGTAGAATGATAGCGCCGGTGTTTATGGTAGACAACAAAGCATATGTGTCGTCGGTAATTCATGGCGATGCGCAAGAGCAAGTAGAATTTAGACTTTGGATGCATCAAAAAGACTCTGTTGTTGTATTGTCTAAAACTGTTACCACAAGTCCGGGAGGTAGTTTGTTGAATTATTCGTTGCCCTTTGAAATACCATAAAAAATGTAAATTATATTTTGTTATATTAAAAATATAATTACATTTGTCAAATATTTAACATATAAACGAACAAACAAATATTATATTAACATTAAAAATTTTAGAAATTATGAAAAAAGTAAATTGGATTTTCTTATTAGGAATGATTGTTTCTTTAGGTTTTTTTACATCATGTGGTGAAGACGAAGGTGATGATATTACAGTAAACACAGATACTGTAAAAGTATATTCTGCAAAATTATTATTTGCTCCTACTGCAGATAGTACTTCTTTAACATTCTTCAAATATTCAACAGGAACTACCGTAGCTGTTACAGATTTTGAAACAAATTCTGCTGATATTGATTTTGGTTATTTCTATGGAGGAACTGCAAAAGCTTCTTTAGCTTCTCCAAGTGATTATTTAACTACAGCGTATGATTTAGCTGCATTGTATCCAACTGCAACTTTAAATGTTACTACATTTGCTTCTACTTCAGTAGTTTATGCTGATGTTGTTACAGGTGCTGCAATTGAAGCGGCTTATACTGATGGTACATTAGCTACCAATGGTAACAGTAATGGTGCAACTCGTATTTACAATCTTAAAGATGGTGATGTTGTAGCTTTCAAAACAGCTGCAGGAAAATATGGATTAATTAAAATTAATGCAGTTGTAGATGCTGATAATGATGGTGTATACTACGGTGACGAAGATTATATGTCAATCGAAGTTAAAGTTGCAGACGAAATTGTTGCTGAATAAGTAATATATTCAAAGTAATATTGAAAGAGGTTGTAGTTTTGCAACCTCTTTTTTTTTTATATTTGCTCTATCGTTGAGGTTCTAAATTATACATGAAGTATGAAGAAGTTTTTATTTTTGGTTTTGATTCTATGTTCACTGTTCGCATGTAATTCTAACATTAGCGATTCTCCAATTATTAATCTAACTTCAGCTTCAATTATAGATTCAGTATATGAAGACAGTATTGTTACATTACTATGTAACGTTACATCTATTGATGAGCCTTTGCATAGCTTCCAAATAAAACATAATAATTCTATTGTTTTTGATACCATACTTCCTCAAGTTCGTGAATTTGAATATATGTATTCAACAACTTTGTTTGGATATAAAGATTTACAAACTATTCAGATTATAGCATACAATACCGAAGAACTATATTCTTCTGTATCGAAACAATTTTTTGTACGTCAACTTGCGTCTCCAAGTATTCTATTTGATGAAAGTGGTGTGTATAGCGATACTACAATATCGACAAATCAAACAATCAATTTTTTATTTGCATGTAAACAGGCAAATCGGCCGCTCGATTCGTTAATTGTTTCGCATAATTCAAAGGTTGTATTTCGCTTTCCAAATTCTCAGTTGCAAACATTTACCGATAGTGTTACTATAGTTCCGTATTCTTGTGCTTTTTCTGAACAAGGAACGTATATTCTTAATTGTTTGCTTCGCGATAAGGCAACGAAATCAACAAGTAAGCAAATTAAAATAACAGTTACTAACTAACCATGAAACATATAATTCTATTATATTCTATTCTAATTCTTATATTCAGTATATCAGCTTGTTCGTCGAACAAAAAAAAAGAGATGAGTCCCGAAGAAATTGCTCGTATACAGCAAAAATCTATTGAAGTTAATAGGCAAGTAGTAAAAGCTTTGCAAGACACAATAGCTCTTTTTGCGAAAAAAAATAATTGGAATATGCAAAAAACAGGCACCGGGCTATGGTATTCTATTCGAAGAAGTGGTGCTGCCGATACAATTCGAAAAGATGATATTGTAGAGTACGGGTATACCGTTTCACTATTAAACGGTACTGTATGTTATTCGTCTGATTCATCGGGTGTAAAACGTATTAAAGTAGGGCAGGGTGGCGTAGAGTCGGGGGTTGAAGAGGCATTGCGTTTAATGTGTGCTGGCGATAGTGCACGCTTACTTATTCCTCCTCATTTAGCTCATGGTCTTATAGGCGATCAGGTGTGTATTCCAAAACTTGCTATTCTTAATTATACATTAGTAGTACATAAACGAATTGCTAAGCAATACTAAATCGTTTACCCGGAAACGTTTGTATCAAACCTTTAAATTCTAATTGCAACAGTACCGATGATGTTTTGCTCATGGGAATATTGCTTTGTGTTGCAATTTGATCTATGCTTAACTCCTTGTATTCTTGCAATATAGAGTAAATTAATTGTTCTTCACTATTTAATTCAACAAATAATTGTTTTTGAATTGTAGATTTTGTTTGTTGTATATCTAAATCCCAGTTCAAAATTTTTTCGATATCCTGTGCCGATTCAATTAAATGAGCTTTGTTTTGTTTAATCAACATATTACAACCTTGTGAATATGTATTGTTTATATTACCCGGAAATGCGGCAACATCTCTATTGTATTGATTTGCATATTCAGCGGTAATAAGAGCTCCGCCACGTGTTTTGCTTTCTACAACTATAGTAATATCGCTCATGCCGGCTATTATTCTATTTCGTTTTACATATAGTGCGTTGTCGTATACAGTCTGACTATGGCATTCGGAAATGACAGTACCATTGTGGTCAATAATTTCTCGTGCGTATTTTATGTGCGATGTTGGTGTTACGGTAGTAAGTGGCGTACCTAAAATAGCAATAGTTTCTAATCCGTTTTTTAATGCTTCTTTATGAGCACAAATATCTATACCTAATGCAAGTCCGCTTATTATAAGAGGATTATGTTTGCTAATATCCGAAAGCAATTGTTTGCAACATCGTTTACCGTATTCTGTTGCACTTCGAGTTCCTACAATACTTATAATTTTTTGATGATTAAAGTTGTTGTTGCCTTTGTAATAAAACAAAAGCGGAGCATCGTCGCAATGCTTTAATCTCCGTGGGTAGTCATCATGCGTGTGTAATGCAATTTTTATGTTGTTTTTTTGAACAAATGCAAATTCTTGTTCAGCTTGTTGCATTACATTATTTTTTTTAATATCACGAGCTAGTGTTTCGCCAATTTTGGGGATTTTAGCAAGATTTTTTGGAGATTCTTTAAATATTTGTTCTGCACTTCCTACATACGCTATAAGTTGCCGTGCCAGTATAGGACCTATACCCGGCAACATGCTGGTAGCAATATAATACAACGTTTGTTCTGAATACATATACGACTTATTTGCCGTCTTTATGATTAGAGAAAAACATAAGCAAAGGAATAGTTTTTACCTTTTCCGGTTCGTTTCCATCGAGTTGTTTCATGTATTCTCGAACCAACGCTACACCTTTTACATCTTTGTAAATATGCATAGTTTTAGGATTTACATACCAATCTTCGATGAATGCTAATCCTGTATATTCACTTGGATCGATTTTTTTCTCAATTTCTACGGTATCTTCATCACCTGTAGTTTCGTCAATATTTACATAGCTCTCGGTTTGTTCTCCTAATCTAAGTTTAATATCTTCAGCCGAAAGTGATTGCAATGTGTCGCGTAGCATAAAACTATAAGCGTTGGTAGTTCCCGACAAAGCCTTTGCTATAAGAATATTCATAACATGTTTTACATGAATGTTTTCCAAATATTCCGGATTAAATTCGTTAACTAATGGAATTTCGTATGCAACATTTTTTGCTAGTAAAGTTAGTTCTGAAAATTTCTTTGAAACACTATCGGTACAGGGGATTTTAGCTATAAGAGATTTTGATAATTCCTCGGTACCCAATGGGGTTTTACGCATATATTCTCTCACAATAGTATAGGAACGAACATTTTTTTGCATTACAAATGTAGCGGTATCCATAAACCATTCTTCATCAAATAAAGCATATTTACATTCTTGGATAGAAACTGTTGAAAGTTTTTCTTCAATATCTTGTTTCGTTAAAGGTATATCAGAAAAAGGAAATAATGGAACAATGGATCCTTTTTTAGATTTTTCGATTATATCAGAGGTTAGTTTTTGAAAATCAATTGTTTTGAAGAAAAACGCATATTCTTGGGGCACCACCATAGTTTGTTCGTATACCAACGAAACTGTTGAAGGAATGAGATGATTTTGTTTGCCGCAATCAGAATCTTTTGTGTCGGTATCTTTGGGGGTACAAGCTGATGTTATTACTACAAGAGCGAATACATAATACAATAATTTCTTCATACAAGTAGAATTTTCTAATTATTCAATAATATAGCGAGCCGATAAACCAAATTTGGTAGAAACGAAAATATATTGGGTATTGCTGGTTACTGCATTAATTATTGGATGCCAATCTAATGTTGCATTAATTGGAATTTGGTCGAACGTATATCCAATACCTAAAATACCGTCGATACCCGCAACTATATCTATATCTTTTGCATGCCATTGCCCAAAATGAGCACCAATACCGGCATACCATCGTACAGATGCAGGAACATCGGGAATAGATTTTACATATTTGTAGAATCCGGATATTTCTGTTCCGCTAACTAAATCTGTAACTAATATTAGTTCAGCAGCTGTTTGATTCGATAAAAATCTATCGTAGGTAACACCTACAAGCGGAAAAATGTTATAAACCGAATTTTCGCCTCTCACACCTATTGCATGTCTATACCACTTTTGATTAGCTCGTTGTGCCGAAGCCGCTGTAGCTATTGTAAGTAACATTGCTATAAAAAATACTGTTTTTTTCATGTTTAATTATTATTTAGGTAAGTAATTAGTTAATAATTCTCGTAAATCATGTAATTCTTCTTGCGAATAAGCATTGAGACTAATAGGGGGATATTTTGCCACAGAATTATTTACTTTTTGGAATAAATACAAATCTGTATTACCATTTGTTTGATTTATTTCGAATGAATGAAATTTTATAAAAGGAATCTTGTACGTATTGAATTTTTTGCCAAATGTGCGGATATGATAAAATCGGAATACAAGATTTTCATTGTCATCGTCGGTTACATATACAAAATAGTATTTTTTTCGAAATCGAAGCCATACAATAATACCATAAACACCAAATACTAAAGTTGTAAATAGTAATGTCTGAATCCACGATAATGAATAGGTAACTCCAAATTCGTATAATGCAACATCCCAAAATAAAAATATTGAACTACAAATAATAACAAACACAAACGATATCATTCGTTTAATTTTTGATTTACCTGTAAATGAATTATTTTGAATTACCATGTATGTTTTATGTTATTGTATATATTGCAAATATAAAAAAAATGTTCAATGTGAGTAACGTTCGTTCTATAAAGTTTGTGAGATTTTACACACAATGGTAAAAAAAGAAAATTCAAATTAATGCTATTTCGAACTATGTATTTCTTTTTTTAAAAACATTCCGGTATAACTTGTTTCAATAGTTGCAATATGTTCGGGTGTACCTTGGGCTACTATGGTGCCACCGTTTTTGCCACCTTCGGGACCTACATCAATAATGTAATCGGCAACTTTTATTACATCTAAATTGTGTTCAATTACCAAAACGGTATTACCTCTTTGTACCAATTTTTGCAATACTCCTAAAAGTATGTCAATATCTTGAAAGTGAAGTCCTGTTGTAGGTTCATCTAAAATATATACTGTGTTTCCGGTATCTTTTTTAGCTAATTCCGCTGCTAATTTCACCCGTTGAGCTTCGCCTCCCGATAATGTTGTAGATGCTTGACCTAGTGTTAAATAGCCTAACCCTACATCTTGTAATGTTTTGAGTTTTGAATAAATTTGAGGTACATGTTCAAAAAAATCTACAGCCATATTTATGGTTAAATTCAATACATCACTTATTGATTTACCTTTGAATCGAACCTCTAATGTTTCTCTATTATATCGTTTTCCACCGCAATCGTCACATTCTATATATACATCGGGCAAAAAGTTCATTTCTATGGTTTTTACACCTGCTCCTTTACATGTTTCGCATCGGCCACCTTTTACGTTGAACGAAAAACGGCCTGCTTTATATCCACGTATTTTTGAATCGGGTAGTTGTTCAAATAATTTTCGTATATCGCTAAATATATTGGTATACGTTACAGGATTTGATCGTGGAGTTCTACCAAGTGGTGATTGGTTAACTTCTATAACTTTGTTTACATGTTCCAATCCTATAATAGATGTATAGGGCAGAGGTTCTTGTTTTGAATTGTAAAAATGCTTTTGTAATATTGGGTGTAAAGTATGGTTTATAAGGCTCGATTTACCACTTCCCGATACACCGGTAATACAGGTAAATGTGCCCAATGGAATAGTTATGTCTACCTGTTGTAAATTATTGCCCGAGGCTCCGAGTAATTGTAATGTTTTTCCGTTTCCTTTACGGCGTTTTGTTGGAATCGAAATTTGTTTTGTTCCTGCTATATATTGGGCTGTAATACTTTGTTGTTGCATAAATTCATCGGGTGTGCCGCTTGCTACAACTACACCACCGTTTCTGCCGGCACCGGGTCCAATATCAAGCACATAATCGGCGGCAAGTATCATGTCTTTGTCGTGCTCTACTACGATTATTGAATTGCCGGTATCGCGTAAGTCTTTAAGTGCTTGAATTAGTTGTAAATTGTCGCGTTGATGAAGTCCAATACTGGGTTCGTCGAGTATATATAAAACATTTACCAATTTTGACCCAATTTGTGTCGCAAGTCTAATTCGTTGGCTTTCGCCTCCCGAAAGAGTTCGCGAGCTGCGATTAAGAGAAAGATAATGGAGACCTACATCTAACAAAAAACCTAATCTGGTACGTATTTCTTTTAATACTTCGTGGGCAATGTGCGATTGTTGTTTCGATAAATGTTGTGGAACAATTTCTATCCAATTATGCAGGTCTTGTAACGAAAATAAAGAAATTTCGGCAATATTTTTTTCTTGAATTTTAAAATGTAACGATTCTTTTTTGAGTCGCAACCCTTTACAATCGGGGCAGGTAGTTTTTCTAAATAGTGTAGTTTCGTTTCCGTCGTCTGTTTTCCCTTCGGTAAATTCTGTTTGTTTTTCTATCAAGGCAAGTAATCCTTCGAAATTCAGAAAATAATTTGTTGTAACTCCTAATGGGGCAGTTTTAAACGAAAACATTTCGTTAGAACCATATAATAAGATATTTCGTACATCATTTGGTAATTCTTTAAATGCTGTTTGTAAACTATAGCCGTATTTGTGTAAAATAGCTTCAAGTTTGCAAAAAATAAGATTGCGTTTGTACGTTCCTAATGGTTTTATTGCTCCGTTATGAATGCTTAATTCTGGATGTGGTATTATTTTATCTATATCTATTTCGTCTATTTCGCCTAAACCATTGCAGGTAGGACAAGCTCCATGAGGCGAATTAAACGAAAATGTGTGAGGAGCGGGTTCGTTGTACGAAAGACCTGTTGTTGGACACATTAATTTTTTACTGTAATATTTACCAACGTTTGTATCGGTATCGAGAATCATTATTACATGTTTCCCAATTTTCATGGCTGTTTCAATAGATTGTTTTATTCTATCTGTATCGTTTTCGGATATTTTGAGTTTATCAATTACAATTTCTATTGTATGTGTTTTATATCTGTCTAGCTTCATGCCGAAGGTTAATTCTTTAACCACGCCATTAATACGAGCATATAAGTATCCTTTGCGACGATATTGTTCAAATAATTCTTGATAATGACCTTTACGCCCTTTAATTACGGGTGCCAACAAGAGTATTTTCTTATTAGCAAAATCGTGTTCTATTAATTCAATTATTTTACTTGTTGTATATTTTACCATTTTTTCACCCGTTTCATACGAGTAAGCTTCGCCTATTCGAGCGTATAGAAGACGGAAAAAATCATAAATTTCGGTAATAGTTCCTACAGTAGAACGTGGATTTCTATTTACAGTTTTTTGTTCAATAGATATTACGGGACTCAATCCGGTGATTTTATCAACATCGGGACGTTCTAAATTTCCTAAAAATTGTCGTGCATATGCAGAAAAAGTTTCAATATATCTCCGTTGTCCTTCGGCGTAAATAGTATCAAATGCAAGCGATGATTTACCACTTCCGCTCAAACCGGTAATTACACATAATGCATTGCGAGGAATTTCTACCGAAATGTTTTTTAAATTATGCACCCGAGCTCCTTCAACAATAAGCGAATCTTGATATAATGATGTTTGTGATGAAGGTTGAGAGCACATATGTTTTATTTTTGTAGTATTCTATCTGAATTTTTTATTATTATGATATGGTAAGGTATTCGTTGCTCATTTGGTAAATATTTGTCGCGTAACCAAGGATTCATGGTTTTAAGTAGTTTGTAATTAGAACCTTGAGCCGCAGCAAATTCTTGTAAATTGGTAATTGTAGTATCAACAGTTACAATACTATATGGAATCGATGGGTATGGTTTAATTTCATGATATCCATATTTTTCGGGATTTTCAATGATTAATTTTAATGCAGCAATGCGAAATATATATCGGGCAGTTTCTGAATTTGTGTATAAATCGTAGAACGATGTTATTTTTTGAAAATCAGCTTGTTTTTTTAATCCGCCCATACCTAAATTATACGATGCGGCAACCATAGTCCACGAATTAAATTTTGAATATCCTCTTTGTAAATATTTACAAGCAGCTTCGGTTGATTTTATGAGGTCGTAGCGTTGGTCTATTTGTTCGGTTACTGTCATATTATATTCTTTTGCAGTGGTTTCCAAAAATTGCCAAAAGCCTGCTGCTCCTTTGGGCGAAATATTTACTTTTAAGCCACTTTCTGCTAAAGCCAAATATTTAAAGTCGGTGTGTAAATTATTAGCTTTCAGAATACTGTCAATTATAGGAAAATACCGATGGACATATTTTAAAAATTGAACAGTTTGCGATTGAAAATATACATTAACTAATAGTTCTCGTTCAAGACTTTCTACCACATCGTAGTACTGTAATGGTACTGCTTCGCCAAACAGCGAAAGAGAATCGGGAATATATAAATCAACTGCTACAAACGTAGTTTCAGATTTATTTTTTTGAACCGATTGTTCCGGATTATCCGAAAATGCAAGTAATATAGCAATAGCAGAAATACCGATACCGAGTAAAATGTATCCGATTTTTTTATAGTGTGTATTCATTTTTTATTGTCTGTTTTTTTGTTTTACAATTCTCGACAATATATATAAACAAATAGAAATACTAACACCAATAGATGCTAAAATAAGATAATAGTTTTTATGAATTACAACATCTGTAAACGATATAATATAGAATACTGCTGCATTTGTAAGCAACGATATTACTATAAATACTATTGCAGTTTGTCGTTCGGTAAGTCCTAAATATACAAAATTGTGTGTAGTGTGATTTCTATCGCCTACAAACGGTGATTTGCCTGCTGCTAATCTGTTTATAAATACTACAATTGTATCGGTTAACGGAAGTAAAAAAGAAAGACCGATGAGTAAAAATTCTCTATAATTTATACCTTCAACATTTCCGGTAGAGTTCCAAATATATTGAATACTGAATATTGCTAAAATAATCCCCAAAAATTGACTGCCATTGTCGCCCATATACATTTTAGATGGATTCCAATTCCAGAACATATATCCTAAAATACTGGCAAAAATACAAATTAGAATAATTAAATCGAATAGGTTAGGGGTAGGCGAAAATCCTATAATCCCTATAATGGTAAGTAGTATTATAGCCGATACAGAACCGGTAATACCGTCCATATTGTCTAACATATTTATGGAATTCATTATACCGGTTACCCAAAGTATGGTAATACCGTAATTTATGAAAATATTATCGGATGTTTGTATGTGCATGCCTGCAGCTATAAGTATTATACCACAAGCTATTTGAATCAGAAATTTATATAATGGACCTTGATTGTTCAAATCATCAATAAGTCCCATAAAAAATGATATACTTACACAAACAATAAGAACCCCAACATATTTGGACGATATAAGGCTAAAATCGACTAAAAACAGTGAAATAACAATTCCAAATAAAAAACTTAAGTAAAAAATTACACCACCAAAAATTGGTTTCGACTGCGAAGCCCATCGTTCGGCTCCTGTATTTTTTTTCTTTAAAAATTGGAATATTTTTTTTTGTAAAAGCAACCAATATCCTGTCAAACTTAAGCTTAATACAGCTACAAATAATGCTACAATTGTAAAATAACTCATTCTTTCTCAAAAACCTTTAAAATGCTCTTTTTCTTTTTTTCTTTTTCCGGACCATATGAATAGTACCCATAACCAAACCCATATCCGTATCCATACCCGTATCCATATTGCGAATACCCATATCCTTTATATCCATAGCCGTATTTGCTAGTCATAATTTCTACTGCATTTAATACTATTGATATATTTTTAATACTTTTTTGTTCGGCAATATAATTTATATTATTTATAAAATTTCGTTTCGAATAATTGGCACGTGTAACATAGATAGGCAAATCGGCACGTTTAAAGCTAAAAATAGCATCGGATACAATACCTATAGGAGGAGTGTCTATTATTATTATATCATAGTCCTCTTTGAGTGTTTCCAATAATCTGTCAAAACTTTCTGAATTTGCCAATTCAGCCGGATTGGGTGGAGGCGGGCCGGAAGTTATAATGTTAAAATTTTCGAATTCAGTTTCAATAATACAATCTTTATAATGGTCTTTTCCAATAAGTATAGTACTTAATCCATGTTCGTTGTTCGATTTGAATGTTAAGTGTACTTTGGGTTTTCGTAAATCTAAGTCAATCAAAATTACTCGTTTGCCACCCATAGAAAGAACTCCACCTAAATTTATGGCAATAAATGTTTTTCCTTCGCCCGAAATGGTAGAAGTAATTGCAATAATTTTTTTCTCGTTGCTAACTTGATGCATAAATTCCAAATTGGAACGAAGTGTTCTAAATGCTTCGGTTATCACCGAATTTGCTTTGTTTTCAACTACAAATCGGTTGATTTTATTGGTCTGTTTCGAAACAGGTATTAATCCGGCAACAGGTACATCGGTAAATCTACTAATGTCGTTTAACGAAGTAATATCATTGTATAGCATATAGCGAATAAGCGTAAGCATTACCATAGCCATAAACGATAATACTACGGCTATAAATATTATGAATGAGGGAATTGGCGAAATTGGGAATTGAGGTACATCGGATTTTTGTAGTATTAAATTGTTGGTTACGTGTCCTGCTTTTGAAATCATAAACTCGGCACGTTTGGTTACCAGTTGGTCGTAATAGTTTTGGTTTATAGAATGAATGCGTTTGAGTTTTGCTAATTCTATTTCATCTATTTCTATTGCTTTTTCGACTTTAGTTTTTGCTTTGGCTGCATCTAATTCAGTTTTTATGCGGTCGTTGGATATTTTAATAAAATCGAGTAATAATTTTTTTTGTTCTAATATTTGTTGGTCAATTACTTTAACTTTATGATTATCGGGAGTAACGGTTATTAGTAATTGTTCTTTTTGTTTTTGTAATTGTTGTATACCGTTTAAAAAGTTTAAAACCATACTTTCGCTCGATGAACCGGAAAGTATAGATATAAGCTCTACTGCATTAAAGTCTTTACCGGCAGCTATTTGTTTATTAACCTTCTGAAGCGATTGCAATTGGGTGTCGTATTGTTTTATTTGTTGCGAATTGTCCATCAATGCATTTTGTATTGCAGCTTTGTCGTCGAATATGCTCCCTGTTATATTATTTGATTTTTTAAATTGGTCAAGTTGTTTTTCAGATTCATCGAGTTTGTTGTATACCACACTCATTTGCTCTTCAATAAATGCGAGTACTTTTTCGGCACGTTCTTGCTTTTTCTCAATATTATATGTCAAAAAATCTTCGCTTATAGTATTTACTAAATCTGAAGTTTTTTGAGCATTGTTGCTTGTATAATATATGCGTATAGTTTTGGCGTCGAAATTTAAGATAGAAACATCTAAACCTGTAATGTGTTCGGCAAAAGCTCCTTTGTCGTCTAATATTCTGAAATAAAATTTATTGCCTTTGTTTTCGAGTATTTGTTCTACATTTATTATGTTTACATACAATTTTAATCCTTGAATTTGAGTCCATTCATTTCGTTTAATCTCGTGTTTTATAGATTTTTCACCATCTAAACTATATTCTATTGTTATCTTGTCTGTTTTCTTATTGTAATCTAAATATATATTTTTATTAAAAATAGCAGATTGAACATCTTGATATTCAACAAAAAATGGTGTTTTGTTGTATAATTCCGATGTTAAAAATTTGCCTTCTAAATAATAACTGGTATATAAATTCAACTTATGTAATGTGCGTTTTAAAAATTCACGCGAACGTATTAATTCTATAAGGTTAGTAATAGAAGTTTGACCATAAATATTATCTATTTTGAGTAAATCTTCGTTTTGTTCTTCGTTTATCTGTATTACGGTATATGCATCGAAAATAGGAGGGGTATATCGTAAATATGTAAATGCACTTATACCGGCAATGAGTCCGAAAATGATATAAAAAATGAAATTTTGACGAAGTATATGTATTAGTTTACTTACATCAAAACTGTCGTTAAACATTGGTATTTTCCTTTGTTTTGCCATGCTTATCGGGTAAATATGCTATATACTAATACGCTGGTAGACATCAATACTAAATATGGTTGAATCTCTGAAATGACTTTTGTTACGTATCGAGGACGAGAGTCTACATAAATTATATCGTTGGCTTGTAATATAAAATTTGCTTTTTTAAATTCTTCTAAACTGCTGATATTGAAATTGTATACTTCGGGGTTTTTGTTGTCGCCACGAATCAATTTAATTTTGTATGCTTTACTGTTTGGTGTTAAACCTCCCACTTGAGCTATGGCTTCGAGCAAGGTTATGCCTTCTTCGGGGATTCCTACTTCGGTTCCTTGTGTGCCTTCTTCAAAAAATAAAATTACGTTACGGTTGGTAATTGTAATTTTAATATACGGGTCTTGATAATATTTACTTAATTCTTTTTCTAAATATACTTCTGCCGAATCTTTTGAAATACCTCCTAATTTTACTAATCCTAAGGTTGGAATTTTTACGGTACTGTCTTGTCTTATCAAATAGCTAATCCCCGACTGGCTTGTTGATGTAATTAAGTTTCGGTCTTGACCTAATGCACTTTCAAGTAATGTATTCCCATTATTGGTAGACATTAAAATTTGGATTTGATCGTATGGTTGAAGGATAGTGATTTTGGGAGTACTCGAAAATGTTTTGTATTCAAAATTTTTGTCGGTTTCGAACATTACTGTCGGGCTTAATGTTTTACACGAAGTACCCAAAAGTGAAATAATAATTGAAAGAAAAATTAAAAATCGCCCCATCTGAAAATGTTAAATTTTTATCAAAAATAATATTTTTTTTGTTAGAGCTTGTGTAAAATATGATTTTTATGTGATTTTCTATGTTTTTTTCGGGTTAATTTTTTTTAGAAACTGTTTGGATTTTGTTTTTTAATTAAAATTTTTGGAGGTTTTTATGAAATATGAAGTTCAAAAGAACAAAAATTTATTACATAATGAAATTTATCAGTTTCTCATATATTTTTCGTACATACCCTCCATATCTAAACATAATCGTTTATAGCTGAATTTTTCTGTCGAAAATGTTTGAGAATATGCCGACATAGTTTCTCTGAGTTCATCATTTTCAATAATTTGAAGTAGTTTTTCTGTAAAATCGGTTACTGATTTTGTGGTAAGTAATGCTGTTTTGTTTTCTTCTACTATGTTTTGAATTCCACCAACATTTGTTGAAACTATAGGTTTTCCTGCTGCTTGAGCCTCAATTAAACTTACGGGAGTACCTTCGTTATGCGATGTGAGGCATACTATATCTAAACCGGCATATGCTACATCTACTTCTTGAATCCACGATGTGAAAGTGAGTTTAGAAGTATGAATATCAGGTTCCAATGAGTTCCAGAGTTCTTCTAATTGTGCTCGTATTTCTCCATCTCCAATTATAAATGCACGAATAGACTTTGTTGTTTTTGCCAAACAGTGCGAAAATGCTTCGATAAAAAGAGGGTGATTTTTTATTGGTACCAATCTGCCCACTATACCTATTGCTATTTCGTTGTCGGCTATAGAGTATGTTTGTCGGAACTGTTTTCGTTTTTCATCGAGATTTTGGGTAAATTTTTCTAAATCAAATCCTAATGGAATTATTTCAATTTTTTGCGGAGAACAAATAGAAAATACGGTCCCTAATTCATGCTTTTGTAATTCACTTATTGCCACAATTGCAGTGCATCGCGATGCCAAGAGTTTTTCAATTACTATAAAAAATTTAGTAATTATGGGATTAAAGTATGAGTGAAAAACGTGACCGTGAAAGGTATGGTAAATATAGGGAACACCACAATACCAAGCTGCTATTCTACCCAATGTGCCTGCTTTGGCGGCATGTGTATGTACTATATCGGGTTTTTCTGTTTTTAGTATGCGTATTATTCTTCGCAATGCTTGAATGTCGCTCCAAATTCCAATACTTCGTCTCATTTCGGGGATTATGGTATACGATATATTGAGTTGTTGTAATATGTATTCGGAACTTGCCTCGTTATCGTTTTTTTGACCTCCAACCAATACCGTGGTATAGTTTGGCGAAATGTATTTTGTGAGATACGCAACATTGTATGTAGGGCCGCCTACATTAAATCTATTGAGAATGCGAACTATTTTGGGCATAGTATAAATATAAATTGAGCCGCAAAAATATATAAACTTTGGAATTTATACTGCAATATATTTAAAAGGAATATTCGAAATAGACGAAAAATCCTCGCCGGCTTCTTGCATTTCATCGTCGTCTTTGTCGAAATACCATAAAATTGAAACATGCAAACCGGTATCGGCATATTGTTTTATTACTTTTATAATATCAGATATAAATTTTGCCGATGAAGAATTATAGTATTCGAGTTGAAAATGAAAGCTGTATAGATTAGTATCTCCTGAACTTACAATAGATGAAAACTCTTTTTGCAATGTATTGAGTATAGGAACATAAAATTCCCTAATGTTTTCGGGGCGTGAATACCCGTTGATGCGAAATTCGCGAAGTTCGGTATCGAATATAACTTCTGGAGTTTTATCCGTATGGTTAATGTCAATTACTTTCATTGTAATAAAATAAGATTCCCTAAAAAAGTACGATGTATTCTAAATCCTTTTTGTGAATATACACGCAATCAAACATACAAAAAAAATATGAATTACAAGTAAGTAACTGTTTAAATTTCAATTTATGATTACTTTTTGTTTCTTTGAACTTCATATTTCTTAAAAATCGCTCCACATAGAAATGTTATTCCATTCGATTTTTATGTAACTCAAGCTCAGATATTAAACAGTTACTCAAAACCATCAAAATTTTTTTTTCTTGATAGTTTTTTTTGTCTCAGATTTTGCAAAAAAATCGTCTTTGAAGTTTACTAAATATAAAGTTTCGGTAGCTCGTGTAATTGCTGTATAGAGCCAACGCAAAAAATCTATATCGAGCATAGAATCTATAAAGTACCCATGGTCAATGTATACATCATTCCATTGTCCGCCTTGGGCTTTATGACAGGTAACAGCATATGCAAATTTTATTTGTAAAGCTTGAAAGTATTCATTTTTTCGTAATTCATCATATTTTTTCTTTTTGCTTGTAAAATCAGCATAATCAAGCATTACTTCTTCGTAAAAATTTTGCTGTTCGCTGCGGGTAAACGAAGGCGATTCGGAATATAATGTGTTGAGTACAACTTTGGTTTTTATGCGTATATTATTATAGTCGGGACATTCTATAATTACATGTGCAAAATTAAGATTGTACATCGTTTCATATTTTGTAACTGCTACAATTTTAACAATATCGCCATTTGCCAAAAAATCTATTTCGGGTATATCTTGTGTCCAGAAGTAATTGTTTTTTACTATCATAATATAATCACCTACCGATATTTCGGAATCTCGCCATAATATAGTTTGTCGTATACCTTGGTTGTATCTGTTTGCCAATTTATTGCTGCGAGTTATTATTATAGTATTCTCCTGACCTTTTTTTGCATACGACGACTCTAAACATTCGAGTAATTCACTTCCGGTAATGCTTACAAAATCAGTATGTTGAATTGTAAATTTTGGAAACGTAATTGTTCCCGTATCTATAAGTTGTCGAATAAGGGTTGCATTATATAATATACCCGATTCTTGCGATTGACGAACAACATCGGACAGTACACCCGATTTGCATGTTTTAAGATATGATTGCTCAACGTATGTTGAGTCTAATGCCGGACTGTATGGTAATCCTATTGGTGGCAACTGTGCCGTATCGCCCACCAATATAAGTTTGCACCTTTTATTAGAAAAAACAAATTCTGTAAGATCGTCGAACAATAAGCCACTTCCAAACATAGATTGTTCGCCCGATTGATTCGACAGCATAGATGCTTCGTCTACTATATATATAGCATTGGGGGTTGCATTATATTGTAGCGAAAATTTTTGAATGCCTCCGGCTATTGTTTGTCTGTATATTTTTTTGTGAATTGTATATGCCGATTTTTGCGTGTAATTGTGTAATACTTTAGCTGCTCGTCCTGTTGGAGCAAGTAATACGGTTGGAATAGAACATTCATCTAAAGTTTTTACTATGGCTTGTATTATGGTTGTTTTTCCTGTTCCTGCATATCCGGTAAGAATAAATACTTCGTCTGATGATTTTAAAAAATCGGCAATTGCATGTATTACATTGTGTTGGTCGTTGGTTGGAACATGCGGAAGGTTTTCTTTTATTTTGGTTTTTATAAAATCTTGTAACATTTACAAAAAAAATAGGATTTAATTAATAGACAGAAAAAAAATATTATTCTATATTTGTACTTTCAACAAAGGTAATTTAATATTTAAATACAATGAATAAAAAAGTAAAAATTGCAATTGAAATAGGATTGTTAGGAGTTATAGTATTGCTGTCGTTTTTAGTATATAATAGTGTAAATACAAATATTGAATTTGAAAACGAAAAAGCACGTAAACAAGAATTAGTTGTAGAAAAACTTATTAAAATTCGTGATTTGCAAAATGTATATGAATCAAAACATGACACTTATTCAAATTCTTGGGAAAGTTTAATTGAATTTGCTCTGAAAGATTCATTAGTGTTTGATTACAAAGAAGGCGATATGGAAGACTCTGCTGCTGTGGCAGAAGGAAGAGCTTTTATTAAAAAAGTAAAACGTCCGGCTATTGAAAAATTAATTGCCGATGGTATTATTGCCGATGAAAAGGAATTAAAAGAATTACGCTATGTGCCTGAAACCGACCAAGAATTTACTATAAAATCAGGTTCTGTAATGGCGGGTGGTATTAAAATGCCAACATTTGAAGTAGGTGTAACCTGGGATGTATTACTCAAAGGGTTAGATAAACAGTTAATTATTAATGCAAAAGAAAATTCTCGTGTTCGAAGTGGATTTGAGGGGGTACGTGTAGGAAAAATTGATGAAGCATCAACCGAGGGTAACTGGGAATAAATTCTATGCAAGATATATTTCATACAGTAGTAGATTATTCAAAACAATCATATGTTCAAAAAATATCCATCTCGCTTAGGCCCGATGGATTTTCTTTTGTAATACAATCTGTTGATACCGATGATCTTTTGGCTGTATTTCATACAAAAATAGAGGAGTCGTTAGAAATTCAGAAGTATGTTGGTGCTCTTCAATCTTTTTTCAAACATGATTTGTTGCAACAAACTTTTCAAAAAATTACAATAATCTATGTTACTCCTAAAATTACGATTATACCATCGTCTCTTTTTTCGGAACATACCGTAGCGTTGTTGTACGAAGCCAACCATGTGCGACTTCCAAGCGAGGCTATTTTACAGTACAAGTTAAAACACACCGAAGGCTATTTGTTATATGCCGTGCCCCAAACTATTATAGATGAATGTTATGCCTCATTTGGTACTCATATTCAGATTCTTCCGCAAGCAGCACCATTTTTAGAATCATCTTGTATTCAAAATAAATTAATGGTTCAAAAAAATGTATTTGTATCGTTAGAACAAACGTTTTTTGATATAGCTGTAGTAGAGGGGCAAAAAATAATTTTGTATAATACATTCGAGTATTCCAACAATAATGACTATATGTATTATGTGCTGCATGTGTTCGAACAATTACGATTGCATCCTATGGAACAACAATTACTATTGTCGGGTATTATAAGTAAAGCTTCGCACTATTTTGAATCAGCATGTATGTTTATTAAGAATGTGTCTATTGTTGAGCCGCCTCAATCACACAAGGGGTTTATGCAATATCCGTTTAATCAATCGTTGTATCCATTGTTTTGTAATGTGTGTAATGTGTCGTTATGCGAATAATAAGTGGTACATGCAAAGGTAAGCACATTGTAGCTCCTTCATATTTCAAACTTCGTCCAACCACCGATTTTGCCAAAGAAAGTTTGTTCAACATTCTATCAAATATGTACGATTTTGATGATTGTTCGTTCCTTGATTTATTTGCCGGAATAGGTAGTATAAGCCTTGAATTTGCATCGCGTGGTTGTACCGATATAGTGTGTGTAGAACGAGAAGCAAAACATGCCGGATTTATAAAAAAAACAGTAAGTGAACTGTCATTAGATGGAATTCGTGTAGTTACTAACGATGTACGCGATTTTTTGAAGATTGCCTATCGAAGTTTTTCGGTAATTTTTGCCGACCCTCCCTATGATTTGCCATGGATTGAAACTATTCCCGATTATATTTTTTCTTCGCAAGCGGTAGATTCCGAAACATTAGTTATTATTGAACATCCGGCAACAGTTTCGTATGCTGCACATCAGTATTACTTAAAAACCAAACAATACGGAAAAGTAAATTTTAGCATGTTTTCTATTAGTCCCGAATGAAACTAAAAATGTACGCTATTTAAATTTAGGAAGCGACCATTTATACCGAACGCTGAGTGTGCGAACTATAAAAATAGATGTAGCTGCAGTTACTATAATAATAGATTCAGAAACATTAAGGTATAATAATCCCAAATAAATAATCCCGCCAAGCAAACATGCAGTTGCATATATTTCTTTATGAAAAATAAGCGGAATATCGTTGCATAAAACATCGCGAATAATTCCTCCCATTACCGCAGTTGTTATTCCCATCATTACAGCAATAGGTGCGTGAATATCTACTCCTAAACCTTTTTGTAATCCTATAATAGTAAATACGCTTATGCCTATAGTATCGAACAAAAACAATGCTTTGGTAAAACGTATAATAGTGGGACGAAACAAAAATGTAAATACTACAGCTATAACAATAGTGTAAAAAATACGAATATCATGCAACCAAGCTACCGGAGTATTGCCCAACATCATGTCGCGCATGGTACCACCACCTATAGCAGTAACAAATCCAAGAAAAACAGCACCAAACAAATCAAACTTTTTTTCGGCAGCAGCCAATGCCCCGCTTACCGCAAAGGCAAAAGTACCCGTAAAGTCGAGTATTGATATTATGGAATCTGTCATTTCCATACTTTATACATTAAATTTAAAGTGCATTATATCACCGTCTTGCACTATATATTCTTTTCCTTCCATTGCCATTTTACCCGCTTCTTTTACCGCTTGTTCCGAGCCATATTTAATAAAATCGGCAAATTTTATAACTTCTGCTTTTATAAATCCACGTTCAAAATCGGAGTGAATTACGCCCGCAGCCTGTGGAGCTTTAAACCCTTTGTGATACGTCCATGCTCTTACTTCTTTAACACCTGCGGTGAAATATGTTTCTAAATTCAGTAAGCTATAAGCAGTGCGTATAAGTTTGTTTAAACCGGGTTCTTCAAGCCCAATATCTTGTAAAAATAATTGACGTTCTTCGGGATCTTCGAGTTCGGCAATTTCGGCTTCTATAGCTGTAGCAAGAACCAAAACCTCTGCTTGTTCTTGAGCAACCGATTGTTTCAATGCCTCTACATGAGCATTTCCTTTGATTCCCGATTCGTCTACGTTGCACACATACATTACCGGTTTTAGGGTAATTAAATGCAAATCGTATATTGCTTGTATTTCATTATCGTCTAATCCTAAACTTCGTACCGACTTACCGGCTTCTACATGTTTTTTTACCCGTTCCAAAATATCGTACACGTATTTAGCTTCTTTGTCGCCACCGGTTTGAGCTTGTTTTTTTACTTTCTGAATTCTACCTTCTATAGTTTCTAAATCTTTCAGTTGCAATTCGGTGTCTATAGTTTCTTTGTCGCGTACCGGGTTTATTGAGCCGTCTACATGGGTTATATTTTCGTTTTCGAAACAACGCAATACATGAATAATAGCATCGGTTTCGCGTATGTTTGCCAAAAATTTATTACCCAATCCTTCGCCACGACTTGCACCTTTTACTAAACCCGCTATGTCTACTATTTCTACAGTAGTAGGAACAACTCGTTCGGGTTTTACAATAGTTTCCAATTCGTTGAGTCTACTATCGGGTACGGTTATCATTCCAATATTTGGTTCAATTGTACAAAACGGAAAATTTGCTGCTTGAGCTTTCGCATTTGTTAAACAATTAAACAAAGTTGATTTTCCTACATTAGGTAAGCCTACTATTCCACATTTTAATCCCATAATTATTTTCCTTCGGTCAATGAGCTCGCTATTGCTCGGTTCATATTTTTTTTGCAAAAATAATGTTTTTTTTGAGATTACAGATGGCTTTATGTATAATGTATGTCTTGGCAAAAACCAATTTTTAAAACCAGTATCATTGCCTTAGCAAAACCGGCTTTAGGTAGGAGGGGGTATACTCTGTCTTAGCTTTTATCATAAGCCGAAAAAGGTATGTACGTATACATTTATTTGAATTCAAATATATGTATTTCGCTAGTATCATTTTTTTCTAAACTTTTTGGCGTGATAGTATTTTTATGTACATTTGAAAATTAAAATATTGTATTAATTTTTGTGATAAACTATGGATTTGTACTATGTATGATGAAAATTGATGTATATAATAGTTGGCAACAAGTGTAAAGACAGACGAGCAGACAGATACGATAGTGATAATTAATAACGATAGAAAGGATTTAGCTTTTTGACAGGACATTGCAAATTTGATGGAACCGGAACAAAGTGGAGCTCGGCGGAGCCAAATTTATTTTGTTTTTTTCTTTCCCCCCGCAAAGAAAGAAACCCCACCCACATTGCACACATTGGCAAAGCCCCACAAGCAAACGCTCATACCAATGCTTTGCCAAAGAGTGCAACCGACCGCAGGGAGCTCACGAACACATTTTAATAATAAAAATAATTGTGAGTAATTTTGCCAATACACACGCTACAATTAATTGTATATTTTATATTGAAAAATGAGATAAAAAACCTATTTTTGAAGCTTCAATTCGTAAATCGATGAACAAGATTAAAGAAGTACTAGACAAAAAAGGCATTAAACAAACATGGTTGGCAGAGCAACTTGGCAAAAGCTATAATATGGTAAATAGTTATGTGCAAAACCGCCAACAACCAAGACTTGAAGTGCTGCATGAAATTGCTAAAATTTTAGATGTTGATGTGATAGAATTAATTGTATCAAGTAAAAATCAAAAGTAAAAAATGGCAATTCCCCAAAATATAAATACTGAAAATATTGAAGATGCAATTAAAGAGGTCTTACAATTCGAAATACCTAAAGATAGATTATCAAAGGAGTATTACTTATTATATAAAAATAAAAAATTACCTCCAAAATATATAATTAGTATTGCAAATAAATATGCAAATAATGAAATGTTAGATAGTAAAGCTTTTAATGCTATTGAAGCAAAAGACTTTTTACTAAAAAAAGGATATAAAATTATTATTGAGAAAATGGAAAATAAAACATATGACCAAAAGATTTGGATTGAAAAAACAATCGTTTCTGGTAGGCCTGATAGAAATGAAGGTGATAGGTCTTTAGGTAAAGCATTATGGTCTCCTCAAAAATCTAAAGGTGGTTCTGATATATATAAAAATATGCGGTCAATTCAAAAAGGTGATTTAATTATACATCTAATTGATAATAAATATATATCAGGTATCTCGATTGTAAGAGAAAAGGCAATTGAAACAATAGGTATTGAAGGTACAGAATGGAATGGACCAGCATATTTGGTAGAACTAGAAAACTATATTCAGCTAAGTCCACAAATCGAAAGACAAGAAATACTAAATGAAAAATATAAATCTAAACTTTTAAATATTACTAATTCATCTGAAGTTTTTTATAATAAAAAACTTGATTTAAGGCAAGGAGCGTATTTAACTCCTTGTTCAAATGAATTGTTTTCAATAATTAATGAAGTTTATTTTAAATTATCTGCTAATTATTTACCATATTATGAAAATATAAAACTTGAACTTATTGATAATTTACAAGAGAAACAGAAAGAATTCAATTTTAAATCTTTACATCAATCAACTCAAGCAGCAGGCTTAATCTTCTCCCCACAACTTATTCAACGCTTTGTAGCCTCATTATGCACAAAACCATTTGTAATATGTAGTGGTCTTTCTGGTTCCGGTAAAACAAAACTGGCTCAAGCGTTTGCGCAATGGATTTCAGCGGATAAATCACAATATTGCATAGTTCCAGTTGGTGCCGATTGGACAAACCGTGAGCCACTTCTAGGGTATCCAAATGCATTAAATAAAGAAGAATACGTAAGCCCCGAAAGTGGCGTTTTAGATTTGATGATAAGAGCTAAGCAAAATTTTGAGAATACAGTGGAACCTACAAAACCGTACTTTTTGATATTAGATGAGATGAATTTAAGTCATGTTGAACGATATTTTGCTGATTTTTTAAGTACTATGGAATCGGGCGATGTGATACCGTTGCATAAAATTAAAAATGAAATAAATGAGATTCCACAATCAATAAATCTACCTAAAAATCTATTCATAATAGGAACTGTAAATATAGATGAAACCACCTACATGTTTAGTCCTAAGGTTTTAGATAGAGCTAACACCATAGAATTTAGATTAACTGAAAAAGATTTAGAAGAATTTATTGCGAGTGATATAAAACTAGACATGGATTTGCTAAAAACGCAAGGGGCAAATATGGCTGAAAGTTTTGTGGCTATGGCATTACAACAAACCAATAAGAATTTGAAAAAATATGAAGCAGATTTAAAACAATTCTTTACGGAATTAAAAAAATCGGGTGCTGAATTTGGATATAGAACAGCAAGTGAAATAGGAAGGTTGATGCATATGCTAAAAGAACTTGGCGAATCTGGCGACAACTTACTTGATATTGCCATAATGCAGAAATTATTACCAAAATTGCACGGTTCAAGAAACAAGCTTACAAAAGTTCTTCCCATATTAGGTGGTTTTTGTTTAATCGATAATTCACAGATTAAAGAAAACTACTTAGATACATTTGTTAGCAATAACTTAACAGAATCTGAGATACATTCAGATTCTAATATTAAATACAAGCTTTCATTCGAGAAAATTTGTAGAATGTATAAAAATGCCGTTGAAAATGGTTTTGCAAGTTACGCTGAAGCATAAAAATGAAAATTAAGCTTAATCATATTAAACAAGGATTGGTATTAGAAATTAAAGGTGATGTAAATACGCTTTTTGAAATTTCTGATGAAGATGTTATACAATTTGGTGAAGCAAAATATCAACTTTTAGAAGGATGCTCTTATGAATATCAGTTTTCGGAGGAAGCAGTATTTTTTAAACCTAAAGAAGAAAGTAATAAGAATTTAATAATAACACATTCTAAATTCGGCAAACATAAAGGGAGTATAATTCCCAATATATACGTAGGTACACATTCTTTAGAAATAGATGGCTCGCCTATCTTATTACCTATTGAAGTTCGTTCTGTTAAAAGTGAATATAGGTCAGACTATCGCTATATGCTTGAGAGCATTACCGAACGATGCACTGATTTAATAATGCAGATTGATTCCCCAATCAATCAACATTTTGAAACCGATTTTAATAAAAATCCAGAAACATTATATCAGAGGTTTTCGTTTGTAAAATCATTAATTGATTCTTTAGAATTTGAAGAAGCAATACAAAAAATTATTTCAAGTCCTACTACAAAATGGCATGAAGAGTATGAAGAAAAAGACATACGAAGCATACGAAGATTCAATCAAAAGAACATAAAACAATTGGTTACAAAAAGTAACCGAATGAAAATAAGTACAGAACATTTCTTGAATACATCATATGGGTTAACTTCTATTCCAACAAAAATAGACAGCACACGAAAATGCGAATCTATTGACACCGCAGAAAATCGTTTTATAAAACATGCATTAGAAGAATTTCTGTTTTTCTGTGAGAATTGCGAATTGCGATTCGAGAAGTATTCAACTGCTAAATTTGAATCAGGATTGCTTTCAACTAAAATTTCGTCGATATTAAATCAATCTTTTTTTAAACAAATATCAAGACCAACATCATTAAAGTTAAATAGCCCTATACTTCAAAGAAAAAGCGGCTACAGAGAAGTTTTAAATGCTTGGCTAAAATTTGATTTAGCAGCTAAATTAATTTGGCATGGTGGCGACAATGTGTATGATGCTGGGAAAAAACATATTGCTATACTTTATGAGTATTGGTTATTTTTTACATTATTAGACTTGTTAAAAGAAATATTTGAAATTGAACCAAAGAGTATTGCCGAATTAATTCAATATGAAAAAGGGCAATTATCGCTAAATTTAAAACAAGGTACTGCTATTGCAATGAAAGGTGTATATAAATCACCATCAAGAAATTTGAATATACAATTTTGCTATAATCGTTCATTTGTAGGCGGGAGAAAATATCCCGATGGAGGAAGTTTTACAACAACTCTAAGACCAGATTACACCTTGTCAATTTGGCCAGAAGAAATAAAAGATTCTAAAGAAGCAGAACGTAAAGAACTTATAACTCATATACACTTCGATGCTAAATATAAGGTAAATAATTTCTATGAGTTAATTTCTAAACCACAAGGTGAAGAACTAACAGAGGAAGAGAATAATGAGCTAATCGAAGATGAAATAGAAGAAAGCAAAAAAGGAACATTCAAAAATCAGGATTTACTTAAAATGCATGCCTATAAAGATGCTATCAGAAGAACAGGCGGAGCTTATGTATTATATCCAGGAGAAGGCAAAGAAGAACCATTTAGAGGTTTTCATGAATTAATTCCTGGTTTGGGAGCTTTTGTAATTAAACCAAATAAGGATGATAAAGATAAAGAGCATTTAAAAAACTTTATAAAAAAGGTTGTTGCTAACTTTATTGATAGAGCTTCGCAAAGAGAATATACTGCTGTTAAAATTTATGATATTCATAAAAACAATAAAAACGATAACGATATTTTAAACGAACCTATTCCGGAATATATTGGTAACAAAAAATTAATACCAAATGAAGCATATGTGTTGGTGGGCTATTATAAAGATGATAGACATTTAAGTTGGATAAAAGAAAAAGGTTTGTATAATATTCGTTATGGTAACGGATATATCTTAAGCCCTAGTGAAATTGGTGCTCAATATTTACTGCTTTATTCAAAAGAACAAACCGAATCAAAATTATTTTTTAAACTTAAACATAATAGTGCAAAATTTTGCTCGCAATCGGAGTTAATAAATATATTAAATTACAAAACTACCCCAAGCGAAAAAATGTATTTGGTATATGAATTAGAAAATTATTGCGAAAAAGAATTTAAAGATATTAGCATTGATTTAACAAAGCTAAATGTCCTCGATGTAATAAAAAAGCCAAAAGCTATTACAATAGAAGAACTTATGAAAGCAAAAATTAAATAATATATTGCAAGTATTTTTATTATAAATTAAAATGACAGAATCTGATTTACACATATTATTACAAGAACTTTGCAGTCAACCGCGAGAACAGCAGTGGTTAGAGTTTAAGCTCAATAAAGGGAGTATTACTAATGAGCAGATTGGCGAATATTTAAGTGCTATGAGTAATGGGGCAACCATTGCAAATAAACCTTTTGGCTACTTGGTATGGGGTGTAGAAGATGAAACATTAATTGTAAAAGGTACAAATTTTACTTTCGCTAATGCTAAGCAAGGCAATCAGGATTTGGAACTTTGGTTGAGAAATTTGTTGTATCCAAAAATCAACTTCGAAATTTTTGAGTTCGATTATCAAGGTAAACATATCGTTTTACTTCGTATTCCATCGGCTAAAGGCGAACCTACAAATTTTCAGAAGAAACCTTTTATAAGAATTGGTAGCAATAAAACAGATTTAAGAAATCATGCTAATTTTGTTCGCATTATATACAATTCGCAAGAAGATTGGAGTGCCAAAATTATTGAAACGGCAAGCATTACTGATTTAGATGAAAATGCATTAAAAGTTGCTCGTGAGAAATTCAAGGAAAAAAGTTCAAGAACTTCATTTTTCGATGAAATTGATTTGTGGGATACAGCTACATTTTTGGATAAAGCAAAGATTACTATAAATGGAAAAATAACAAATACAGCTATAATTCTTTTAGGAAAAGAAGAAGCATCTCACTATTTATTGCCTGCCATTGCCGAAATTACGTGGAAACTTGAAACCGAAGAAAAAGCTTACGAGCATTTTGGAACACCGCTTTTATTGAATACCACCAAAGTTTTACAAAACATTCGAAATGTTAAATATAAATTTTTTCCCGACAATGAATTATTGGCTACTACTGTAAATAAATATGATACACGTTCAATTTTGGAAGCTATGCATAATTGTATTGCTCATCAGGATTATTCGTTTCATAGTCGAATAATTGTAACCGAGAAGATAGATAAACTTATTTTTAGCAATGCAGGTAGTTTTTTTGAAGGTAATCCCGATGAATATTCCGAAGGCGAAAAAACACCCGAGCGATACCGTAATCCATGGTTGGCAAATGCTATGGTAAATTTGGGTATGATAGACCGTTTAGGTTATGGAATTCATACAATGTATATTGCTCAACGCAACAGATATTTTCCACTTCCCGATTATTTACTTTCAGAATCTCAAAAAGTAGTATTACAAATATACGGTCATGCAATTGACGAAAATTATTCGAAATTACTTATTGAACGTAAAGACTTATCGCTATCAAGAGTTGTATTAATAGATAGAGTTCAAAAGAAACTACCAATTACAGAACATGCTGTTACAACCTTAAAAAAGGAACATTTAATTGAAGGGCGTAAACCAAATTTTTATGTAGCAGCATCTGTAGCAGCAGTAACTGACGATAAAGCGTCATACATTAAAAACAAAGCATTTGACAAGGATTATTATAGAAAACTAGTTGTTGAATTTCTAACCAAATACAAACAAGCTACGAGAGCCGAAATTGACGATTTGTTATTGGAGAAATTATCAAATGTTCTTTCTATAGACCAAAAAAGAACTAAGATTCGTAATTTACTTTATGATATGTCTAAAAAAGAAGGAATAATTCAAAATAGTAGTAAATCAACAGCTAATCCGATTTGGGTACTTTCAAATAAGATAGAAAAAGATAAGATTTAAGATAAGAATTCGAATTGTATAAACTTAAAGCATTGAATTATAGGGGATATTTGCATATTAATTAAGATAAAAAAGATAAAGAATAAGATAGCAACGCACAGTCGTAAGCACATTTGCAATCCCACACGAGCCAACGCTCAACGGCGAAGCCCTCACGAACACCTTTGAATATCAATTAAAGATTGTGAGTAAACCAAAGGCTTGCAAAAGAGCTTCCGCCTTTCCTGCTCACGGAACCGCCTTTCAGGACGGTTTTAGGATTACTCACGAGTTGATTATTTTTATAGGTGTTCGTGAATCGCTTCGCTTATTTGCCCACGCTCAAAAAAACAAAATAAATTTGTGCTTCGTGGATAGGTTGGTGCAGATAGCCAATGGTAGACAACTCGTTGAAATCATAATAATGCGGTAAAAAAATCGGATAAACACCGCATATTTGCGGAGAATAATTTGTATATTTGCCGCAAAATAGATTTGTAGCAATGATAAAATACATTTACGAATATAAAAAATGGACAGACTTTACATGGGATGATAAAGCTATCAATGCGGTTTTTGGAGAGGTTCGGTTAATGCAAGGAAAAATCATTGGACAAATGAATGCTCTTGGATTCTCTGCTAAAGAAGAAGCTACACTTACAGCCTTAACACTAGACATAGTAAAATCATCCGAAATTGAAGGCGAGTTACTCAATTACGAACAAGTACGTTCATCCATAGCACGGCGTTTGGGTATAAATACAGCAGGACTTGTAAAGAGTAGCCGGCATATAGAGGGCGTTGTTGAAATGATGCTTGATGCTACTCAGCGCTACACATTACCTTTAACCGAAAAACGTTTGTTTGGTTGGCATGCAGCACTTTTCCCAACAGGATTTAGTGGGCCATATGAAATAGAAGTTGGTAGGTACCGTAAAGGTAAAATGCAAGTAGTTTCTGGTGCAATGGGAAAAGAAAAAGTACACTACGAAGCTGTTAAGCCTGAAATGGTTAAAAAAGAAATGGAAAAGTTTTTAAATTGGTTTAATAATGACCAAACACTTGATTCTGTTCTAAAAGCTGCTATAGCACACTTTTGGTTTATCATCATCCATCCATTTGATGACGGAAATGGTCGAATTGCACGTGCTATAACTGACATGTTGCTTGCACGTGCCGAAAATAGCGGTGAACGTTTTTATAGTATGTCAAGTCAGATATTAATTGAACGCAAACGCTATTACGAAATATTGCAAAGAGTTCAATTTAGTAAAGGTGACATAACAGAATGGCTCGAATGGTTTTTGCAATGTCTAAAAAACGCAATGTTAGCTACTGAAAACACAACACAAAGAATATTGCATAAGGCAGAGTTTTGGAAAATGCATGAACAAACAGTAATCAACGCTCGACAACGCTTAATGCTTAATAAACTTTTTGACGGATTTGAAGGGAAATTGCAAACTTCGAAATGGGCGAAAATTGCGAAAACTTCTACTGATACAGCTTTACGTGATATAAAAGATTTGATAGACAAAGGTATTTTAAAACAAACAAGTGAAGGTGGTCGAAATGCCAATTATGAATTAGTATTTTTTAAAGGGAACTTCTAAAAATACAAGTTTCAAGGCTTGCAAATTTTGGAAAACCGCAGTTTACTCTAGTAAATGAGGATTTTACAAAATTTGCGTAACGCAGAAAATTGGATTTTTAGAACTCCCGTAAAAATAGAATAACCACTGGCTATAATACATAGAAATCTGAGCGGCTTGCACGGTTCGACAGGTGGTTACTGAGCATGTCGAAGTACTCACCAACCTTGATTCGGTGTTGAACTACATCCGAAAATTTGCCGGGGATTTTTTATGTACTTTGTGTAGGTTTTGTTGTTTGTTTCGAAAATCCAACAAAAATATTTGTATTGCCTAGTTTGGTGTATAGGTATTTTTAGGTATATTTGGTGAAATATAAAATATATATCACCAATTGGTGATATTGGGATGTTAGCCACAGTTTTATGAAAGACCACGAACTAGAAATATTATTGACAGAAAGAGTTAAGACGCTTGACTTGAAAAAGACTGCGTTTGACTCTCTCACTAAAATATTTTCTGACAACTCAGACGATAAGAACTTTTTATGTGGTTTTATTCAAGATGAAATTATCACAAAGTTTGATGGTTTTGAATATCGAATTGACAGAAGACATGGTGTTTCTATTATCACAACTAGAATTGGACTTTACGTTGAAAACCAAAAATGGCTTGACAATTTAGAGCCAATAGGATATTACGAACTCGAATCAAATCTCAATGGCGAATTAGTGGATGACTGGTTTGTTATTGAAAAAGAAAAATACCTAAAAGACATCGGAATAATTTCGCACTTTCAAAGTATGAATCAAAAACTACCAATTGAATATTTGAAAAGAAATCATATTCAATATGAGTTTATAACATACGTATCTTTAATCGGAACACTTTTTATGAGTAAACAATTTGAAGGTGCAGGAAGATTTATTCAAAGAGCTTATACATATTTAGAAACAACAGATAATGCAAAACTTGACAAAGACTATTTGAAGGAATCGAAGAAATTTTTTAAAAATGATGAGCAGTTATATAATGACAAACAATTTGGTGACAACAACATTGAAACAAGAACTAACCGAAAATAAAAACTGTGGCTAACAGCACCTACAAGAAATTGGCGGTTCAGTGGTTACATAAACATTTGTGCTTCGGCTCAAGTTCGGTGGTGGCAGACAGTTTAGTGCTTCGAAATCGCCAACTTCTTGTAGCTGCAAAACATTACCAGTCATGCTAAACCGAAAGCTCAATATGATAAAATGAAATATAGAATTGCAATTTTAACAGTATTTTTAATATTAATGTTTAATTCCAAAATGTTATTCTCACAAAATGAAAGCAATCATTCTTTAGGAATAACAGCATTTATTATTTATAACATACCGATACCAAGTGTAACGTATGCCAATACAATAAAAATTCTAAATTTAAATAATGAAAATAGTTTTTCACTTGGTTCCGAAATTTCATTGATACCATTATATCCCATTATTTTAGGAATTGATTATATTCCGTTGAAATATGAATATAGTTATGGTTATGCATGTGGAAATCAATCGAAAAAAAAGTTTGGAATATATACAAGTATAGGATTTGAATACTTTATAAGTACAGCTGAAGGATTTTATGGTTTTAATAGTCGAGTTGGAATGAGAAAAAAACATATGGATATCCATATTTCTTATTTAATTGATAAAAAATATCCATTAAATGGAATCATGAGTATCTGTTATGCATATATGTTTTATAAGAAAGAAAGAAAAAACATTTAATTGTATGCTAAAAAGAATAGGAAAACAGATAAGTACATTAATAATACTAATATGTATTTCAATGCATTTATATTCTCAAAATGATAGTGTCAAACATATTAATTTTGGAGTTGAGACAAATTTATTTGTCGATAATTGTATTTACATAAAATATGATTTTGGCAAATTTTTAATAAAATTAAATGGTGGAAAAACTATTAATGATTTTGCTTACGGAACAACACAAGGAAATTTGAAAGGTTTTGAATTTAGTAGTGAATTGCAAATCAAAACAAAAATCAAAACAAATTTTCCGTTTTATTCAATTGGAATAATGTATAGAGATGTGTTAGCAAGTAATGTAGAAATATCAGAAGATTTTTTTACCAACACATATAATCAATCAAGTAAACAAATATGTTTATTAAATGGTATTGGATATTCTAAACATTTTTCAATATTGAATATTACAATTTTAACTGGAATACAAATCATTAATGAAACAGTTAATGAAACAAATATAAAATATCCATATATTTCAGATATTTATACAGACCAAGAAAAAAATGATTATTTTCTTAGTAAAACAAGTGATAATATCAAAAATAATTGGATGATATTACCTATATTTAATGTTGGTTTAGGAATGAGTTTTTAATAGAAATAATTGCACGAACTGGTAACACACGCTAAGCCTCATGGCAGTAGTCTCGTAAGGCATTTTGTTCTCGCTTGCTTGTATAGTTTTCTATCGGTTGACAGAACGCGAACCACGACTCGAACAAAGTGAGTTCATTGGAGATAAATACTGCTACGAAGGTATGGTGCGAAAACTTTGAGCGTTATATTATCTATACTACAAACAGCGTTCAAACTAGAACGCTAACGTAAAATGAAAGATAAAAAAAGACATTAATATCAGTTAATTACAATGCTGAAATGTAAATAAAATTAAAAATGTTAGTTTTGATTTTTACGAGAATTTTATACCAAAAAAATTATATGTATTTCAATATTTATACTTTATGAACAATGATAATGTCAGACAATCCGAAATAAATCAAATGAGATTTGAATTATTAGAAGGTAATGAGATTTTACTTAGAAAAGTTATCAGAATTGCTCAATTTGAATCGGAACTTGACTTAGGTGTAAATCCGAGAAGTTTAGAGCAAGCAAATACAGGATATTTAACAGAAAATGATTTTGAATATATTAAAAGAGTTTGTGTTTTAGTCGAAAAACGATTGAAAGATTCAAATTGGTTAAAAAATACAATAGAATCAATACATAATAAATCAGAATTAAAAATTCAAACAATAAGAGGTTTGAGGTTCGATGATGAATTATTTAAAGCAGGTAGAGGAATTTTGGAATCAATAATAAATGAAAAGTACCATTGAAGTAAAAAATTTACATCGTATAGTCAACGCACATAAAAATACATTATTCAATACCAGAAAGTGAAGGAAGAAAGAGTGCTGTATATGTAGAGGGTAGTGTACGATAAGGCTAACCGCGAGGGTTGCCCCAACGAGTCGACTACGCCGTAAGGGTAGCCTTTGCGGTTACCCCTGAAAGATACGATAGAGAGTAGATAGCCTTGCGGCTACCCAATAATAGAAAAAACGAAAGACAATATGACCTACAATCTGCAAAAACATCATCGCCGCAGCATACGCCTGAAAGGCTATGATTATTCGCAGGCAGGATTGTATTTTATTACCATTTGTTGTCAAGACAGGATTTGTAGGTTTGGCCATATAAAAAACAGTGAAATGGTTTTAAATGAATTGGGAATGGTAGCATATAACGAATGGGCAAAATTGCCCGAACGATTTCCCAATTTTGAATTGGATGTATTTCAAATAATGCCCAACCATATTCACGGTATTATTTTATTGAACGAAATTCCCGTAGGGGCAGGGTTCACCCCTGCCCAAAATGATATGTATAATTGGTCAACCAATAATGAATCAATAATGAATCAATCAATAATGGGTCAACCGTGAGGGTTGCCCCTACGGTATCCGACATTGTGGGGTCATACAAATCGTTGGCGGCAAATGAATGTTTGAAATTATTTTAAAATTAATAATGAAACGATGGGCAAATTATGGCAACGCAATTACCACGAACACATTATCCGCGATGAACAATCATATTTGAAAATATCGGAATATATTATAAACAATCCGGCAAATTGGGATAACGATTCGTTAAAAAAAATTATCTGAATGGAAGAAAACAAGTGTAGTTTTCTAACGGCTTACAGATTGACGACAACGAACCCCGTTATATCATATATTTATTCTCTACTATTTGAACACCCAATAATTTTTGTTTTGCATACCAAAGCATGCTGTATGCAACCTTGCGAGCATGAATAGGTTTGTATGTTGCCGGTATTAGCCATGATATTGCTTGCATTATATACTTCGAAATGGTTTCTGCGGGTCTCGATTGGGTACGGTTTCCTAACAGCATCGATGGTCTGAAAATAGCTATTGATGGTATAGGGAATTGTTGGAGTGCTTGTTCTGTTTCGCCTTTGAGGTGTAAATAAAAATTTGAACTCGTGCTATTAGCTCCAATTGACGATACAAGTGAAAAATGATTAATGTGTTTTTGTTTACAAACTTGTGCAACACGAATAGGGATTCCATAATCTATATCACGATACCTGTGTTTATTTCCTTGTACTTGTTTTTGTGTGGTACCTATACAACAAAACACAGTGTCGCATTCGGTAATAGCTGCTTCGAGTGATATGCCATCTAAAAAATCAATACATTCTACGGTAACTTTTGAGTGTTGAATGCTAAGAGGTTTACGACTCAGAATGTGTATGTGTGTAAAATAGTTGTCGTGAATGAGTAGGTGTAAGAGTTCGTTTCCTACTAATCCGCTTGCACCTAATAGTATTGCTTTTTTTTCTGTCATTTTACAATAGTGTAATAGTGTTCTATAATCATTCTGAATACCTGTTTTCAGAATGATTACAGATACACAGAATATTTGTTATTTAACGTCAACTCGATGTAATTATTTAAGTTCAGATTTTATAAGGATTTGATTATCAAGGCACATATTTGAAAATGTAGCGGGCTACTTTGAAAATATGTAACGAAGAGAATCGAATTCTTATAAAAAGCATTATAAAACCGCTTATAGACAGCAATCTTCTTCTTAATAAACACTTATAATATCCCGATATGATTGCGTGTTTATTAATCGAATCTTACTGCCTCTAAGCGGTCTGAACTCAAAAATTACGTCGAGTTGACGTTATTTAGCTTGCCATTGGCATCGAATTGGCGAAAATATCGCATCTTTTTTTTGTAGTGCTTTCATAGCTTTTTCTACATCTTTTTTGTCTAAACCCGAAAGTTCTGCAATTTCACCTGCTTTAAGCGGTTTTCCTGCTTGCTTCATTGTAGCTAATACTTTGTCTTCCATAGTATAATTATTTAAAAAATGAATATTCTTTGGTAGTTGTGTTGTTACACATATCGCGTACTTCTATTCTAAGACTATGTTTTGTATTGAATTGCATATTGGTATCGGCAAATTTTAAATACACGGTAGCACTTTTGGCATCATAATTTAATATTACCCATTCATCATCAACATACGCATTGTATTCTTTGATACCCGAAAAATTGTCGCTTATTTTAAACGAGAGCGATTTGTTTGCTTGCAAGTTGCCATTGTTTGCAAAATTTGGTTTCACAAACGGTGCAACCGTATCTAATACTACACCAAAAGTACCCGGACGTTTGGTATATCCCGAAGCTATACCTTGTTCATCGAATGTTGCTAATATTGGACTTTTGGCTCCGGCGGCATTACTGAGTTCAATAATAGCTTTTTCTTGTAGTTCTTTGGGAACATGTGATTGTATTTGAATACTTGCAGCTTTTTTAAATATCAATTGATCCGATTTGATAGAATATCTATGAGAATGATATCGTTTTTTAGGATTAAGAGTATCTACTGTTGCTGTGAATGTGAAATCGGTAAAAAACGTTTGTTCGTTACCTGTAAATGTAAATCCTTGTAATGTGTGAGTAAACGGTAATTTGCATGAATTTTTTTGAGGGTAGGGAGGTAATTTTGATAGAATAGTATCGTGTATGGGTTGTTGTATTACGGTAAATGTTACCGCAGCCATATTTTCGTTAAAATCTCCCACTATAAATTCGCAAGTTACGGTATCTATGGTTTTTGCCGAATATTTTCCGTAATTGTGAAGGTGCGTATATACTTGCAACGTATTGTTAGGTTCTACAAAAGCTTTTTCGAAATATCGTTTAGTTTTGGCGTATTCGGTGTAATCTATAAAACTGTTGATATCGGCGGTATTTTCAAACGAAATTTCGTCGATTCTTCGAGCATACAGTACCGTATCGTTGCAGAGTAGTTTTACGGTATAAAACCCATATACATGTCCGGTGCCTTGCATAAAATCATTGCCTTGCACCGAAAAACCTATTGTGCCCCATGCGTGTATAGGTTCCGAAATTTTTTGTAATCCTTCAGATTTATTTGTAAGTACTTTGTAAAATTTCTTGGAGCGAGCTTGTGATACGAAACTTGATGAATCAAGCGGATATACACCTATAGCAGTAATTTTAGGGCGAGATTTGTCAACTATTTGCGGGTAAAATAATAGAGGGTTTAGAGTGTTTTGTGTTTTGCTGTCGCGAATTTCAAAATGTAAATGCGGACCTCCCGAACTGCCACTGTTTCCGGATAATCCTATAATTTCGCCTCGCTGTATTGGTAATTCGTGCGATTGAAAATGAATGTCGACAATATTTTTTGTATGAAATTTTTGGTAAGCCTTTACAACACTGTCAATTTTTTGGTTTAACGATAGTAAATGTCCGTAAACACTAGTGTACCCATTGTAATGAGTAATATACAGAGCCAAGCCGTATCCCGATGGTCTTACTTGAATACGAGACACATAACCACTGTCAATAGCAATTAAATTTTTACCTACTATCGATTGCGTTTTAAAATCTAATCCGCCATGAAAATGATTAGGGCGTAATTCACCGTAATTAGCCGAAAGTAACGGGGGAATATCAATTGGTAATAGAAAAGAATGTGGGGTAGATTGTGAAAATGCCGAAGATGTAATAAGTATACAAACAACAAATGAGCTCAGTATACGTGCTATATGTGAAATAATGTGTAATGACATGAATTCTTATTTTATGTAAATACGAACAATAGGCATAAATCGTATATACTATAGTCGTACCAAGGTAAAAAAGTTTACTTTTGCAAAAATAATCTAATAATTAGAGTGTGTGCATGCACAAATGTTGATATTTATACATATGTTATGAACGAAAAAATCACATTTCCCATAGTAGAACAGTTTTATAGTATACAAGGCGAGGGGTTTCATACAGGCAAACCGGCGTATTTTATACGTTTTGGTGGGTGTAATGTGTGTTGCGGTTGGTGCGATGTAAAGGAATCGTGGAATCCTCATATTCACCCGTTAGAAACAATAGATGATATAATGAGTAATATAGCTCAACATAAAGCCAACGCTGTGGTAATTACCGGTGGCGAACCACTTATGCATAATTTAGATGCTTTATGTGCTCGAATGCACGAAGCAGGAGTGCAAACTTTTTTAGAAACAAGTGGAACTCATCAATTATCGGGAACATGGACATGGATATGTGTTTCGCCCAAAAAACATCATAAACCCAAAGATGAAGCGTATGCATATGCCAATGAATTAAAAGTGGTAATAGATAACTCACTTGATTTTGAATGGGCTGAATTCTGTGCACGCAAAGTTTCAAAATCATGTGTTTTATATTTACAACCCGAATGGAATTCATACGAAAAAGCAATTCCGGGTATTGTAGAATATATAAAACAACATCCAACGTGGCGTATATCTATTCAAACGCATAAATTTATGCATATTCCATAAGTAAATGTGTGCGGAATGATACAGCGATTATTTTAAATTTGAGATCTCCAAAAAAGGAAACATTCGTCTCGTGAATGTAAATAATTTTCATGTTACAAATTTTATTTGTATCTTGCGAATTCTTACAGTAAGAATATGATGTAAGTTATTGAATGATAGATTTTTAATTGTTTTTAATAAGGCATATTGTAAAAGAAAAACATGGAAAAACAAAAGTTTCAAATAGAATATGTATTGAATGCATCACCCAAAGTATTGTACAACCGATTAGCAACTCCGTCGGGCTTGGCTGAATGGTTTGCCGATGATGTAAACTTTGAGAATAATATGCAAACATATATATTTACCTGGGATGGCGAAGCGAATAAGGCTGATATAGTAAGTAAAAAAGAACCGTCGTATATTCGTTTTACTTGGGATTACGATGAAGATGAAGATATATATTTTGAATTTAAAATACATGTTGATGAACTTACAAAAGATGTTTCACTTGTGATAACCGATTTTGCAGAACCCGATGAGATTGACGATGCTATTCAGTTATGGAATAAGCAAATAGAAAATTTAAAACATGTAATTGGTTCATAAAAATACGTGCATATGTTTCGTGTCAAAAAATTAGATTTGCTTGTTTTAAAAGCATATGTATTCCCTCTATTAATAACATTTTTTGTTACCACATTTTTATTGCTTATGCAATTTTTGTGGAAATATATCGACGACATGGTTGGTAAGGGATTAGAATTACACATTATTTTAGAATTGTTTTTTTATGCTACGGTTGGGCTATTGCAAATGTCGCTTCCGTTAGCTATTTTATGTTCTTCTATTTTCTTATACGGCAGTATGGGCGAAACCAATGAACTTATAGCTATTAAGTCATCGGGAATATCGCTGTTGCGTATTATGCGACCTGTAATTTATGTAAATGTAATCGTAGCTATTTTAGCATTTTTTTATGCAAATAATTTATTACCCTATTCTAATCTTCGTTTATGGTCGCTTATGTACGATATTCGGAATCAACGCCCCGAATTAAATATAAAAGAAGGGGTGTTTTTTGATGGTATAGAGCAAGTACGATTAAAAATAGCCTCAAAAAATCGCGAAAATGAGATGATGTATGATGTAATGATTTACGATCATCGTAAAAATTATGGAAATACAAATGTAACTGTTGCCGATTCTGCTTCGATGAAAATAACAGACGATAAGCAATATTTAATTTTAACTCTGTATAATGGTAAACGATACGAAGATGTAGTAGAGGGTGTCGATTATAATTATGTAAGAACCAAACGTCCGTTTAGAGAGCAGTATTTTACAAAACAACAAGTATTGTTTGAATTGGAATCGTTTACGTTTAACCGAACCGATATGGATTTGTTTAAGCATAATTCGCAAATGCAAAATATGACACAGTTGATTTCTACGATAGATTCTATGAAAACTACATTAGAGTATAGAAATCAACGTTCGTTTCATCATTATTATACCAATAATATTTATAGAGCTCGCAGCAAAATTGATGAAGGGCACGATGTTGATGTGGACACCTTGTTTTCCGCATTGAATAATGCATATAAAATTCAAAGCTATATTCGTGCTCTTAATTATGCTCGTTCGGGCGAAGCTTTTCTTACTACGGCTATAGAAAATGAGCAAATGCAAGATATGTCGCTAAACAAACATCGTATAGAGTTGCACAAAAAATTTACCTTGGCATTTGCGTGTTTAATTATGTTTTTTGTTGGTGCTCCATTTGGTGCGTTGGTTCGAAAAGGTGGTTTAGGGGTTCCCGTTATTTTTTCGTTTATTTTTTATTTATTGTATTATGTGTTGAGTATGATAGGCGAAAAATCTGTTAAATCAGCTGAAAATTCTGCATTTCAGGGTATGTGGTATCCTACAGGAATAATAGTGCTTATTGGAATTTATTTTACCTATATGGCGGTACACGATAAACTTATAACTCCTCCTAAGTATATATTTGCGTATATTCATAAAAAATTTTCTTCAATATTTCATATATTTTCTAAAAAGTGAGAATTCTACAAATATGTAATAAATTTCCGTATCCACTCAAAGATGGTGGTGTAATTGCGGCTTTTACCATGTTCAAAGGTTTTTATTTGTTGCAGCATTCTGTTACGGTAGCAGCAATAAATACGTCGAAACATTTTACCAATATTCTCGAAATTCCCCATAATATTGCTTCTATGGCCGAATTTCATGCGATACCTCTAAAAACAAATGTTACTCTTTGGGGGGCGTTTTTCAATTTGTTGTTCAGTAAATTACCATATACCGCAACTCGGTTTATACATAAAAAATTCGAGAAAGAATTAATAGATATTCTTAAAACACAATCATTTGATGTAATACAATTAGAGGGCTTGTATTTATGTCCTTATATTCCATTATTACGCAAGTATTCTACAGCTACAATTGCATATCGTTCTCATAATGTTGAATATAAAATATGGGAACGCTTACTTGCCGAAACTCATTTCTTGCCAAAAAAATTGTATGTGGCAAATTTGGTAGATAGAATTAAAAAACTTGAACTTTCATTTATTAATTCATATGATATTTTGGTGCCTATTACGCAGCACGATGCCGATATGTACAAAGCAATGGGCAATACTAAACCATGTTGCGTAGTGCCTACCGGAGTGTTTACCGAATCAATGAATCCGGTTGAATCATCAGCCAATACTGTTTCGTTGTTTCATATAGGGGGGTTAGATTGGGCTCCAAATCAACAAGGGATTTTGTGGTTCATAGAAAAATGTTGGCCTACATTGTATGCTGAATTTCCATTTTTGAAATTTGTAATTGCCGGTAGGCATGCTCCCGATTCCTTTATTAAAAAAATACAAATTCCCGGTGTACAATTCGAAGGCGAAGTTGACGATGCTCGTGAATTTATGCAAAAAAACACAATCATGGTAGTTCCTTTACTTGCCGGAAGCGGTATGCGTATTAAAATTATTGAAGGATTAGCCTTAGGAAAAGCTATTGTGTCAACTTCAATTGGTGCCGAGGGTATTCCGGCTGTTCACAACGAATCTATTTGTATAGCCGATTCTGTTCAAGAATTTATAGATTCTGTGCGTATGGTGGTAAAAAATTATGAATTCCGTTGTGCCATTGAAAAAAATGCAGTTACATTTGTTTCGTCAAATTTTGATAATGCTACTATAATATCAAAATTGATAGATTTTTATATAGAACATGGTTCCGGTAATTGAGATAATTTTTTGGTTGTGTGTGGTAAGCATTTTTCACACGTATGTGTTATTCCCCATAATTTTGTTTTTTCTGTCGAAAACACGAAAGGAAAATTCTGTACAATACACTTTTAGCGATACGCTTCCTTTTGTATCTATTGTAATTGCTGCATACAACGAAGAGCAAGTGATTGAAGAAAAAATTTTGAGTTTGTTTACTACAAATTATCCTTCGCATTTATTTGATGTACATATAGGTTCCGATAATTCCAACGATGCTACCAATAGTATAATACAAAAATATGTAGACCAATATCCAAATTTACATTTACATGCATTTACAACACGACAAGGCAAAGCCAATATTATAAACTCGCTAACAGTTCAAGCACAAGGGAGTATTATTGTGTTAACCGATGCGAATGTGTATTTTGAGAAAAATACCTTGTTTGAATTGGTTAAGCATTATAAAAATCCTCAAATAGCATTGGTAGGAGGGCTTATTATAAATACCAATATCAAAAAAAATGGTATATCGTATCAGGAAAAAACGTATTTAAGTTTCGAAAATACTATTAAATATCGCGAAGGTCTCATTTGGGGAACTATGGTTGGTGCATTTGGCGGAGTATATTCAATTCGCAAAGAATATTATCATCCGGTTCCGAAGAATTATTTTATGGATGATTTTTATATTACAATGCATGTTCTTAAAGATGGTAAACAAGCTATTTTAGAACCCAAAGCCCTTTGTTTCGAGGATATTTCGAATATTATGCAAGAAGAATTTCGAAGAAAAGTTCGTATTTCAATAGGTAATTGGCAAAATTTACAGACGTTTAAATCGCTTGCATATAATGTATTTTCAGGTATAGGTTTTTGTTTTGTGTCGCATAAAATTTTACGATGGCTAACTCCATTTTTTCTGCTGCTAAGTTTGTTGTCTTCGGCTATTGTTGGAGTGTATGAGCCATTGTATGCTGTATTATTTATATTGCATATTTTTTTGCTATCGTTACCTTTACTTGATATTTTATTACAAAAAATTAATATTCATAATAAAGGTTTGCGATTTATTACGCATTTTTATTCTATGAATGTAGCATTGTTTATAGGTTTTTTTAAATATATTAAAGGTATTAATTCAAATGTGTGGCAACCAACAAAACGAAACCAAAATTAAGCTTCATTCTATTGAAGAGGCTATAGAAGATATTCGCAACGGAAAAATCGTAATAGTTGTGGATAATGAGGACAGAGAAAATGAAGGAGATTTTATTTGTGCTGCAGAACTTGTAACGCCCGAAATTGTTAACTTTATGGCAACTCACGGGCGAGGTCTTATTTGTGCATCGTTACCGGAATATAGATGCGATGAACTTGATTTGAAGCTTATGGTAGGAAGAAACACTGCCACGTTCGAAACTCCCTTTACTGTTTCGGTTGATTTAATTGGTCATGGTTGTACTACCGGTATATCTGTTTACGATAGGGCCAAAACATTACAAGCATTAGTAAACCCAACAACCAAACCCGAAGATTTGGGACGTCCAGGTCATATTTTTCCGCTCAAAGCAAAAAACAGAGGTGTACTTCGTCGTCCGGGGCATACAGAGGCTGCGGTAGATTTGTCGCGTTTGGCAGGATTAACACCCGGAGGTGTTTTAGTTGAAATAATGAACGAAGACGGTACTATGGCTCGCTTACCTGATTTAATGAAAATAAGCGAGAAATTTGGTCTTAAAATTATTTCTATAAAAGATTTAATAGCTTTTTTGATAGACAAAGAAAGTTTAGTTGAAATGGGAGAACGGGTGAAATTACCAACAGATTATGGTGATTTTGAATTAATTCCATTTAAACAACTATCAAATGGATTAGAACATATAGCTATTATAAAAGGTTCTTGGCGAAGTGATGAAGCAATATTGGTTCGTGTTCATTCTTCGTGTGTTACCGGCGATATTTTTATGAGTCAACGATGCGACTGCGGAAACCAATTGCACGAAGCTATGAAGCGTGTGGAAAAAGAAGGAAAAGGTGTGGTGCTTTATATGAATCAAGAAGGACGAGGAATAGGTTTGTTCAATAAAATAAAAGCATATAAATTGCAAGAGCAAGGACTAGATACAGTAGAAGCTAATTTGGAATTAGGATTTAAAGACGATGAGCGTGATTATGGCGTTGGAGCTACAATTCTTCGTCTATTAGGGGTTCGCAAAATGCGTTTACTTACCAATAATCCAACAAAAAGAGCCGGTTTAGAAGGATATGGGTTGGAAATAATTGAAAATGTTCATATTGAAGTACCTGTTACTGAACATAATCACTTTTATATGCAAACCAAAAAAGAAAAAATGGGACATACATTAGATTTTTGTTGTCACGGAAAAAAAATATAATCTTCAATCTGTAATCAATAATTCTATGGAACTTTATCCTTTAAAATTTGAGCATATTTATAAAGATAAAATTTGGGGTGGCTCACGCTTTAAAACATATTTAAAACGTGTAGACGTGTCGTCTGATAGTTGTGGTGAAAGCTGGGAAGTGTCGGCAGTAGAAGATAATATATCTGTTGTTGCTAATGGTTTTTTACAAGGAAATTCGCTCCAAGAAATTATAGAAGTGTATATGGACGAAATTGTTGGCGGTAAAGTATATGAACAGTTTGGTCCTGAATTTCCATTGCTTATAAAATTCTTAGATTCAAACGATGTATTGTCGGTACAAGTTCACCCCGACGATATTGTTGCTAAGCAACGACACAATGCATATGGAAAAACAGAAATGTGGTATGTGGTAGATGCCGATACTGATGCTGAATTGATAATAGGATTTAAACACGACAGTAGTCCCGAAGAATTTATAGAGGCTGTAGAGCAAAATAGGGTTGAGGATTTATTGCATAAACAAGTAGTTCATAAGGATGAAGTGTTCTTTTTGCCTGCCGGTAGAATTCATGCTATTGGTAAAGGGTTATTAATTGCCGAAATTCAACAGACCTCAGATATTACCTATCGTATTTACGATTTTAACAGAACCGACGATGCCGGAAATACACGTGAATTACATGTGGATTTGGCAGTTGATGTAATTGATTATACCGCATACGATGATTATAAAACATCGTATACGGTATCTAAACAAGACCCCACAACCGAATTGGTTACTTGTAAATATTTTACTACCAATGTTTTGAATTTTTCTTCGAATATTCAGAAAAATTATTACGATTACGATTCGTTTATTATTTATATGTGTTTGCAGGGCGAAGCGTATATCGACTTTGGAGCCGATTATACAATTCCTATTAAACAAGGAGAAACGGTATTGATTCCCGCAGCTTTGTACGAAATAGAATTACAAACAAATTGTAAAACAAAAATTCTTGAAGTTTATATTGCATAATGATACAAATAGGACATACGCTAATAAGTTTAGATATTCTTGAAAAGGAATTTGTGTGCGATATATCGAAATGTAAAGGAATTTGCTGTGTAGAAGGTGATTCGGGAGCTCCTTTAACCAACGAAGAAGTTGAATTACTTACCGAATATTGCGATGTTATAGTTCCTTTTGTTGAGCCAGAATATGCTAATGTGTTGCGTACGCAAGGGGTTAGCTACATCGATCGCGATGGCGAACCGGTAACTTCACTGGTAAATAATGCAGAATGTGCTTTTGTTGTTAAAAAAGATGGAGTTTTATTTTGTGCTATCGAATTAGCTCATAAACAAGGATTAGTACCTATTCCAAAACCTATTTCTTGTCATTTATATCCTATTCGATGTAAGCAGTATCGCGATTTCGAAGCTCTGAATTATGATACATGGCATATTTGTAAAGATGCCGTGTGTAAAGGAAAACAAGAAGGTGTGAAAATGTATCAATTTCTTAAAGCTCCTTTAATACGAAAATATGGAGAAAATTGGTATTATGAACTTGAATCGGTAGCATTACAATATAAACGAGAGCAAAAAAGATAATTTGTATGAAGACATGGTTGTGTGTACTTTGTGTTATATGTATAGGACTGCATTCTGCGGCACAAACCGATTCGGTGCAGCAAACTTCTGCAGAATCCGAACAAGTTAATTATAAACATTTGGCATTGGTTGGTACAATTATTCCTGTTACAATTGCAGGGGTTTATGTGTATTTAAACAATGTATGGTGGAAAGAACAACGGGTTCCATTTCATATTACCGACGATGTGGAATTACGATATGCATTAAATTTAGATAAAGCCGGACATTTTATTTCGTCGTATTTTGTGTCGGAAGTGTTTTCCGATGTATTGCAAGTAACCGGTCTTAGTCGAAAACATTCTGTATGGGGTGGTGCCACGTTATCAATTATAAATTCTACTATAGTTGAGGTTAAAGATGCATATTCGCCCTATTGGGGATTTAGTAAATTTGATATGCTTGCTAATGTTACCGGTGCTTTATTACCCGTGTTGCATTATCATATACCTATAACTCGTACTATACATTTTTCGTGGAGTTACGATTTTTCAAATCCATCGTATTATAAATCAATGCCCGGACATGAAGACAAATCGTTTATCGACGATTACGAACGCCAAAATTTTTGGTGTACACTTGATATTTGGACTTTATGTGGGTTACAGACTTCTCAATCGTGTGGACCTTTTTTTATTCAACCTGCCGTAGGGTTAAGTGCACAAAATATTGATGGTAAAGGTGCAGGGCAACATGAATGGTTTATAGGAATGCATGTGAATCTTAATCACGTACTTTGCGGAAAATCGAACGTGTTGAAGTATGCCAAAAAATATATTAATTTTTATCACCTGCCGGCTCCGGCTTTGCGAATAAAACCACAACTAACAGCATATCCTTTAACATATTAATTCTATGAGTCTTATTGTTTGGAATTCTTCATACGAAACGGGTATATCAGAAATTGACAACGAACATAAAGTGTTTGTGTCTATAATTCAGAGACTTGAAACTGCAATTGCTGCACAAGACAAAGTGCAGGTAATGAATATTATAGAAGAACTTTTAAAATATGCCGATTTTCATTTTACTAGCGAAGAAAATATTATGATTCGCGAAGAATACCCCGATTATCAATGGCATAAACGGATTCACGAACGATTGTTGATAGAATTACGTGATAAAATCCATATAATGAAATATGAATTTATTGATTTAGATTTGTTGTTGAAATTTGTAATTGCTTGGTTCAATGGTCATACACGAGAAGAGGATAAGAAAATATCTGCATATGTAGCTCAAAAGTATAGGTAATGACTGAATACCGAAACATACCGATTTTTTTACCCGAATTGGCTTGTCCTCATCAATGTGTGTTTTGTAATCAACAGCATATCAGCGGATCGCTTACTATTCCGCAACCAAAAGAAATTTATCTTATTATAGAACAGAATCTTGCAACAATGTTGCCCGATGCACATATCCAAGTTGCTTTTTTTGGTGGAAGTTTTACCGGATTACCTCTTGATATACAACACGCATATTTACAAGCAGTTCAGCCCTATATTATTCAGGGACGTGTAGCAGGAATTCGTTTGAGTACTCGTCCCGATTATATTACTCAGGAAATTGTACACATGCTTGCAAACTATGGTGTGCAAGAAATTGAGTTGGGAGCACAGTCTGTTCACAACGATGTGCTTTTGAAATCGGGGAGAGGGCATACCTATGAAGATATTCAACGTGCAAGTGCAATTATTTTGCAAAGTAATATTCGTCTTGGACTGCAAATGATGATAGGTTTGCCCGGCGACAGCTATGATAAAGCTATAGAAACAGCAAAAACAATAATAGAATTAGGTGCACACAGTACGCGCATATATCCAACTTTGGTAATAGAACATACTCAATTGGCTAGCATGTATCGTAAAGGAAAATATACACCATTATCATTGACAGATGCTGTTCAAATTACGAAAGATGTATACCAATTGTTTGTGCAACATGGTGTAACTGTTTTACGGGTTGGTTTGCATCCTTCTAAAGATTTACATAATCCCGAAGTGTTGCTTGCAGGTCCGTATCATCAGTCGTTCAAAGAATTAGTAGAAACAGCATTGTGGGCAGATATCTTTGAAAAACAAATACCTATTACTACCGGACACATACAAATATTTGTTCCAAGTGCTCAAATACAATTTGCTATAGGACATAAATCGGTAAATAAAATATATTTACAACAGCACATAGGCAAAGTTACGTTTATACCGCATAAAGAATTACTTCCATATGAATGCACCTATAGCTATCATTGATTATCGGGCTCCAAGTGAGGCAATACAAAATTTGCGGAAATATTTTGAAGTGTTTGAATTTCATAATCCGCATACGTTCGAAGCTTTGAGTGGACACCCCGATATTTGTTTGTTTCAGGGGCAATCGGGACTTATAGTTGCACCAAACACTCAACCAGAACTTATTGCAGTTTTGCAAAAATATGATATACCATGTACGTTTGGTACTACTATGATTGGTGCCGATGTTCGGTTGTCATCGTTATATAATTGTGTTGAAACCGATGCGAATATAATTCATAAACTGGGATATACCGATGTTTCAATACAACAAATATGTTCGGGTAAACCACTGCTATCTGTACCGCAATCATATACTCGTTGTAGTTTGTTATATTTAGGTGGTATGCAGTGCATTACTTCCGATAAAGGAATAGAATGTCAATTACATGCACATGGGTACAATGTAATGTATGTAAGCCAAAAGGGAATAATGTTGCCACCTTACAAACATGGATGTATAGCCGGTTGTTTTGGTATGTATAAATCTACGGTATATTGCATTGGTTCATTAGCATATCATGAACAAGGCGAACGTATGTATTCTTTTATTTCTGAATTGGGATATACTATTGTTGAATTATACAATGGCCCTCTGTATGATGGCGGCGGTATTTTTATATTGTAATCCCCATATTTCAAAAATATTGCTATGTTTGCAAAAAAAATATTGAGGTGGTTACACAAAAAACAGTAGGATATTATACCTTAGGTTGTAAACTAAATTATGCAGAAACCGATGCAATTGCACGTACTATGGAGACTGAAGGTTATGCTCGGGTGAAATTTAGTGAAGTTGCCGATTATTATGTTATAAATACCTGTAGTGTTACCGAAGCTGCTAACAAAAAAAGCAGATACATGATTCGTAAAGCCTATGCACGGAGTCCTCAAGCTACTATTATTATTGTAGGTTGTTATGCACAATTAAAGCCAGACGAAATTCAAAAAATTCCTGGAGTATCATTAGTATTGGGGGCTTTAGATAAATTTAATATACCAGATAAAATTAAAGAATTTGAACAATTGGGTTCTCAAACATTAATTTCATCGTGCGAAATTTCTCAAGTTTCATTATTTGAAAGTTCATATTCGCTTGAAGAACGAACTCGTTCATTTTTGAAAGTGCAAGATGGTTGTGATTATAATTGTTCGTATTGCACTATTCCTCAAGCACGAGGTAAAAGTAGAAATGCAACCATAGCTCATTGTGTATCGCAAGCTCAAGACATAGCTCAAGCAGGGGTTAAAGAAATAGTTTTAACCGGTATTAACATAGGTGATTTTGGAAGAACCACAGGAGAAACGTTTTTGGAGCTTTTGCAGCAATTAGATACTGTGCAAGGTATTGAGCGTATTCGAATATCATCAATAGAACCAAACTTATTATCAAGTGAAATTATTCAATTTGTTGCACAATCGAGAGTGTGTATGCCTCATTTTCATATTCCTTTGCAAGCAGGTAGCAATGCTGTATTGGCATTGATGCGTCGTAGGTATACTACCGAATTGTTTGCTCATAAAATAAATGAAATACTTCGTTATATTCCTCATGCTGCAATAGGGGTAGATGTAATAGTAGGAACTCCCGGCGAAACTGATGAATTGTTTGAGCAATCATATCAATTTTTAGCGTCATTACCTATAAGCTATTTGCATGTGTTTACCTACAGTGAACGCGACAATACCGATGCGTTGAACATAGAACCCAAAGTGCCAACACATATTCGCCATACTCGAAGTATTGCTATGCATGAATTATCGGAACAATTACATGCTTCATATGTTGCACGATTTTCGTCTACTATTCGTCCTGTATTGTTTGAATCGAAACAAAAAAATGGTATGTTCACCGGGTATACCGATACGTACATTAAAGTTTCGGCTCGAATTTCGGAACAATACAAGAATACAATAGTTCCTGTATTTTTAGATTATACAGCACATGGCATGATAGGTACAATTGTTTAAAAAAAAACAGTATGTATAGCGAATTTGAGATATAAAATTGAGTTTTTTATTAAATACAAGTTATTTGTTTATGTATTCATAACTAATTTGTAATGCTTTATCAAACGTGCTTGCAACATTGTGTTTGCCTACTAAAAATACGATTCTGTTTTTTTCTAATTCTGCATAAACTTGTTCGTTTACTCCCGAAAGTATTATTTTAATACCATCGTGTTGCAATTCGGTAATTACATCGCGTAAATTATGAATAGCTGTAGCGTCAACAAAAGGAACATGTCGCATACGTATTATGAGAACTTTTGATTTACTTCCAATTTCGCGGAGTGTACTGCAATATGATTTTGCAGAACCAAAAAAGAAAGGTCCGCTTATTTCATATATTGCAAGTTCTTTTGGTAAATATGCATAATTTTCGAGAATGTCTTTGTCTATTGTTTCTTTTGTTATCATACTGGCATCGCTCATACGTTTCATAAATAGCAACGACGCTAATACTACACCTACTTCTATTGCTACAGTTAAGTCTACAAATACTGTAAGTAAAAAAGTAACAACAAGTATAAGAATATCGAATGCCGAACCGCGGAAAATATTTACAAACGAACGCCATTCGCTCATGTTATAAGATACTACTATAAGTATACCTGCCAAACAGCTCATGGGTATGAGTTTAGCCCAATTTCCAACAAAAAGCATAATACATAATAGTGTGATTGCATGAATTATTCCGGCAACAGGTGTTCTTGCACCGTTTTTAACATTTGTTGCTGTGCGTGCAATAGCTCCGGTAGCGGGGATACCGCCAAAGAATGGTGTTACCACATTGGCTATACCTTGTGCTACCAATTCAGTATTCGATTGATGTTTACTGCCTATCATTCCATCAGAAACTACCGCAGAAAGCAGCGATTCTATACCACCTAATAATGCAATGGTTAATGCTGGTGCTATATACATTTGTATGTTTGAAAAATCTATGTGTGGAATGTGGAACGATATTGTTTGTGGAATTGAACCAAATACTGTTTCTATAGTACTAACAGGGGCTTCAAAAAATTGAACAAAAAATGTAACAACTATAATTGCTACAAATGAACCGGGAATTTTTGTTGTAATTTTTTTAAAATACACTGTAATAAGTATAGTTGCAAGTGTTATGCCCAATGCGTATGGACTAAATGTTGACAAGTGCTCCCAATACACACTCCATTTGTGAACAAATTCACTTGGAACTTTTTCAATGTTTAAACCTAAGGCGTCTTTGATTTGTGTTGAAAATATAACTAATGCAATACCACTTGTAAACCCAACAATAAGTGGGTGAGGAATATATTTGAGCAGAACTCCTAATTTGAGTATACCAAATATAATGAGGAGTATCCCCGCAAGTATTGTAGATATTAGCAATCCGTCGAATCCATATTGTTGGAGCACTCCATATACTATTACAATAAAAGCACCCGTAGGTCCCCCAATTTGCACTCTGCTACCACCCAAAAATGATATAATAAATCCGGCAACTACTGCAGTTATTAAACCCTTTTCGGGCGATACTCCAGATGCTACTGCAAATGCTATAGCTAATGGTAATGCTACAATTCCTACAATAATTCCTGCAAATAAATCTTTGGTAAATTGTTCTTTTGTATACCCTAATTTGAGTACAGCAAATAATTTGGGTTTAAATATGTGTGGCATTTTTTTAGTCTGAATGTCTGAATGTCTGAATGTCTGAATGTCTGAAAAGTCTGAATGATTTTGGTTTACGGTTTACGGTTTACGGTATATTAATGTAATAATTCATATCTCATATCTCATAATTAAAATTTACCAATCCAAAACTTTTCGTTCTTTATAAAAATAGCCAGATGATATTTCGTTGGCAGGTGCTGTTGCAAGCCAGTATGGGGTATCTATTCCTTCGGGTATTGTGAGCATGGCGTTTGGTCCTCCCATATCGGTAAGTACCCAACCCGGGTCAACAGATGTAACGATAATGTTTGTATCTTTAAGTTCTTCTGCTAAATTTTTGGTGATTGCATTTACAATAGTTTTGCTCATACTATATGCAGGCATAGGACCCATACGTGGCACACCAAGTTGTCCGAGTCCCGATGAAAAGTTTATAATTCTACCGTCTTTTGATGGTCGCATCAAAGGTACTATATGTTTGCACATCCATAGTGTGCCATAAAAATTTGTTGCAAGTGTTTGTTCCATAAGTTCCAACGGCATGGTTTCTATAGTAACTTCTTGTCCGTCAATATTTATAGCAGCACAGTTTATAAGTATGTCTATGCACGAAAAATCTTTTGAAATGTCTTGAGCAAACATTTCTATATCACTTGTTTTCGAAATATCGCATTGCTTTATCATACCTTTTCCGCCTAGTTTTTCAATAGCTTGCAATGTTGGTTCTGCTTTTTTTACATCTCTGCTTACTAATATTACAAAAATACCGTCATGTGCTAATTTTTCTGCCAATGCTTTTCCTAAACCTCTGTTAGCTCCTGTAACAATTGCAATTTTTGAATTCATATCTGTATGTTTTATTTGTCGTATCCAACCGATTGTGCTACTATTACTTTTTGATGTGCAGGTAATTGTAATTTTTTAGCAATAGCATCTTTATCTATCCATCCTCGAACTATAGTTGCAAGACCTGCTGATGCACAATATATATATACATTTTGTGAAATATATCCGCAATTGATATGTGCCATGTTAGATTTTTCAATTTCGGTATTATATTTTGTGAGTTTGTTGTAATCGGCCACATATACAATGTTGAGAGATGCGTCTTTTACAAAATCTTGTTTGCCGGCTAATGCTCTACTATCGCCTGAGGATAGTAATAGTAATGAGTTTTTTTTGTCGTCCCATTTGTAAATACCTGATTTTATAAATACATACAAGGTAAATTCTTGCGAATCGGTAGCCGATGGAGCTGTTCGTTTATTATCACGGTTAAACCCATATGCAGCCCATAGTAAATTTGATATCTGTTGATTGGTGAGGTCTTTTCCTGCAACATACGTTCGCGAACTTTTTCTGTTTTGTAATGCTTTCATTACCGGTAATCCACCTTCTTTTTGTGGTGACGGTAGTTGAATGTTTGCGGAATTTTGAGCAATTGTTGAAAGTGAGTAAAGGCTCACAATTAAAATGCTAATTAAGATGTTTCTCATTTTTATTAGATTTATCTTTTTCTAAAAAATAATAAATACCAGCGGTAATAAAACTAAAAAGAAGTGCAAGCAAAGTCCACAATAATTTTTCTTCTTTTGATTTGTTGTGTTTTTCTACTATCCATATTTGATACAACACATAGATAGCTGATGCAATAATAAGTATAGGAAGTAATCGTGCCATATTATGCTTGTTTATCTTTTTTTTCGAGGAAATAATATGCAATAGCTGTAATAATTCCAATTGAAGGTATTACAGATAATATTATCCATAATAATTTTTTTTCATTGGTTTTATCAGTTCTTTTGTAAACATCGGATATAACCCAAAAAGCACATCCAATCCATATTATTGTAATTAAAATTGCTGGCATAATTGTAAATTTTATTTGGTTAATTTTTTATATTTAATTCGTTTAGGACCATCGTTGCCTAATCGTTTTTTACGATTTTCTTCGTAATCGGAATAGCTTCCTTCGAAGAATACCACTTGTGAATCGCCTTCGAATGCAAGTATGTGTGTTGCTATACGATCGAGAAACCAACGGTCGTGAGAAATTACCACGGCACAACCGGGGAAATTTTCTAAACCTTCTTCTAATGCACGAAGTGTATTTACGTCAATATCATTGGTAGGCTCATCAAGAAGTAGCACGTTTGCTTCGGCTTTTAAAGTCATAGCCAAGTGTAATCGATTGCGTTCTCCACCCGAGAGAACTCCGCATTTTTTTTCTTGGTCGGCACCACTAAAGTTAAAACGTCCCACATACGCACGCGAATTGAATAATTTTCCGGTAAATTCCATATTTTCGTTACCACCGGTAATTACTTCGAAAACAGATTTGTTTGGGTCTATTTCTTCGTGTGCTTGGTCTACATAGGCTACTTTTACGGTATCGCCCACTACAAATGTGCCTGCATCGGGAGCCATTTGTCCCATAATCATGCGGAATAATGTAGTTTTTCCGGCACCATTGGGACCTATTACGCCTACTATTCCGGCAGGAGGGAGGCTAAAGTTTAAGTTTTCATATAAAATTTTATCACCAAAAGCTTTTGAAACATCTTTTGCTTCTATTACTTTGTCTCCCAATCGAGGTCCGGCAGGGATAAATATTTCAAGTTTTTCTAATGCTTCTTTTGAGTCTTCGTTCATCATTTTATCGTATGCCGACAAACGAGCTTTTGATTTAGTAGTACGAGCTTTCGGTGACATTCGAACCCATTCAAGCTCACGTTCAAGAGTTTTGCGACGTTTACTTGCTTGCTTTTCTTCTTGTGCCATGAGTTTGGTTTTTTGGTCGAGCCACGAGGTGTAGTTGCCTTTCCAAGGAATACCTTCGCCACGGTCGAGTTCTAAAATCCAGCCTGCTACATTGTCTAAGAAATAACGGTCGTGGGTAATTGCTATAACGGTACCTTTATATTGTTGTAAATGTTGTTCGAGCCATTGAATTGATTCAGCGTCAAGGTGGTTGGTAGGTTCGTCGAGCAAAAGCACATCGGGTTCTTGTAATAGTAATCGGCATAAAGCTACACGTCTTCGTTCTCCTCCCGATAAATGAGCAACTTTTTCGTCGCTATCGGGACAACGTAACGCATCCATTGCACGTTCAAGTTTGTTGTCGAGTTCCCAAGCTCCTTTTTGGTCGAGTAATTCGGTTAGTTCACCCTGGCGTTCAATGAGCTTAGTCATTTCATCGTCGCTCATTGGTTCCATAAATTTGAGGTTTATCTCTTCGTATTCTTTGAGCAAATCAACTAACTCCTGCATACCTTCTTGTACAATTTCTTTTACAGTTTTGGTATTGTCTAATTCGGGTTCCTGAGCTAAATATCCTACGCTATAGCCTTTAGAAAATACTACTTCGCCTTGGAAATTTTTTTCGATTCCTGCTATAATTTTCAAAAGTGTTGATTTTCCCGATCCATTGAGACCTATAATGCCAATTTTTGCACCGTAGAAAAACGATAAGTATATATCTTTTAAAACTTGTTTTTGGGGTGGAAAAGTTTTACTCACTTTTACCATCGAAAAAATAACCTTTTTGTCGTCGCTCATATAATTTTATATTTAATAAACAAATGTATATATATTATTGATTTCAGAAAAACAAATAGTCTACTTTTTTATGTGTAATTATTACCATATCTCAGTATTGTTTTTGTATTCATTTTTGTGACTCTCAATTCTTGAAAGGTGTTGTAAATCATCAAAATATTTTAAAATATTTTGAAACGTACTATTCGTGTTTTTCGTAAAAACAGTACATTGTTATATCTTGTTGTAAATGAAACAAATAATTGTCATAGTAAGTTTGCTTTTCACCATTTGTGTACAAGGGGCTACCATACAATCAGCTGCGTCTGGGAATTGGTCGCAAACTACTACCTGGGTAGGAGGGGTTGTTCCATCGCAAACCGATGACATTGAAATAGTTTCGGGGCATGCTATTACCATAGATGCGTTGGCTCAAGTAAATAATATACTAATTACTAGCGGAAGTATAGCTATAGGTAGTTATACTTTGCAAATATTTGGCTCTATTAGTGGTCCGCAAAGTAACAATGTGAGTTCTACGGCAAGCTCTACTTTAATTATCGATGATAACGGTAGTGCTTCTACATTTACATTTCCGTCAAATATATCGAAACTCAAAAAGCTTGTTATGAATAGAGCTGAAGGGGCTATAACAAATCAGAGTCTTGATTTAGACGATAGTGTTCCTGCCGATAGTATTGTGTTGGAATTAACCGATGGTATTTTATATATGAATAATGGAAGTATATTTTATATGAATAGTCAAGCAATTAAACGCGATATTCCCTGTTCTGATGCTTCGCATATTAATGGCCCGGTACAACGTGATGTTAAGAAAAATTCGGGTATGCATGTGTTCCCTGTTGGTGATAACGGATTGTGTCGCCCTATGGCTATTGAAGCTCAAAATGGTACTAACAATATTAATCAAGCTCAATTTATTTATGCAACACCTCCCAATCATCTCAATGTTGATGTAAATAACGTCAATTCGACGTAAGAAAAACGCTTAAATTTTTGGTAAACATAGGGAAATTTAGTATATTTAACTTTCTA
>MWCJ01000002.1 GCA_002069975.1 Bacteroidetes bacterium ADurb.Bin217 | reverse complement strand
ACCAACTATACCACTTCCGTCATTTGCCTCAGCTGTTATTGTTACAGGTCCTCCTATTGATACACCTGTTACTACACCTGTACTACTTACTGTAGCTATAGCCGGATTTGATGATGTCCATGTTACTGTTTTATCAGTTGCATCATTTGGTAATACCGTTGCTGTTAATGTTGCTGTACCTGCAATATTTATTGTACTCGTAGCAGGTAATATAGAAATTGATACTACTTCTATAGGATTAACGTCAATTATGGCTGTTCCTAATTTTGTGCCATCTGCTGTTGATGTCGCAGTTATAGTAACTTGTCCTACAGAAACACCGGTTACTACACCTGCAGTAACAGTTGCTATTCCCGCATCACTAGTTGACCAAGTTACACCTTGCGGAGCATTATTTGGTAATACCGCTGCAGTTAATGTTGTTGTACCACCCACTAGGATAGCATCTGTAGCAGGACTTACAGTTACACTTGATACAGCAACATCTACAACTTCTACTGTAATTGTAGTTGAAACAGTTGGATTTGCTACAGAAGTAACAGTGATTGTACACGTTCCTATAGCTACAGAACTTATTACCCCACCTGATACAGTCGCTACTGATGAGTTACTTGATGCCCATGTTACTGATTTGTTAGTAGCATTTGTTGGTTCAACTGTAGCAGTTACTGTTGTATTATCACCTAACGTTAAAGTTACATCAGTTTGGTCAACTGTAATTCCTGTTACAGGAGTAGCTATTACATTAATAGTAGCTGTACCCACAACTGTTCCATCGGCAACACTTGTTGCTGTAATAGTTACCGGACTTCCTATAGCAACTCCGGTTACAAGACCTGAAGTCGAAACACTTGCGACTGCAGCATTACTTGATGTCCACGTTACTGTTTTATTATTTGTATCAGCAGGTAAAACGGTTTCTGACAACTGTACAGTTTCTGCAACTTCAATATCTTGTATTGCAGGACTAATCGCTATACTTGTTGGTAAAACTTCTAATGGAGCTTTTTCTGCTTTTATCAATCTTATATTGTCAAATTGTAAAGAACCTGTACCAGACTCAGTACCTGCAATATCAATAGTCAACTGTGTAATTTGTGAAAGATTAATAGAGCCAAATTCCGAAAGTGATAATTTCACAGTTACATAATTGCTACTTGCAGGTAAACTTACACTTGTAGATTTTATATCTCCAGGATTAACAAGGCTAAGCAATATACCTGTACCTGCAGTCAATGGTCCTTTATATGAAATTTGAATGCTATCGTATTCAGAAAAATCTTTAGCTTGAGAATCATTCCAGTTAGAAATTGAAAGTCCTAAACCAGCCCACCAACCAGATGCAGTAAAATCAAATTTAAAATCTTTAGTCCCTTCTATAGCGCCACCTCCAGTTTGTTCTACGAGTGTTCCTGATGACCAAAAGTTCGTACCTATCATTGAGCTTGCATCTGTATAAATATCTAAATATGATATGCTTGGATTTATCGTTACGGTTACAGTCGTTTGCATTGTATTTCCATCGTTATCTGTAATCGTTGCCGTTATTGTTTTATCTCCGGTAATAGATGTTGGTGACAGAGTATAAGAAAATGTATAATTATCATTACCTGCATCTGTCATTAATACAGAACTACTTCCTCCTATAGAATTTAAATTAAGTTCAACTGACTGTACCATTCCATCATCTGTAACTGAAAGCGAAAACGATAATGTATTACTTACATTATTTATTACTGTATTTGGATTTACTATAAATGACCCAACAGAAATACCAGAGCCAATAGTTACCATTATGGTTTTTTCTTGAACATTTGCATTATTATCTGTTGCTGATACTGTAATATTTTTTTCTCCTAAACTTAATCCAGCAGGTGTAGTATATATATATTCATATGTATCACCACTTACATGTGTCATACTTAGAGCAGAACCACCACCAAGAGCTGTTAAATCTAAATAAACGCTTGATAATATAGCAGGTGCTGTTGCTGATGCCGTAGCAGTAAAAGTAAGTGTTGTTGCTTTATTGGTAATATCAGTATTAGAAACCGTAGCAATTAAAGAAATACCTGAACTTGCTTTTAAAACAATATTACCAGCGTCAGGCACAGCTCTAAACATAATGTAACCAGCATCTTTGGCAATAATATCAATAGGAACTCCATTTTGAGTTATTTCATCATAATCGTTACCATTCATATTGAGTTTAATGAATAATGGTTGATTATAAATTTCGTTATTTGATAAAGTATCTGTTAGTTTTAAAACCCATTGAGAACCATTATCAGCTTCAATTTCGCCTAAAGTTGCACATCTTGCTTCTCTGTGATATTTTAAAGCAGAACTAAATGTTGTAACCCATATATCATCTTGATATGAAACTAGAGCATCCATTTGAGCCTGAAAATCAGATTCATTTACGGGAGCATAATTATTGTCTGTTGCTGTAGGACCTGAGACACTATGATATAAATAGGTTAATAATCCTCCTCCTGATATAATATTATCAATCTGTGATGTAAATGCACTTAAACTTACAGTATTATCCATACTATATGTTAAGATTTTATAGTAATCATCTATAGTCGGTGCAAAATTATATGTATAGTTTCCTGAGGATGGGTAAACTCCTCTTGCACCAACATAACCATCTGCTTTTAAGTATGATATTAGATTATTGTCATATGATCCAAATGGATATATATATGTTGACACTTTTTGATTTGTAACTTGTGAGTTTATAGCATTTTGTGCTGCAACACCTTCTGTTTGGTATAAGGATGAAGAATTAGCATATACATGGTTCATCGTATGATTAGCCATTTCATTTCCATCAAGAGCAGCTGTTTTTATTGTTGCCCAATCTGATGTAAATCCTGGCACAATACTATAAGTTGCAACTAAATTTCGAGCTTTTAATTCAGGAACTACAATTGCAGGATGACCAGCTGACCAGTCGTCGAAAGTTAATACTACTGCTGCTTTTTTATCGTAATCCCAATTACAAATTTGTCCAACAGGAATTAGTTGAGTAGTTATTTCCATTTGGTCTGAAATTGTACAGTCTGCACTATCTCTAACTACTTTATATATACCTGCTGCCCCTGAAGAACTACTTATGGTATAAGTAGATGTTGTTGCTCCTGGTATTTGTAAACCATCTTTGTACCATTTAAAAGTTACACCTGTATTTGTTTCTGAGTGAGCATCTAAAGTATAAGGAAAAGTTATTGAGTTTAATTGTACATCACTTCCTAAATTTACAGAACCTGTACATGTAGTAAATGTTATATTTGTATTTATAAAACTTGTAAGATTTGTCGCCATTATTTGGTCTGTGGCTGCTGTTGGATGCCAGTCTTCTCCATAAGGTGCAGATTGTGGGTCCATTTTAAAATAGTATACCTTATCATCTCCGTTTGAATTTGCAGTACTTACCACATTTTGCACATAAGATTGTATTCTCGTCCAGTGTTGTCCTCCACTAGGATAATAATCACTCATCATCACGCCAACTGCACATATTATACTTGCATTTGGATAAACAGCACGTATATCATCAATAAAATCTAGGTAAGTATTAACAAAATTTGTTTCTGTTACAGTATATGCAGAAGAACTTACTTCCGCAGCAAAGTCATTAGTTCCTAAATTTATTACAACAACATCTGGAACATATTTACTATGATCCCATACTTTTGTTGCATCATCTGCAATAGTTTGATTAAAAAAAACAGGAGCCGTTCCTACTTGTGAACCTGAGTTGTTCTGATATATCCCCCTACCTGAGAATGCAATACAATGATATTGCGCATCAATATTACGAGCGGTAACGGCTCCCCATGCTTTATAATTATTTTCATTAACTGATGTAAACCCAGAAATAGGAGGGTTTGCTGAACTTTCATTTCCATACCCACAAGTTATAGAATTTCCAATAAACATGATTTTCTTATTTGGAAGAGGATCCGGTGTTAATAAACTTGTTCCATCTTCAATTTGAAAACCCTGAAAGGTAACTTTTCCAACACTTGTCTCTGTTAATTTAAACAACTCCACAGTATGAGTTCCTGCTGGTAACCCTGATGCTAATGTATATATTGTTTGAGATTTAGAAAGTTGTAATTTAGTAGGAGTTCCTCCATCTATTATAACATAAAAATAGTTTGTAGTGCTGCTTGTTCCACTTCCGCCTTCTATTAATATTGCATCAATTTGTGAGCCTTCAAATTTTGCTCTAATGCTTGAACCAGGATAAGCAAATACAACACTATTAGGATTGGATTCATCAAATCTGCCGATGTATTGAATATTACTGTCAGATGCATCAATTTGAGTCATCTGAGCTAAGAGACTAATGTTAAAATAAAGGAGAAGGAAAACTCCAATAACCAAACTTTTTGCTTTCATAATTTTAATTTTTTTGTTTTAATTATCAAAGGTAAGTTTGAGAAAGGCGATGTAGTTACATATAAAAAAACTAATACTTAATATTGGTAAAATGTGTAGTTCGCATTTTATGTTGAAAAATGAACATTTTAAGTTAAATTCTTTACAGTAAGGTTTTTGCGAGGGTGCTGATGGTGGCCTAAAATTAAAAACTTAACATTATTTTAAGTCTCTAAAAGCCTTAGGGGAAAAACTTGTATATTCTTTAAAAACACGATTAAAATGTTGAATATTATTATATCCTATTTGATACGCAATTTCTGAAATTTGTAGATTTGAATTTCTAAGTAGATTTTTAGCTTCTTCTAATCTAACTTGGTTTAAATATTGTCTAAAGCTTAAATCAGCATGTTTTTTAATCAACTCAGATATATGATCTTTTGAAATGCCCGTTTCATCTGAAACTATTTGAATAGTTAAATCAGGATTGTGAAAATTTGTACCGATAAAATTGAGTATCTTCTCTTTAGTTTCTGGTATCTTATCCTTTAATTTACTTAATTCAATAGGCATTAAAATATACTTTACCTTTTTTACTTTCCAAAGGACTATTAAAAAAATTAAATAATAGATGAACGTGAAAATAGAATATCTATAAAGTAGAGGAAGGTAGTTATAGTTGAGTGAAAACTCAGTTATTTCAATATTTAATGGAGTGTTTAATGGAGTAGAATTTTCAGTAAATAACCATATGAATTTAACTTGATCATATTCAATATTATTGATTCTGTTTATCATTTTAGGATTTTTTTCAAACCACCAATCTTGAATTTCATTGATTTCTGACACATTTATATTTAATTCGTTTTCACCTTTATTGAGACCAAATGATTTAACTAATATAAGATAGGATTCAGGCACATTAATGTCAGTATAATTTGTAATAACTTGGTTCATTCTGAAAGATAATCGAACATTATAATTAACTTTCAATTTAATATGAAATCTATAATCGTTAATATTGTAAAGAGAATAATCTTTTTTTCCAAACTGGATTCCTGAGTATGGGTATGCATAGCCTTCTTTTAATATACAATTAACTATAAGAGAAGAGTCTGTTTTTGATATATTCGATATTGAATTACCATGATTGAAAACATCTGAGAATTCAGAATATGCAAAATCGTTGTTTTGCATAAAATTAATTTCGGGTTTAAAAGAATACGAAAAAATAATAATAAATACAATTATCGGAAGGAATATAAATCCCCAAAAATAAAGTCTCATAGAAATAAATTTTATTATGTAAATGTAAACAATTTATATTTTTATAAAATGTTTTTTGAGTTTATTTTTCTTATCAGAAAAACATATCAAGTATAAGCCTGGAGATAATTCAGTTTGAAAAACATTAGGATAATTGTTATTTACTTTTATTTTTTCAATTGATTTACCAATTGAATTATATAATATAAATTCTCCATTTTGTATTAAATGATTTGGTTTAATCGTAATTTGATTATTTATATCTTGAAAGATTATAAAATCTAATTTCTTTTCATAATTCTCTACAACAATAATATCGAAAAATTCTGTAGTACCATCAAAATCTGTTTGAGATAATTTATAATATGTTATTTCATTTGTACATTCATCGTTGAAATTGTAATTCGACATTTGATTACTATTGCCTTTGCCATTTACTTTGGCGATTTCAATAAATGTTATACCGTCATTACTTTTATATAATGTAAAAAAATCATTATTAATCTCACTTGCTGTTGCCCAAAATATTTCATTATAATTATTTCTTGCATGAGCATTAAAACTTACAAGAGTAATTGGCAAAGGACTTGTTCCATCACTTGATGCAATTGTAATAGGGCTATAATCAGATAAAGCATTAGTTGTTGTAATATAACCTGTATTATCAAAATTATCATGAAAAAAGCCCCCTTTATCTTTCCATAGGCTACTTTCATAATGAGTAGTTATAATATCTGTACCTGAACCTGAGATTACGCTTCTTATCATATCATTAAAATACATGGTAACATTACAAGTTGCATCATTACTTGGGTCTGATATTCTCGATATATCCCAATATTCAATTTTACTAACATTATGAATACCGATATCTAAATCTGTTTGATTAGGTGCTTCTTGAAAAAAATATTCGGCACTTATCACCGTCGTTGCGTCAAAACCAGAAACAGGACTATAAGCTATTCTTGCCCAAATATTTTGATCTCCTGTTGGAAATGTAAAAGTTGTATTACCAACTTTTCTAATAGGACCATCTACAAATGAATTATCTGAACCTGCTGTGGTTGTGCCTCCATTTAAAATTGTAATATAAGATGATGCCGTTGTGTACATAATTCCATCTGTTAAAGTCAATAAATTAGCAATCTCTATATTTTGATTTACATCTATTCCTTCTTCACTTGTATTATTTACTGTGAGATTATAAAATGTTATCCCATTTGTTCCATTAATAACCTGTTCAGTTGTTCCATTCAAAATAAATGAATTTATATCACCTGAAGCTCCAGTGTTTATTGTTCCATTATTTGTAATATTTCCGGCAATTGCAACATTATATGTAAATCCAGGCCAAGTTTCATATATTATGTTTGAGCCGACAGTCAAATTACCTTGAATAGTTTGATTACCATTAAATACATATACATTTGAAGAACTTGAAGCATCATCAAAAACTAAATTTCCAAAAACTTGTTTATCTCCATATAATAAAAAGGAGTAATTAGAACCGTTGTTACCAAACCGAAACGTACTTGTGGGGGAATATGTATTTGTGTAAGTGTCAAAGTTATTTGGTTTATTACCATTGTTTATATATAATGTGCTTCCATCATTAAGTGTAACGGCATGTAAAAAGTGCATATATGCAGTTCCTGTTACTATGAGTGAACTATTAGTATCAAATATGAAATCAGAATTATTATAAATATTACCCGATGATAATGTTGTAGTTATATTCTCATCAATTTGAATAATACATCCGTATTGAATATCTTCAAGTTCCATATTGCCTGCATAGTGAAGGATTGACGATGAACTACAATGACTCCAATCACTAGTAGCTGTGAAACTTGTATAAATATACATCTCAGCACCTGCATTCATCTTGAATGCTGCAGTTTGTAAATGATTTCTTACATACCATTTCCCGCTAAACGAAGTATTAAGTCCTGAAGAAGTATGGTTGTACACATTCATTCCTATTCCTGCATTGAAAATATAGCTGCCAATATTCGAAAATATATAGGTTGCTGTTGAATTATCAGTTTGCTGTGAAGAATTGTTTGTGAAATTACCATAAAATATAATGCTATTACCAGTTACACCATTTCCTGCCCACGAGCCATTTGCATCAATTTGCACCGAACCATACAATGTTATATTTCCAAAAGTCTCGTTTGAAAACGAGCCGCCATTTTTAATTTGAAATCGTACAGTTGAAGTGGCTGTACTGCCAACAGTTAGAGTACTTGCCCCTGTAATTGTAACACTCCCTTCAATTTCGATAGTTACACCATCACCAAAGGTTATACTATTTGAAATTGTACATATTTGTCCGCTTTGCACCTCGAATATGTCGCCTGAGTTAGTAAAATTTGAAGGATTTGACCCAGTCCCATCAGAATTTGTCCACCAATTCGTAAGTATTGAAATGTCTCCATTGTTAGAATAATACGTACTTGAAAAAGAATTCGTAGAGAGTAAAAATAGAGTAATAAATAAAAGATATTTAAACATATAAACTATTGTTATTTTATATAACAAAATAAAATGTTTAATGCCCTTTGGGACTTCATATTTTTTACTTATTACTTAGTATTTTTTAGAATTGAACTTAACAAAAAGTATATAATACTTAACAAAAAGTCAGTATTCAGAATTTGTAGCATAATTCTTTTGTTAATTTCCCATTTTAATACATTAATTATATGTAACAAAGTTATTTTAAAAAACAAGAGGTATGTTTCATTATTACTTGTTTTAGGTTTTTATTATTACTCAAGAGTTGTTCTTTTTAATATTAGTTAGTTGCAATTTTTTTATTTAGTCTTGCAATGTCACAAAAATACTCATTTACAACTAAAGGGTTTTCCTAAAACAAAAGAAGAATTATTGCAGTATTTAGATGAATTTGAGCAATATATAAATTTAGAATGGACTCCCGGTGAATTCTATGGATTAACGCCCAATGAGGTGTTGCATGGAGAATATCCCGATAAGGATAGGTTTAAACAGAGTATAAAACGAGCACAAATTGAACGGGTATATCAAAATCAACATATTGGTTTGGAGCTGTGTAAAGTGTGTGGGCAAGGTGGCTTGTGAAAATCGTATACTGTACTTGGTGTAGCTTATGTCTTAAAAGTAGGGGCTTAAGCTTAAAAAAGTCAACTTTTGAGACCAACTTTATATGATAAACGGAAATTGAGGCTTTTGTATGTCTATATGTTTGGAATAATATACTTGTTCTAAAAATAATCCCGAAGGCGGAGCTGTGTGTCGTGCCGGAAAATTAGATGATTCTTGTAAAAATGTTTTGATGTCATTTGGTTGCAGTGTTCCTTTTCCAACTTCGGCAAGTGTTCCAACCATTCTTCTAACCATACTCCATAAAAAATGAGAGCCTACTATGTGTATCCATATACAATTCTGTACTTCGTATATGTGTATATGCGAAATTTCTACCATTGTTGATTCTTCATTTTTACTGCTTTTGCCAAACGATTTAAAATTATGAAACCCTTTAAATTCCTGAGCTGCAATATTCATTTGTTCCACATTGAGAGAGTTTTTTATCCACCAAACATAGCGTTTAAACAAAGCTGTGCGTTCTTTTGTTATGCAATATAGGTAACTTCTGTATGTTGCATGGTGTCGAGCATGAAATCTATTATGAGCAATTTCAACGGCCCTAACGCTTATATTCGAAGGTAAAAATGCTTGTAGTTGATTGTGAAATTCGTTAGGTGGTATGTTGGTATCTGCGTCTACATGAGCTACTTGTCCCAATGCATGTACTCCGGCATCGGTTCTGCCGGCTCCGTATACTTCAATAGTATTTGTTTTGCATATTTTAGAGCAAATTTCAATTAATTTCCCCTGAATAGTAGGTTCGTTATGTAATATTTGCCAACCTTTATACTGTGAACCATCATATTCTATTGCGAGTTTATAGCGTGTCATTTTTTTGTAATTCTTTGTATAAGTGGAAGTCTGCTCAGTTGTATGATTATTAATGCAATGTATCCGCTATGTATATATTGAGGCAAAACTATTGCTGCAATTACAAAACATACTAATACTAAAGTATGAACGTGTAAATAATAAACAGTATAACGTCGTATTTTTGCTATAAACCATGCTAATGCAAACAGTATATGTAATGGTGATGCCCATAATATATGAATATTGGGAAAAACAGCAGGATGTATACTTATAAAACTTACATACCATACAAATATTCCTACAAGTCCAAATAGTAAAAAAATAATACTATCGAGTATATACCAATGTGTTCGTAAGCGAAATTCAATATATGCAATAATTAAAAACAATATACACACTATCCATAATAACGATGCAGGATATGATATTGCAGAAGTTTGAGTAGTATCTAATTCGTGTGGTACCAACATTTGAGTTTTGCTAACTAAAGGTACCTGCGAATTCTGTTGAAGTACATATGCCGACTGAGCTAACAAGAATAAACAATCGGGCAAAAACATAGTTTGTGTTAATTCGGTTGTATCATCGGCCGGTATTCCTAAGCCTAAACTAATTCCAAATCGAAGCCACGATTCGGAGCCAACATATGCATGTATAAGAGTTCGCCACGAAGGTGTTTTCGGCGATAAAAGTAAAGATTCTGCTGCATGTATCCATAGTGTGTCTGCATATGTTTTGGTTGGTTTATTCCATTGCAAGCTGTCGCCCAATACTTGTATTAGCAAATCGCGAGGACGACTCGAACAATTATCATAAAAAAAGTTGTATAAATATTTTCTGTTTTGGGGTAAATAATTTGTTTGCAATAATGTAAATAATGTTTGTTTTTGATACTTCGATAAGGCTAATTGTTGTTCAATTACACCTCGTGAATCCATGTAGTATTCCGAAATAAAACTTGAAAATTGTTGAACTCCCAATTGGTAATAGGTTTCACCTTTTACAAAATTATAGGCAAAATCATCGGTGTATCTAAATATTCCATAATTAAAAACCACGTCAATATTTTGCGAAGTGTCGCACAAGCGAATTGCTGTATGTCCAAAATGTGCATGAATATCGGTTCCGGGAGCACACGTAAGAATAGAGAAATATGCCGAAGGCGATAATTGTTGTGTAGCAAAAGTTATACTTGCATAAAACGAAATGAAACAAATACTTATAATTCTTTTTATCATAATACTCCTTGTTCTATCATTATAATAATTCTTTCAATTAAGGCATCTTCACCTTTGGCGTCGTATTCCGATTTCAGCGATTCTCCAAATACACGAGCCACACCTTGCCACATAGTAGCTTGAAATCCTCCTCGTAATTCTTTAATAATTTCGTATGAAGTATAATTTAATTCTCTGTCAACTAATTTTATAAGTATTCTACCTTGCCTAATTGTTAAATCTTTTAATTCGGCGGCGTATACTTTCATCAATTCATCTTCTTTTTGTTTTATATATTTTTTTCGCTTGTTTCCTTCGGGATACGATTGCATGCCAATTTGCATTTCAATAAATGTTTTTCGTGCTATTTGAGCATACGGATATACTTTTTTTACATCACGAACCAACCTACGGTAACGGAGATAATCCTCGCGCGACGAAAATTTTAACGTAGGAAACACATATACTTTCGGAAGTTTTACTAAAGCAAGCGTGTCGCCATCTACAATAATTCCGGGTAATACATAGCCTTGTTCTACTTTTATCTGCTGAGCATTTGCTAACAAAGAGAAATAGAGTACTATAGAAATACTGGTAATTAAACGTTTCATGCACATTATTAATGAAAACAAATATAGTATAATTATTTTGTACACATAAAATAACTGAAAAATAAGTGGTAATATTGCAAAAAAAAAACATGTATCTTGTCGTAGATTGCGGTAATTCAGCTATAAAATTGTATGTGTTTACAAATAACGAACTTTTGTATACTCATCGTTTTGTAATACACGAAATTGATGCATGTATTGCTCATATTGAAGGCATGAAATCTGTTACAAAAGCCATATTTTGTAGCGTTTCCGACAATATGAACCTATTGAAACAGATTCAATCAATCATGCCGTGTATGGAATTTAGTATTTCAACACCTATACCATTAGTAAACGCTTATGAATCTAAGCAATCTATGGGACTCGACAGGCTTGCGGCAGCTGTAGGTGCAGAATATTTAGCACCTGCATGTAATAAGCTAATTTTTGATTTTGGTACAGCTATCACTATAGATTTTGTTTCGGACAAGCACATATATATTGGCGGAAATATATCGCCGGGGTTGCATACCCGAAGCAAAGCATTGCAACAACATACAGAATTGTTGCCGTATGTATCAGATTTCTCTGATATATCATTAACAGGAAAAAACACACGACAAGCTATACAAAATGGAGTGGTGTTAGGTATTTTATACGAAATAGAAGGATATATTGCAGCATATAATACCAAATATGAAAATATTTCGTTGTTTTTTACCGGAGGTGATGCAATTTTTTTTGAAAAAATGGTAAAAAAGCCCATCTTTGCAGAACCAAATTTAATAGCTTTTGGATTATATAGAATATTACAAAATAATGCGGATAATTAAAAAAACAATCTTTGTAGCGTTGCTGTTTGCTTCATTTCAGGCATTTACACAACGCACAACAACTTCGTTGTACAGCCGATACGGCTATGGCGATATGTATGTGCCTTCATGTAATTATGTACAAATGGGCAATGTGGCTAATGGAATTCGTTCGTCAAAACAAATTCAGTTTGTAAATCCTGCTCATCATTCGGTAATCGAAAAAGAAACTTTTTTGTTTCAAGCCGGAGCAGGATACTCGTACCGTACATTTTCTCAAGAAAATCAGCAAGTTTCTAAAATTGATGCCGGTATTGAATATTTAGCTATGGCTTTTCCTATTATTCCCCAAAAGTGGGGTATGGCAGCTGCGTTAACCCCTTTTAATTCTGTAGGATACGAAATTCAAGCCTCTGATTCTTTGGCTCAATACACATATTCGGGTAAAGGTGGTATTAATCAGTTTATTTGGAGTAATGCAATAAGCCCTATCGAAGGCTTATCGGTTGGTCTTAATCTTTCGTTTTTATTTGGCGTAACCGATTACGTTTCGCGAGCAAAAGTGCTTGTTGATGAATATTCGTACAACACACGCAAACAATTATCCTACGATACTAAAGCATTTATGTGGGATGCCGGATTACAATATTCATATGCAATTACCGATAATTCATCGTTTACTTTTGGTGCTACATATCGAAACAAGCAGACGTTTAATTTTCATAAACAATCGTTTTTAGGAAATTATAATGTTACAGAACAGATAGATGTAAATAAAAAGAAAAATAAAACAATAACAACGGTATATGAAGTAATTACCGAAATAGATACTGTTCATAATATAACAACGCGAAATATTGAATCGGACATACCACAACAAATAAGTGTAGGTGTAGGTTATTCGGTTGCCGATAAATATACGATTGCGTGCGATGCCGGATATACAAATTGGTCAGATGTAACAGTGTGGGGTAAACCTTCTGAATATTCCGACAATGCTCGTTTTGTGAGGTTAGGTTTTGAAATAATTCCAAACAAACGTGCAACAAATTATTTTAAAAAAATACCGTATCGTATAGGCATACAATATAATGAATTGCCTATAGTGTATACATTTGATTCACAACAATTACACCCGGTAGATTTTGGCATAAGTTTTGGCTCGGAATTTTTGTTAAAACAAACAGCAAATTCACTTGCTGTTTCTCTAATAGCAGGTAAACGTGGCGATATGTCGGTGTCAAATTCTTTGCAAGAAATGTATGGAATTGTTAAATTGCAAATAAATTTGAAAGAAACATGGTTTTTACAACGAAAAATTGATTAATTAACAGATATAAAACAAATACTGATGAAACGAATAGCATTTTGGTGGGCTGTGGTAGGATTATTAAGTGTGTATTCTACAACCTATGGACAGGGAGAATCATTAAATTTTGGTTCAGGTAAAGATAGTATAATTTGTGTGGAAAATCTTGCGGTATACCAGCACCGATACAAAAACGAAGAGCGTACCGGAGTATTTTCACCCGAAACTATGAATGCATGGCGTAAAGCATTTAATGTTTGTCCCCAATCTTCAAAAAACATGTATATACCTCATGGGGTAAATATGTTTACTGTATTATATAAAAACGAAAAAGATGCAGTAAAAAAACAAAAATATCTCGATACTATTATGATGATTTACGACAAACGTATTCAAAATTTTGGTGAAGAAAATAGATATATTGGTTTAAAAGGAGCTGATTTAATTTTGTTGAATCCTGCAAAATTTGAAGAAGCATATACTCTTTGTAAACAATCGGTTGATGCTCTAGGTGCAAAATCAGATGTTAAAACATTAGTAATGTTTATGCAAGCTGCAGTTTTAAAATTCGAAAATAAATCAATTACAAAAACTGAAGCAATACAAGTTTATCAGCAAATAGCTGCAATTTTCGAGGCAAATATTCAAAAAGGTTCTCAAGTTCACGAAAAACAATTACCTGTTATAGAAAATATGTTTTTGCAATTAAAACCCGAATGCTCTGACTTGGTAGCATTGTTTGAACCTCAATTTAAAGCAAATCCTGAAAATCCCGAATTGTTGAAAAAAATTATTTCGAATTTAGGTAAAACATGTAAAGATTCTGAATTGTATTTAAATGCAGTGGTTAGTTTGGATAAGATTGAACCATCGGCACTATCGAAACGAAGTATTGCCGAAATGTATGTTGAGAAAAAACAAAACAATACGGCACTTACGTATTTTAAAGAATCTATTGAGTTAGAAGCTGATAATAATCAAAAAGCCGAAACATATTATCGTATGGCTTCAATTACCATGGGAAGCCCGAGTACAAGTGTTGCATATGCTCAAAGTGCTCTGAAGTTAGATCCAAATATGGGGAAAGCTCATTTGTTTATAGCAGCTCAATATGTTAATAGCATAAGTTCTTGTGCCGAAAAGGCGGAATTTCCGGAAGTTGCACGTTGGACAATTTTATGGGCAGCTGTAGATATGTGTAATAAAGCAAAATCTGTAGATCCATCGGTAGCCGGTCAGGCTAATAGTCAAATATCTAATTACAGAGCTCATTTTCCCGATGCGGAGGCATTGTTTGGATATAATATTACCGAAGGTTCTTCACATTCATATTCTTGTTGGTTCTCGGTAACAACCACGGCAAAAGTAAAATAATTTATGAGTATTCGTTTTTTTTCATATACAAGCAGCATTGTAATACTTGGTATTGCAATGCTGCTTGTTTCGTGTAAAAACGATATGCAAAATGTTATCAAAGTTCAAGAAGTAGATAAATTACCCGAATTGCTTGGCGATGATATATATTTGCGTCAAAGCGAAATGGGTGAAATAACTATAAGTGTATTTGCAAAGAAATTTATAAAGTATAATTCTCAAAACAAACAACTTACTGAATTTCCCGATGGAATTCTGGTTGTTCATTATTCAACTTTTCCCGATACTATTTCGAAAATATCAGCAAATTATGCGGTAAACTACGATGAAAAAGAAATATGGGAAGCAAAAGGCAATGTAATAGCAAAAAATAAAAAAAATGAAATACTCAATACCGAGTATTTAGTGTGGGATCAAAAGAAAAAAATAATATATTCGAACAAACAAGTACAGGTAACTACCCCAAATGATATTATATTTGGTGAAGGTTTTGAATCTGATGAGCAATTTGAAAATTGGAAAATTCAAAAAGTTACCGGAGTATTTACACTCGATGAATAAATAATAAACTATGGCAAATAAAGATGTGTTTTTTTTACGAATTCTTGAAATTAGTTGGATTATAATATCAATTTCTTCGTTGCTTACCGCTATTCATTCGCTAATATATAACGGATTAGTACAAGAAACAATTATGTTTTTTGCTATTTCACTTATGGCTTTTGCCATGTTTTTATATAGACGAAACAAACGCAAACAAATTAAATAATACGGTATGTTAGTATTGAGTATTGGAATAGTTTTTTTGTTGGTATTACTCATTTTTTATATAGAATATAGACATATATATTTACATGGTATTGTAAGTGTTTCGCAACACGGAACTTCGCCGCAAGATATTCCCTTAGATACAAATGATGAAGAAACAATTAAATTGTTTAAAAATGCGGTAGAATTTTCGTCAATAAAACTCCGAGAATGTAGTGTACCTCGAACCGATTTGGTAACAATTCAAAGTTCTGATTCATTAGAATTATTGACTCAAAAATTTATGTCTAGCGGATATTCTAAGGTGTTGGTGTATGAAGATTCTATTGATAATATAATAGGCTATGTTCATATTTCAGATATGTTTAAAACACCTCAAAGTATATCAGATATTATTCGCCCTATCCAGTTTGTTCCCGAAACTATGAGTGCAAAAAAATTAATGTCGCAACTTATTCAAAATAAACAAAGTATAGCGGTAGTTGTAGACGAATTTGGCGGAACATCGGGGGTAGTAACTATTGAAGATATTATCGAAGAAATATTTGGTGAAATTAAAGATGAATACGATACTGTAAGTCTTGAAGAAAGAAAATTGCCAAATAATGAATTTTTATTTTCGGCACGACACGAAATTGATTACATAAATGAAAAATATCAAATGGAATTGCCTGCATCTGTTGAATATGATACGTTAGCCGGATTGTTTTTATTTCATCATCAAAAATTCCCTCATGTAAATGCTACCATAACATTGGATTCGTATAAACTTACAATTTTAAAGATAGCAGGAACTCGTTTGGAATTAATTCACATAAAAAAAATATAATGAACAATGTTTCATATCTTATTTTTTTTATCTTTGCCAACTTGAAAATAAATCGTTAATTAAATTATTTAAAAAACAATGTCTGCAATTCAAACACTTAGAAACAAATCAGGATTGATTACTTTAGTTATAGGTATTGCTTTATTAGCTTTTGTTATAACCGGACTCGATCCACAAATGTTTTCGGCATTTAAAACTCCCGATAATGTTATAGCCAAAATATATGGTGAAGATTATCCTTATGAAGTGTATTACGAATATTATGAACAAGTTGAAAAACAATTCAGAAATTCTGAATTCCAAAATGCATTTCAAGCAGATGCATTGTATAATCAAGCTTGGCAAACATTTTTGAATTCGGTATTGTTTGATGTGCAATTTAAAGAATTAGGGATTGGGGTGTTTCGCGATAATCTTCAAGTTATGGGTATGTCCGATAAAGAATTCGAAGATATTACTGTAGGCGAAAATGTTGACCCCGAATTGCAACGATATTTCCAAAACCCTAACACTGGAATGTTTGATAAACAAATGTTAATTCAAACATTATCAAATTTAAGTGAATACAAAGAGTCGAATCCCGAATTCTATGAAAGCTGGTTAGATTACGAAAAAGCCTTACATATTAACACGTTACGTAATAAATATAATACTCTTGTTCGTAATGCATTACATACAACAACACTCGAAGCAGAAATGTCTATAGCTGACAGAAAAACTCAAACAGATATTGAATTTGTTAAAATCCCTTTTGAAGCTATAGCTGATGAAACAGTAAAAGTGAGCGACCAAGAAATTGCTGCGTATTACGAAAAGGTGAAAGCTTCTAAAAAATATGATCAAGAAAAGGCGGTATCTATAGATTATGTTACCTTTGATATAATGCCTACACCACAAGATATTGAAGCTATTAAAAATTCAGTAATTGAAAAAGCTGTAGCTTTTAAAGAAGCAAAAAATACATCTGTTTTCTTAAATCTTAATTCAGATATAAAATTTGATCCTAGTTACCATAAAAAAGGAACATTACCTCCAACAATCGATTCATTTGCGTTTTCTAAATCCAAAAATGACATGACCGATTTGTACATGGAAGGAAATAGTTATAAAATTGCAAAAATATCTGATATCCGTATGGGGGCTGATTCGGCAAAAGTACGACATATTTTGGTAACCGGTGAAAATGCTATGAAACAAGCCGACAGCTTAAAAGCTCTAATTGAAAAAGGAGCTGATTTTGGTGCTCTTGCAATGAAACATTCTGCAGATAGCGGTTCTGCAAAAATGGGGGGACTTATAGATTGGTTTAAAGAAGGTCAAATGGTTCCATCATTCCAAGATACTAGCTTTTTTGGTGTAAAAGGCACAATTTATTTAGCACCATCTCAATATGGAATTCATATTATCGATATTTTAGAGCAAGGTCCTAAAGCAAAACGAGTGCAAGTTCAATATTTGTCAAAACAAATTGCGTATTCTCAAAATACCAGAAAAGAGGTGTATAAAAAAGCTGTTGAATTTGCATCAGAAAATAGAACAAAAGAACAGTTTGAATCATATCTATCTAAAAATCCTACTATAACTAAAAAAGTAGGCGAAAAATTAGGAGAAAACGAAAGAACATTGCCAGGTATTCAAGATTCAAGACCTGTAATTCGTTGGGCTCATCAAAACGAGGAAATTACAAAAGTTTCAGATATTTTTACTTGTGGAGATAAATTCGTAATTGCTGTAGTTTCTAAAGTTTACGAAAAAGGAAAAATGCCATTAGAAGATGTAAAAGATCAATTAAAAGCAGAAGTACTGAAAGAGAAAAAAATTGCTATGATTCGTGAAAAATTAGCGAAATTCGATACGCAAAAAGCTTCATTATCGGAAATTGGAGCAACATATAATGTGCTTGCTTTAACATCGTTAAATATTTCGTTTGGTATGTATTCATCGCCTGAATTCGGCATGGAACCTAAAGTTATTGCTACAGCATGTTTGTTGGAAAAAGGAAAACAATCACAAATAATTGAAGGAAATTCGGGCGTGTTTGTTATAAAAGTAGTAGACAGACGAGTATTGGAGCAAAATTCAGATGTAAAAATGGAGAAAGCTATGATTACACAAAGAGCATCATCGGCTTTGATGAATGCTGTTCCTGCAATACTAAAAGATAAAGCTGAAGTAGAAGATTTACGAATTAATTTTATGTAAAACGGAGTTTGTTCACTACACGGTATACGAAAACCTGATTCATTGCGAGTCAGGTTTTTTTGTGTATATAAAGTTTATTCCATCGGCAGTAGAGCTTACCGATGATGGAATGTCTGATTCGGAATTAGTAGAAAATGAAAAATTTCGAAATACATATGCTAATATACAGCCACATATGCTGCCGCTTATATGATATTCCCATGAAATTGAATTGTTTTGAGGGAGAATACCCCAAATAAAACCGCTATTTAATACCAATACTACACCCGATAAGGCAAGTAATTGTCTTTTTTTTGAATACAACCCAATACAAAATAAAAAAAATAACAGGCAGTATACTAAACCGCTAGCACCTATATGAATAGCGGTGCGACCAATAAACCAAGTGATAATGCCCGGTACTATATATCCAATTGTGAGAACTACATGAGAAACAGTGTTAAACACGCTAAATAATAAATATAACGTAATACCTAAACTAGTTATATTAGATAATACATGTTCCCACGAACCATGTAAAAGAGGTGCTGTTACTATGCCAATTAATCCATCTGAAGAACGTGGCAGTAATCCATATTGTGTTAAAGGTAACGAAAACGCAATAGATAGGCTATGAATACTAAGAATAAGGAGAATAAACGTTATAGGGAAAAAAATATGTGATTTTATAGGAAACATCGGTATTTTTTTGAAAATAAAAACTAAAATACTACATTTGTGTAAATATATTTGTATATTAGCATGTTTAAATAAAAAAATCAAAGGATATGAAAAAACATTTGCCACTTATTTTAGGAATTTTTGGAATTTTTTCTTTAGTATTTGTAAGCTGTGATGAAACTCCATTCTGTATGGATTGCGATTCTGAAGGTATTATAAAGAAAACTGTTTCGTATGGTGATTCCGCTTCAATTACAATTTATCCGGTAATGACACCCCTTAATTATAACCATTGTGATTCATTTGTATTATATAATGGTACATACATAGAACCATACAAAGCACCACAATATAAAGACAGTTTAAAATTATGTACTGCAAAAGAAGCTCAAGAAGATGCAAATAAAGGTATTTATTTGTGTGTATGTCGCGAAAATCCAGATATTCAGTATAATGACGATGTGAAAGATATTAATAATAATCAAGGAATAAATAATTTCTTTTACATTCAAGGAATAAATAAATTTCCTAAAAATAAGTTGTTTATAAAAGTTCAAGATGATACTACAAAAATTAGAACTTATGTAAACTATGATAATATTAGCGATAAATTTACCGGGTTAGTGCTTGATACAATGGACATAGAATACACAAATTCTCGCATGTTGCGTTCAGGGGTTTATGTGTATGAATTAGTTTTATATGGTTCTGCCGATGTAAATCATCAAGTTCCCCTTGATACTATTGCCGGTAAATTCTTAATTGTTCGCTCTTTAGATGATTGCAACAACAACTGCTTGAAGCATGCGTACAATCAAAATGATACAAAATTGTTAAAATAAAGGATTTTTTCTTGTAAAATTATTTTATTTATAAGATAATACCGTATATTTGCCCTCCCAAATAGGGAAATAAGTTAAATGTTTGATATTTAAAAATATAAGAAAATGACAAAGGCTGATATTGTAAACGAAGTTTCAAAAAAAACAGGCATTGAGAAAGTAATAGTACAAAAAACTTTAGAAACGTCAATGGACGCTATTAAAGATGCCCTTAAACAAGGTAGTAACGTGTATTTACGTGGTTTTGGCAGTTTTATAGTAAAAAAACGTGCAGAAAAAACAGCTCGTAATATTTCTAAAAACACTACTATTATTATTCCACAACATAATGTTCCGGCATTTAAACCTGCTAAAACGTTTGTTTCTGTTGTGAAAAACAATGTTAAATAATTAAAATTCGGAGGAACAGATATGCCAAGCGGTAAAAAACGTAAACGTCATAAAATGGCGACCCATAAACGTAAAAAAAGATTACGTAAAAATAGACATAAAAAGAAATAAGAATTCTTTTTATATTTCTAACAACAATATATATTAATCCTTTGTTGCTGAGGCTTCAAAGGATTAATAATTAAAACAAAGTACTGATTTACGAGCCTTACAGATAAAAACATAGTATTGAAATTGCACTACTGTTTTTTGTGGGTGAGTAAACAATAGTTATGGGCGAAATTCGCACATAATACGTCAAACAAATAGTAAATTCATTGTAATTTTTCGGTGTGAATAAAGAATTAATTATACGAGCTCAAGAAACCGATATTGATATAGCTTTGCTCGAAGATTCGCATTTAGTCGAGTATTTTTCTAATAAAACCAATACGCTTCAATTTTTGGTTGGAGATATTTATCTTGCAAAGGTTAAAAAAATTATTTCGGGGTTAAATGCTGTCTTCATTGATTTAGGATACGAAAAAGATGCGTTTTTACATTATCACGATTTAGGTCCCCATTTTAGTTCATTAAATTCTTACATTAATGCCGTAATTTCAGCAAAACATACTCCTGTATTTAGTTCGTTTGCTCAACTTCCCGAAATTGATAAGAACGGTAATATTGGTGATGTGGTTCAACCCGGTCAATATATCCTTGTACAAATAGCAAAAGAGCCTATTTCTACCAAAGGACCTCGCTTAAGTTCCGAAATTTCTATAGCGGGCAGAAATATTGTATTAATGCCTTTTTCAAATAAAATTTCTATTTCGCAAAAAATTGAGTCAAATGACGAGAAACATCGTTTAAAGAAAATACTTCGTTCGTTGGTGCCTCACAACTATGGCGCAATTGTGAGAACAGCTGCTGCCGGACAAGATATAGTAGAAATAGAATTAGAGGTTAATCATTTAGTTCAAAAATGGGAACAAACTATTAAAAGAGTTAAAAAACATAAAAATAGTACGCCATATTTAGTAATGAGCGAAATGAATAAAGTTTCGGCTCTGTTGCGTGATATTTTTAATCCGGATTTTAATAATATAATAGTAAATAATAAAGAAATTCATGAGGAAATTCGTGAATATATTACAGCAATTTCTCCCGGTAGAGAAAAAATCGTTAAATTATATAGTGCCGGACCGCCTATTTTTGAACAGTTTGGAATAGAACGTCAAATTAAAAGTTCTTTTGGAACTACGGTTCCTGTTAAAAATGGAGCGTACTTAATTATTGAAAAAACAGAAGCACTGCATGTTATAGATGTTAATAGTGGAAATCGTACCAAATTCGATAAAGACCAGGAATCTAATGCCTTTGATGTTAATGCTGCTGCCGCAATTGAAATAGCTCGACAAATTAGATTGCGAGACTTAGGGGGGATTGTAATAGTCGATTTTATTGACATGAAATCGAACGAAAACAAGCAAAAATTGTATGAAGTATTACGCGATGCTATGTTACGCGATAGAGCAAAGCATAATATTTTACCGTTAAGTAAATTTGGATTAATGCAAATTACCCGACAACGAGTAAAACCCGAGCATAAAATAAATACAAACGAAACGTGTCCGGTATGTGCCGGGGGGGGGCAAATTTCACCTTCAATAAATATTTTGTATACACTTGAAAGCGATTTAAAACATATTTATAAAGTACTTAAAATAAAACGTGTTACACTTCGTGTTCATCCTATATTAGCGGGATATTTAACAAAAGGGTTTTTCTCTGTTCTACTCCGATGGAAATTGCGTATAGGGTTTGGTATTCGAATACAAGTTGCTAGTCATCTCAATTATCTCGAATTTCAATATGTTGATTCACACAATAATGAAATTGTGTTGTAAATTACGTCGAGCTGACCTTACATGTAATTTCCACACAGTCGTTCTTGTAACGAAAACATAAGGTATTCTTCTTAATCCTTCATTTTCTCTGCGTTTGTTAATTTCTATTGCATACTGTGGTAAAAGTGTAATTACTTTTAAATTCCCTATTTTCAATTGAGTAATTTGGAGGTATTTATTTTGAAATAGTTATTTTTTTATATACATTTGTTATACATATATATTGAATCTGTAAATTTTGTATTCCAATAGCTTGCAATGAAAGTACTTATAGTTGAAGATGATGCGGTGTCGAGAGAATTACTTAGGGTAATTGTCCAAAAAGAAGGGTATGAATTTCGTACTGCAGATGATGGCATGGCTGGTTTCGAAATTTTTAATGAATTTATTCCCGATGTTGTAGTTACCGATATTCGTATGCCTCGATTAGACGGCATTGAATTACTTAAAAAAATTAGAATGGTAGCTCGTGATGTTATTGTAATAATAGTAACAGCACACGGAAACGAAAATATAGCTTTAGAAGCTCTTCATTTGGGAGCAAATAATTATTTGAAAAAACCTATTAATTTAGAGGAACTTAAAATATTACTTTCTCGGTATTTTAGTTTATACAAAACTAAAACTGTACGTAAAGATATTACTGCATTAGTAACAACTCAAAATATAGATTTAGTTGTAGATTCCGACTTGGATTTAATACCCTCTGTTGCCGAATATTTGGTAAATCAAGTGCGGCATATTTATTCTACTACCGATTTAATAAGTGTAGAATTAGGTTTGTCGGAATTGTTGCTCAATGCTATAGAGCACGGCAGTTTTAATATTACAGGCGACGAAAAAGAAGAAGCACTAAAAAATAATACACTGGTTGATTTGTACAATCAGCGTAAAGAAGATGAGTCTTGTAAATCAAAAAAAATTTCAATACAATTTAATAGAAATAAATCATATTGTGAATGGATAATATCCGATGAAGGCAATGGATTTGATTATACCTATATGCCTTCGCCTTTTACCGATAGGCTTGTTACAAATCTTCATGGTAGAGGTGTGTTTATTTCAAAATTACAATTTGATTCTATAGAATATATTGGAAAAGGAAACTCTGTGAAAGCTCGAAAAAATATTACTCCATGATAGAAATTATCCCTGCTATTGACATTATTGAAGGTAAGTGCGTACGTTTGTCGCAAGGTGATTATTCCCAAAAGAAAGTTTATAACGAACATCCACTCGAAGTTGCAAAACAATTCCAAGATAATGGAATTACACGGTTGCATATGGTTGATTTAGATGGTGCTAAAAGTAATAGAATTATAAATTATAAGGTGTTGGAGCAAGTCGCTGCCAATACCAACTTAATTATCGATTTTGGTGGTGGTTTAAAATCCGACCAAGATTTGAAAATTGCTTTTAATAGCGGAGCACACATGATTACCGGTGGAAGTATTGCTGTAAAAAATCCCGATGTATTTACAGGGTGGATACAGTACTATGGTGCCGATAAAATTATTTTGGGTGCTGATGTGAAAGATGAAACTATTGCAGTAAGTGGTTGGCAAGAATCTACAACCATAGGGCTATTCGAATTTTTACAAGAGTATACCGAAAAAGGCATTACCAAGACAATTTGTACAGATATTAGCAAAGATGGCATGATGCAAGGTCCATCAACCGATTTGTACGTGCGAATGAAGCAACAATTACCACAGGTATATGTTATTGCCAGTGGTGGCGTGTCGCGTATGCAAGATATTGTAGATTTACATAATGCCGGTATTGATGCTGTAATTACAGGTAAAGCAATATACGAAGGTGCTATTTCCCTTGATGAAATAGCTCGCTATATTGTAGGGTAAAATTTTATTTAGCTACCTATGTCTGATAATACATATTCATATCAAGAAATTGTATGTACTCACGCTCTTACTAAATTAAAACGAAGTATTCCATATAGTTGGGATTTAAATATTTATAGGGGGTGTAGTCACAACTGTACATATTGTTATGCAATATATTCACACGCATATATAGGTGAACAAAATTTTTCTAACGTATTTGTAAAATCTAATATTATAGAAATACTCGAAAAAGAATTACGAAATCCATCGTGGAATAGAGAAATTATAAATATTGGTGGCGTTACCGATAGTTACCAAAAGGCAGAATCTGAATTGAAAATTATGCCGGAGGTACTTAAACTTTTAATTAAATATAAAACTCCTGCTATAATTTCTACGAAATCTGGTTTACTATTACGAGATTATGATTTAATAGCAGAATTATCAAAAATAACCTATGTAAATATTGCTTCAACTATTACTACTATGAACGAATCAGAGAGAATGATTTTAGAGCCGGGAGCGAGTTCAAGTATCGATAGGTGTAATATGCTCAAAGAGTTTAGAAAAACAAATGCATCGGTTGGGTTTCATGTTATGCCTATTATTCCTTATATTACCGACACATACGAAAATATTGAAAATTTATGTATAGAAGCTGCTCGGGCTCAAGTTCATTATATGTTACCTGCTGTGTTATATTTAAGGGGAGCTACAAAAAAAGTGTTTTTTGAAAGCGTGTCAAAACAGTATCCCTTAATGTATGATTCGATTAAGAATTTATATGTAAAAGGATCTGCTCCTGCTGAATATAAAGAAAATTTGTATAATCAAATTGTTAATCCACTTCGAAATAAATATAGTATTTCAAGTTCTTATATAAAGGTTTTAAGAGAAAAAATGCATAAAAATAATTGAAGTTTTGTATTTAGTAAATAACGTCGAGTTGACGTTAAATATATAATTTTCGGTATAATAATTGGCAAAAGCGACTCAAAAAAAATTAAAATCTACATGTTATGAAAACAACAAAATCGCTATTTCTCAAAGTATTATTATTTTTATTCGTACTTTTTTTAGTATCGTGCGATGAATTAATTGGTCCTAGTTCTACGTCGCTTGATGGGGTATGGAAGTGTAGCGAGGTTCATGAAGAAGAGGGGACATTGTCCTATGATGTGACTATAGATACCGATGAACGGGATAGTACAGTTATTTATATCTATAATTTTATGAATTTAGAAAGTAACCCCAATGTGCCGGTGTATGCACGAGCAACTGTAAGTGGTACATCTATTCAAATTCCACAACAAACTATATCGGGGCATACTGTTGAGGGATCCGGGTATATTCAGTCGAATAATACTAAAATAACTCTCGATTTTACCGATGATTTATATGGAGGAACTCCGTGGGAGGTTAACTCTACCTATACTAAATATCAGTAGTACACAACATAGAAACTGCCGATAACGTAGTTTATTAGCGTGTTTGTTGAACTGTAATAAGTTTTGAGGTGTCGTATCCGCGAGCTTTGATAAGTGATATTAGTTTTTGGTGCAATTCGCTTTCTATCTGTGGTTTGCGGTGTAAAATCCATAGGTAATCGTCTGATTTACTGCCTATGATTGCCCATTCATAATTGTTGTCTAATTCAAGAATGTAGTAATCGGCATAAAATATCCAAAAAAATGATACTTTAAGTTTTGCAGGTATCTCGGAATTTGGGATTTTTGCTTTTCCTATTGCAATGCTTTCTTTACCGGTAAGCGAATCTTTATATCCTTTATTTACAACTTGAATAGTACCGTCGGTATTGAGAGTATATGTTGCAGTTACACCAACCAAACCACGTTCAAATTTATGGTCATACCGGGCAATTTCGTACCATGTTCCTACATATTTTTCAATATCTACTGTTTTAACTACCGATTTGTCTATCATAGAATTTTGACCTTTACATGAAATAAACACACAAAAAATAAGAACCGCAAAAATTGTTTTCATATGTAGAAACTGTTTGAATTTTATTTTGTAATTAATTTTTGTTCCTTCGAACTTCATATTTCATAAAAAAACTCCTCAAATAGGAAAGCTATTTGTGTCGATTTTAATTCATCTGAAGCTCAAAATCTCCAAAAATTTTAATTAAAAACAAAAACGAAACAGCTTTTAGTATTTTTATGTAAATATAAAAAAAAAGGGTTAGCATTGCTAACCCTTTTCTGTTTTTTATTTTCGTTCGCTAATTGAAATATATCCCGGACCGGTATATACTGCTTTGTATGCAGGACGAATTATTCGTCGTTGGTCAAAATTGAGTTCTTCGATACGATGTGCGCACCAACCTGCCATACGCGACATTGCAAATATTGGTGTAAATACTTCTTTAGGTAAGCCTATGGCATTGTAAACAAATCCTGAATAAAAGTCTACATTGGCACATACTGTTTTGTCTGTACCTGTTTTAAAATCATAAAATGCTTTTTGAGCAAGTTTTTCAACTTTGGTATATAAATTAAATTCTTTTTCTAGACCTTTTTCTTTTGCAAGTATAGCAGCGCGTTCGCGTAATAAAATTGCACGAGGGTCAGAAATTGTATATACCGCATGTCCCATTCCGTATATTTTACCCGATTTGTTAAATGCTTCTTTTTTTAGAATTTTAATTAAATAGTTATAAATTTCATCTTCGTCCTCCCAATTTTTTACATTTTTACGAATGTTGTCCATCATTTCTTCAACTTGCAAATTAGCACCACCATGGAGAGGCCCTTTAAGCGAAGCTATTGCAGATGCTATAGCAGCATATGTATCTGTTCCCGATGAGCTTGTTACGCGGATAGTAAATGTTGAGTTATTTCCACCACCATGGTCGGCATGTAAAATAAGACTTAAATCAAGAATGTCAGCTTCAGTTTTTGTGTAATTTCCTTCACCTTTTATTAAGTATAAGAAATTTTCTGCAGTAGATAATTCGGGATTTGGATGTCGAATTACAAGTTCTTTACGATAATATGCATTCATCATACTATGATACGAATATGCAATAATTACAGGAACTTGAGCAATGAGTTTTAATGATTGTTTTACTAAATTTTCTGGTGTAGTATCGTCGGCATGTTTGTCGAGAGTGTAAAGTGCTAAAACCGAACGAGCAAGCATATTCATAATGTCTTTTCCTCTTAAAGAAAGAATCATGTTTTTGGTAAAGGAGCTGGTCAAATCTCTATTGTCGGCTAAATATGAACTAAATGCTGCTAATTCATTCATATTTGGAAGTTTACCTGCTAATAATAGATAAACAATTTCCTCGAATCCATGCATTTTAGATTTTTCGCACCCTTTCACCAAATCAGTAACTTCAATATCTCTATAACGTAATTCACCGGGAATTGGGTCTAACTTTCCTGTTTCTTCATTTTTTTTGTATCCTACTACATTACCTATATTAGTTAACCCAACCAATACTCCTGAGTGGTCTTTGTTGCGAAGTCCTCGTTTTACGTCAAATTTATCAAATAATTCACTGTCGAGTCTACAGTTTTCTTTTATCATATTTGATAATTGCGTTAATAATAATTCGTTTTCCATATGATTTTTATGTTTTATTGTTTTGATTCTATTGCTATTAAATTAAGTGCACTTCCGGCTTTAAACCATGCAATTTGCACGTCATTGTATGTATGTTTTGCTTCAAATGTATGGTTAGTTCCATTTGTATGAGATACCTGTACCTGTAAATTTACACCTTCGGTAAAAGATTCAAGTCCAAGAATTGAAATAGTATCACCTTCAAGTATCAAGTCATAATCACTAGGATTTACAAATGTAAGTGCCAACATGCCTTGTTTTTTTAGGTTTGTTTCGTGAATTCGAGCAAATGATTTTGCTAAAATTACTTGTACACCCAAAAAACGTGGTTCCATAGCTGCATGTTCGCGCGATGAACCTTCACCATAATTATCTTCTGCTACTACAATTGACGACAATCCTTGTGCTTTATATGCTTTAGCTACACTCGAAACTTTGTCGTATAATCCGGTTAGGGAATTACAAACTTTATTCGTTTCTCCATTGTACGCATTTACTGCACCCATTAGTAAATTGTCTGATATGTTTTCGAGGTGTCCGCGATAGCGTAACCATGGACCTGCCATAGAAATATGGTCGGTAGTACATTTCCCTTGTGCTTTTATGAGTAATTGAAGGTTTGTAAAATCTTTACCATTCCATGGTTCAAACGGTTCTAATTTTTGTAATCGTTCTGATTGCGGGTTTATAGAAATTTCTATTGATGAATTTGCTTGATCGGGAGCTATAAATCCGGCATCCACCATCTCAAAACCTTTTGCAGGGATAACATCGCCTACAGGTGCTTGTAAAGTAACGTGTTTGCCATGTTTGTTTATTAAACTTTCGGTTAACGGATTAAAATCAATTCTACCTGCAATAGTCAATGCTGTAACAATTTCAGGCGAAGCAACAAACGAGTACGTGTTTGGATTTCCATCGGCACGTTTTGCGAAATTTCTATTAAATGATGTGATTATTGAATTTTTTTGTTCGGGTTCAGGATTTTCGCGGTTCCACTGTCCAATACATGGTCCACAAGCATTTGCGAGTACTACACCACCAATATTTTCAAAATCGGTAATTAATCCATCGCGTTTTGCTGTTTTTTTAATCATTACCGACCCCGGAGATACTAAAAATTCTGATTTTATTTCTAAATCTAAATCTAAAGCCTGACGAGCAAGTGAAGCTGCTTTGGTTAAGTCTTCGTATGATGAATTTGTACATGAGCCTATTAATCCTACTTTAAGTTCTAAAGGCCATTTTTCGGTACGAGCCAACTCACCGAATTTTGAAATTGGTGTAGCCAAATCGGGCGTAAATGGTCCATTAATATGTGGTTCGAGTTCCGAAAGATTAATTTCAATTATAGAGTCGTAATATAATTCGGGGTTTTCTATTACTTGGTCGTCTGCTTTTACTAACGATGCATGTTGTTCTACTAATTGAGCAACGGCAGCTCTGCCTGTATGTTCTAAATATTGTTTCATGCTTGCATCGTATGCAAATATTGATGTAGTTGCACCTACTTCGGCACCCATATTACATATAGTTGCTTTACCGGTGCATGATAGTGATGCAGTTCCTTCTCCAAAATATTCGAGTACGGCATTGGTTGCCCCTTTTACCGTAAGAATTCCTGCTAATTTTAAAATAATATCTTTAGGAGCTACCCAAGGATTACATGTTCCAGTAAGTTTAACACCTATAATTTTGGGCATTTTAAGTTCCCATGCCATGCCGCTCATTACATCGCAGGCATCGGCTCCACCTACGCCTATTGATATCATACCTAATCCACCGCCATTAACTGTGTGGCTATCAGTACCTATTATCATTCCTCCCGGATAGGCATAATTTTCTAATATAATTTGATGTATAATTCCTGAACCCGGTTTCCAAAAACCAATTCCATATTTTTGTGAAACTGAACTTAAAAAATTGTATACTTCTGCATTTGTATTGTTGGCGGTTGCTAAATCGCTATGTTCGCCTTGTTCTGCTATAATTAAATGGTCGCAGTGGACTGACGATGGAACGGCTACTCGTTTTTTTCCTGCATTCATAAATTGTAACAATGCCATTTGTGCAGTAGCATCTTGCATAGCAACTCTATCGGGATAAAAATTACAATAATCTTTGCCTCGTTGAATGGTATCTACTTGTTTGAGTTCCGCTTTATCTAAATGAGTAAATAAAATTTTCTCAGTTAAAGTCAAAGGACGTTTTGTATAGGAACGTATTAATTCCATATTAGCTGTAGCGGTAGCAAACGTTTGTTGTATTGTTTCGAAATCGTGTATCATTGCGTTTGTATTGAATTCAATATATCACATTTTTTTTTTCAATGTAAATATACTATCAATACTACACAAATGGTGTTCTTAAAAATAGATATTCAATAGCATTTTTTATATTTTATTTCAGCATTGTTTTATTGCAAATGAGGTTTTATTCTGTTTTGAATAATCATTTGCTGCTTTTTTTGAGATTGGTTAATTCGCGTAATAAACCTCTGAATATAAACCCGTGTAATGGAAATACTAAATACCAATATAATCTGCCAAATAAGCCTTTGGGGCGAAATGTTGCTGTTTGAATAAGTACAGTATCAACTATTCTAAATTCTAACCACGCCTCTCCTGGTAACTTCATTTCTGCAAATAAGAGTAGCCGTTTTTCTGTTTTATTGGCATACAGAACTCTCCAAAAATCTAAGGTGTCGCCGGCATGAATATCGGTTACATTTGTTCTTCCTCGCCGTAATCCTACGCCTCCAAAAAGTTTATCAATAAAACCTCGGAGTCGCCATAACCAATTGGCATAATACCATCCGGTATCACCACCAATGTGCCAAATTTTTTCTATGCATGAGTTTATATCCGAAACTTGTTTGGAGCGAATATCTGTAAAACATCCAAATTCGGGTACTTTAATATAGTCAGATATTTTAAAATTCATTCTTCCGCTTATAGTAGAATCTTTCCAGCTCGAAATTATTTCATTGTGTTCTATTTGCTCAAAGGCTTGTTTAATATATTCTTTATAGGGGAGGGGGTGAATATTTAGTATTTTATTAATAGTGTCGTTTTTCGCAATTACTTCAACTTTCATACTATCTACCAAAGAAACGGCAAGTTTATACGACGTGGAAGTTACAAAATAGAGCCAATACGATGAAAGCTTTGGTGTCATTACCGGAACTGTCCAAATATATCGTTTCAATCCTCGTACCCAAGCAAAACCGAGGAGCATTTCTTTATATGTTAAGATTTCGTTTCCACCTATATCAAAACTTTTATTATAAACGCTTTCATTATGTAAAATGCCAATTAATATTTTAATAACATCAGAAATACCTATTGGTTGGCATTTGGTTCTCAGCCATTTGGGGGTTATCATTACCGGTAATTTTTCTACTAAATCGCGAATAATTTCAAACGATGCACTTCCGGAACCTATGATTATGCCTGCTCTTACTGTTGTTAAAGAGTATTTTCCTTTACCTAATTCTATTTCTACATTTTTTCGAGAATTAAGATGTTTTGATAATGTTTGAGAATTTACAATACCACTTAAATAAATTACTTGTTTTACGTTTGTGCGGTTCAACGCTTCTCTAAAATTAATAGCAGATATTTTCTCTAATTCACTAAAGTCTTTTGATGTAGACATAGAATGAACAAGATAGTAAGCAAAATCTATGTTAGTAGGAATTTTTGTAAGTGTTTCTTTGATAGTTAAATCTATCTCAATAACTTCAATATATTCTTTGATAGAATCTTCTACATGAAATTTATTCGCATCTCTAACACAGCAAATTACAGTGTATCCGTTTTCTACTAAAATAGGTAATAATCGTTTCCCAATATACCCTGTAGCTCCTGTTAGCAATACGTTCATGTGTTGCTTGTATATGTTTGAAGGTTATAACATGTCACGTAAACTATTGCTTTTATGAGCATCGAGATATTTCTGTAATTTTTTGTTTACCACAACCTTATTTTTAGAGTTGCTGCAATATTTTAAAAATTCTTTAATTGCTTCAAATTGCATTTCATCGGATGTTACATCAGTATTTTTTTCGATAGCTAATTTTGCCATTGCTGCGTAATAGCGGCTTACTAATAATACATCAGATTCTATAGTTTTATAGAATTTTTCGTGAAGTGAAAATGAGTAATTTGGGGTTTTTGTCATCCACTGAATTACAAAATCGCTTGCATATAAACTATTTAATTCTTGTTTGCACGGATTTGTTAATAAATAATTTGCACATTCTACAACTTGATTATGAGCTCTAAAACAACTGAGTGAATCGGTTAGCACAGCGTCTTTAATGTAAGTAAAATCTTGTGAAAAAACATGTATTGAAATACAAAGGCTAACAATTGTTGTGAGTAATAATTTCATATTTTTTAGTTTTAATAATACATTGCAATATACAAAAAATGTTTTACAAACTGTAGTGTAATAAATAGTATATCGTGAGTCAATTCAAAACATGCGGTATTAGAATATAAAAATGTATGCTGCAAAAAAAATACATGTACTTTTGTATAGAATTAGTTATAAAAATGTCAAATAGAATCTGTAATAATTAAACGAAATGAAGAAGATACATGTAGCAAATCCTGTGGTAGATTTAGATGGCGATGAAATGACCAGAATCATTTGGAAATTTATAAAAGACAAACTTATAGTGCCATATCTTGATATTGATATTAAATATTATGACTTGGGCGTAGAACATCGCGATGAAACTAATGACCAAGTTACTATAGATGCGGCAGAAGCAATAAAAAAATACAAAGTAGGAATTAAGTGTGCAACTATTACTCCCGATGAAGCTCGTGTGCAAGAATTTAATTTGAAACAGATGTGGAAATCGCCTAACGGGACAATCCGTAATATTTTAGGTGGAACTGTTTTTCGTGAACCTATTGTAATTCAAAATGTTCCACGTTTAGTTCCAAACTGGACAAAACCTATCATTATAGGTCGTCATGCACACGGTGATCAATACAAAGCTACTGATTTTGTAACTAAAGGTGCCGGTAAACTTACTATTACCTTTGAACCTGCCGATGGAAGTGCAGCTCACGTTCACGAAGTTTACAATTTCAACGATGATGGTATAGCAATGGCAATGTACAATACAGATGAATCTATATTTGGATTTGCACGTTCGTGTTTTAATATGGCTTTGCAAAAAAAATGGCCATTGTATATGTCTACCAAAAATACAATTCTTAAAAAATACGATGGTCGTTTTAAAGACATTTTTGAACAAGTATATCAAACAGAATTTAAAACACAGTTTGACGCATTAGGTCTTACCTACGAACATCGCCTTATTGATGATATGGTAGCTTCGGTTCTCAAATGGCATGGGGAATTTGTGTGGGCATGCAAAAACTACGATGGCGACGTTCAAAGCGATACTGTTGCACAGGGATTTGGTTCGTTGGGATTAATGACGTCGGTACTTATAACTCCCGATGGTTCTACAATGGAAGCTGAAGCTGCACACGGCACCGTTACCCGTCATTACAGAGACCACCAACAAGGTAAAAAAACATCAACTAATCCAATTGCGTCTATTTTTGCTTGGACACGCGGGCTTGCTTTTCGTGGCAAATTAGACAATAATCAGAACCTTATACACTTTGCTCAAACATTGGAACAAGTATGTATAGAAACGGTTGAATCGGGGGTAATGACTAAAGATTTAGCTCTTTCTATTCATGGCAGACAAATGAACGATTCGCATTGGGTTACAACTGAAGATTTTTTAGATGCAATTGATAAGGGGTTGGCGAAAAAATTAGCATAATTATACTACATCATACGAATAAAAAAGGCTGTTGAACAGCCTTTTTTTATTGTGATTTTGTAATTGCAAATGTTAATTTCCAATTACTTACCTATTTCAGCATAGTATTTCATAAACTGTATTCGCTCGTATGCCGACGCGTTAGTTTCTGTTACTGCAAGTTTTCCTTTAAATTGGTCGATATACTGATATCCTTTAGAATTCATAAATGCTTCTAATTGAGCAAGCATGGTTTGAATATGGTCGTAACCATTGGTGTACAATGCCGATACAACTTGAACTGCTGCTGCACCTGCAAGTATTTGTTTTACAACAGCATCGCCGGTATGAATTCCGGTTGAAGCAATTAAATCGCACGAAACTTTGTTTGCATTTAATCCTATCCAACGCAGCGGAAGTGTATAATCAGCAGGGTTGCTATATCTACCCGAATTAACTATTTGCAATGATTCTAAATCAATATCGGGACTGTAGAATCTATTGAATAACACAATTCCTTTTACATTTGATTGTGCTATTGTTTGAATAGTTTTAGAAATTTTGGTAAACGAACTCGATATTTTTACGCATACTGGAATAGAAACAGAAGCTGTAACTTTGTTTATAATAGCAATAATTGTTTGTTCAAAATTTGTTTCGGTAATATCGGCTGCCGATAAAAATACATTTAATTCTAATGCATCGACACCGGCTTTTTCTATTTTTTTTGCAAATGTAGTCCATTCAAAATCCGATACGCAATTTATGCTTGCAATTACAGGAATTAGTAACGACTGTTTTGCTTGTGAAATAAGTTGCACATACGCATCTACAGTTTTATCTTTTATATACGTGTCTATATAATCGAAACTTTCTGACATTTGAGAATATAATAAACTATTTTTTTGAACTTCTTGTAGTTCAGAATCAGTCTGTTGCAGTATTTGCTCTTCGAAAATTGACTTTAAAACAACAGCCCCCGCACCACACGATTCAAGTTTTTTAAGACTCTCTATTGTTGAGGTTAAACCACAACTACCTACTACTATAGGATTTTTAAGGGTTATACCCAAATATTTTACCGATGTATCTATCATAGCTGGTTACTTTTTAAATTCATGTAAATATTCTAAAATTCCTTGTGCCGCTTTACGTCCATCGCCCATAGCAAGTATAACCGTAGCGCCTCCACGTACGATATCGCCACCGGCAAATATATCGGAAATGTTACTTTGCATAGATTCTTTGTCTACTATAATTGTTCCCCATTTCGACATTTCTAACTGAGGTAAACTACTTGGAATAAGAGGGTTTGGAGAAACGCCAACACTCACTACAACCAAATCTACATCTATTTCGTATTCCGAGCCTTCCATTGGTATTGGTTTTCGTCGTCCCGAAGCATCGGGTTCGCCTAATTCCATTTTTTGAACTCGCATCTTGTTTACTCTCCCTTGTGAATCGGCAAAATATTCAAGTGGATTGTTCAAGCACATAAATTCAACACCTTCTTCAATAGCATGATGTATTTCTTCTTTACGTGCAGGCATTTCGTCAAGTGAACGTCTGTAAATAATCATAGCACGTTTTGCCCCTAGTCGTTTTGCTGTTCGAACCGAATCCATAGCAGTATTTCCTCCGCCAATAACTGCTACATTTTTTCCTAAAAACACAGGCGTGTCGTAATCGGGTTTTGCAGCACCCATTAAATTCACACGCGTTAAATATTCATTCGATGAAAGAATGCCGGAATAATTTTCGCCGGGAATTTTCATGAAATTTGGCAATCCGGCACCACTGCTCACAAAAAAGGCTTGATATCCTTGGTCGCGTAAATCCTGAATAGATGCAGTACTGCCAACTACAAAATTCGTAATAAATTCTACCCCCATTTGTTTGAGGTTGTTTATTTCTACATCTACCATATAGTTTGGTAAACGGAATTCTGGAATACCATATTTAAGTACACCTCCAATTTCGTGTAAGGCTTCGAATACCGTTACAGAGCATCCGGCTTTAATTAAATCGCCGGCAGCAGCTAGTCCTGCAGGTCCCGAACCTATTACGGCAACTTTGAATCCATTGGGAGCTGCAACTTCGGGAATAGAAATATTGCCCGATTCTCGTTCGAAATCTGCTGCAAATCGCTCTAAATTTCCTATAGCTACTGCAGGTTTGTTCATTTTAATAGTATAAAAACATTTCGATTCGCATTGTATTTCTTGTGGGCATACTCTACCACATACAGCAGGCAATGCATTTGTTTGTTTAAGTACTTTTGCTGCACCTAAAAAATCTTTTGTTTCTATACATTTTATAAATCCCGGAATATTAATTCCCACCGGACACCCTTCAACACAGGTCGGGGTAACACAATCTAAACATCGTTGTGCTTCGTTTATAGCCATTTCGGCAGTTAATCCTAAATTTACTTCGGCATGATTGGCGCTTCGTTGCAAAGCATCTTGTTCGGGCATTTTTACTCGTTCTTTCGATGTTCGGTCTTTTGCAGGAATTTGTTTACGTAAATCTGCACGCCAAGCTAATTCACGTTGTTCTTTCAAATATTCTTGATATGTTGTCATAATTATAAATTCTTAAACTTTTTGTAAATATGCTTGATACGCTTCAGATTCCTCGGTTTTGTATGCTCCTAAACGCATAAGCATTTCTTCAAAATCTATTTGATGAGCATCGAATTCAGGACCGTCAACACAAACAAATTTGGTTTGTCCGCCTACTGTTATTCTACAAGCTCCGCACATTCCGGTACCATCTACCATTATAGTGTTTAAGCTTGCTACGGTTGGAATATTGTATTTTTTTGTTAGCATTGATGTGAATTTCATCATAATAGCAGGTCCAATGGTTACACACAAGGCAACTTTTTCGCGAGCTATAACTTCGTCCATTCCTTGAGTAATCAATCCTTTTGTTCCATACGAACCATCGTCGGTCATTACAATTACTTCGTCGGAACAGTCACGTACTTCTTGTTCTAAAATCAATAATTCTTTTGTGCGAGCTGCAAGCACCGAAATTACTCTGTTTCCTGCTGCTTTCATTTCTTGAATTATTGGTAATAACGGAGCAATACCAACGCCACCACCGGCACATAATACTGTTCCAAATTTTTCTATATGAGTAGCTTTGCCTAATGGTCCTACAACATCCGAAATATAATCGCCAACATTGAGTTGTGCCAATTTGTGACTGGTAACGCCTACTTTTTGTAAAATAAGTGTAATGGTTCCTTTTGATATGTCGGCTTGCGAAATTGTTAAAGGAATTCGTTCGCCCTTTTCACCAATTTTTACTATTACAAAATGTCCGGCTTTACGTTTTTTCGCAATAAGCGGAGCTTCTATTTCAAGTTTTACAACAAGGTCAGAAAGTATTTCTTTAGCAACTATTTTATTCATTTTATTTCTTTTATACAAACATATAATTTTTTACTATATATATCTTCAATACTTTATTTCGAAATGTGTTTTCTCATTATTTTCTATTGTGGGATAATGAGAAAAAACCCCCTTACTCACAGAAATAGAGTAAGGAGGCTGTAAAAAAACATAAAAAACATAAAAAAATCGTGTTCGTGTTTTTTCACGAGTTCAATTGCAGAGCAATTGAAGATATTTTTTTAATGGAATTAAATAACACCTTGAGCAATCATAGCATCGGCAACTTTAATAAATCCGCCAATATTTGCTCCTTTTACATAATTTATATATCCATCTTTTTCTGTTCCATATTTCACACATGTTGCATGAATATTTTTCATAATGCTTTGAAGTTTTGCATCAACCTCTTCGCGAGTCCAAGCAAGTCTCATTGAGTTTTGCGACATTTCAAGACCTGATGTGGCAACTCCACCGGCATTAGCAGCTTTACCCAAACCGTATAAAATTTTAGCTTGAATATATACCTCTATTGCTTCAGGTGTAGATGGCATATTAGCTCCTTCTGATACACACATACAACCGTTTTTGATTAACATACGAGCATCGTCGCCGTTAATTTCGTTTTGTGTAGCCGATGGGAGTGCAACATCACATTTAATTCCCCATGGGGTTTTTCCTTCGTGATATTCACATTTATATTTATCAGCGTATTCTTTAATACGTCCGCGTTTGTTATTTTTAAGGTCCATTAAGTATGCTAATTTTTCAGTATCGATACCGGCTGGGTCATAAATAAAACCATTAGAATCTGATGCTGTAACACATTTAGCACCTAATTGTGTTGCTTTTTCAATAGCATATTGAGCCACGTTACCCGAACCTGAAACTACACATACTTTACCTTTCATAGAATCGCCACGAGTTTTAAGCATTTCTTCTGCAAAATATACTTGACCGTAACCGGTAGCTTCCGGACGAATTAATGAACCACCCCATCCAATGCCTTTTCCGGTAAGTACTCCGGTAAATTCGTTACGTAATCGTTTGTATTGTCCATACATATATCCAACTTCACGTCCTCCAACACCGATATCGCCTGCAGGTACATCAGTGTCGGCACCAATATGACGTTGTAATTCGGTCATGAAACTTTGGCAAAAACGCATAACTTCGTTGTCTGATTTTCCTTTAGGGTCAAAATCAGAACCTCCTTTACCACCACCCATAGGCAATGTAGTTAAGCTGTTTTTGAATACTTGTTCGAAAGCTAAAAATTTAAGTACACCTAAACTAACGGTAGGATGAAAACGGATACCACCTTTGTAAGGACCAATTGCACTATTCATTTGAATACGAAATCCTCTGTTTACTTGAATTTCGCCTTTATCATCAATCCAAGGTACTCTGAACATAATTACACGTTCGGGCTCAACAACTCTTTCGAGAATTTTTGCTGCTTTGTATTTTGGATTTTCTTCGATAAATGGTAAAATTGATTCCACAACTTCCTTTACCGCTTGGTGAAATTCTAATTCACCTGGATTTTTGGCAATTACTTTTGCCATAAAATCGTTTACTTGTAATTCTAAATCTTTTGACATATTATTTTGAAATTTTTGTAAATAAAAATTACGTTTTATAAAAAAATTATAAGGCAAAATTATAAAATACTTACAATATATTTTTATATAATATGTTAAAAATCAAAAAAATACGAGTTGCTCGTAATGGTTTACGTGTTTTACGGAGATGCTTGGTGTATAAAATGTATTAAGAGCTTATTGGTAAATATGTGGTTTTACTCTTTTAGCCCATTATGATTGCTAACGAATGTTTATGAATTGTAAAGGCTATATCTCCTTCGATTGTGCGTGGTTCGCCGTCGAGGTGTAAAACGCACGAAGAATTATTGTTCACGGTTAGAGAATGAGCTTTAAATGTCTCAACATATTTAGATGTGTGTATTTGCTTCGAAAATAATTTCCATACCAATGTAAGAGCTGCACGAATAGGGAATTTTTTTATAAATACTACGTCAAAAAATCCATCGCGAATATCGGCCAAAGGAGCAATGTGTGCATTCATTCCCCATTGACTTGAATTTGCAATTGATGCTATAAAAAATGTTTTGGTAAATTGAGAATCTTCTGCAAAAAAAGTTAGCGTTTGTGGTTTGTAATTAAATAATTCTTTTCCAACAAGTTTTATATATTTTACTCCTCCACGTTTTGGTGTTTTATCGAATACGTCGCCTATGCGAGCATCGAACCCAAAGCCCGCTACATTAATAAAATATTCGTTGTTGCATAAAATTGTGTCTATGCGATGTATTTGTTTTTTTGCAATAAGTTGTACTGCTTTTTTTTGCAAAAGCGGTATGTGTAAAAAGCGAGCTAAACCGTTGCCGGATCCCATAGGAATAATAGCAAGTGCAGCATTTGAATGAATAACGTGTTGTGCAACTTCGTGAATAGTTCCATCACCTCCAACAGCAACAATAATATCGAAATTTAAAACAGCATTTTTACAAATTTCGGTAGCATGTCCGCGACGTTCGGTATAAATAAAATAGCATAAAAAATCTGATTCGGGCAAATAAGTTTTTGCAAGTTCTTCAATGTTTTTCCTGCGTTTTGTGCCTGAATTAGGATTAATTATAAATAATACCTTGGTCTGCATATTATTGTTCTATGGTTCGTCCAGGATATACTTTTAGGGCTTCGCGTAAGCATTTAATTGCTTTTTTTAGTTTGTCGTGTTCTAACACATATGCTATACGAACTTGGTTTTCTCCTAATTTTTTGCCGGTGTAAAAACCGTTGCCCGGAGCAAACATTACGGTAGAACCTTCAAATTCGAATTCTTCGAGTAACCATTGACAGAATTTTTCGGCATCGTCGATAGGTAGTTCAACAATAGAATAAAATGCACCTTTGGGCATAGGAGAGCGAACTCCTTTTATAGCATTGAGTTCGTTAATAATGTAATTGCGACGTTCTTTGTATTCTTGTGCCGATGTGCGTAAATAGTCGGCAGGAGTGTCGAGTAAAGCCTCTGCAGCAATTTGTCCAAAACTTGGAGGGCTTAATCGTGCTTGAGCAAATTTTAATGAGGTAGCTATTACTTCTTTGTTTCGTGATATTAAGGCTCCAATTCGAATTCCACACACATTGTATCGTTTCGAAAAAGAATCGATAAGTATTGTATTTTCTTCTATTCCTTTTAAATTCATTACCGAATAGTGTGGGCTATCGTAGCAAAATTCACGGTATACTTCATCGCACATTAAAAACAAATCATATTTTTTTACTAAATCACGAATTTGTTCTAATTCGTTTTTAGAATACACATAGCCTGTTGGGTTATTGGGATTACATAGCATAATAGCTTTTGTACGTGGTGTTAAAGCTTTTTCAAATTCTTCAATTTGAGGCAATGCAAATCCGGTTTCTATAGACGACCTTACGGGTATCATTCGTGCTCCGGTTTCTGTTGTAAATCCGTAATAATTTGAGTAAAAAGGTTCAGGAACTATTACTTCGTCGGCGTAGTTTAAAATGCTATAATACGCAAAACAAATGGCTTCTGAACCACCTGTAGTGATTAAAATATCTTCGTATGAAATATCTATGTTTGCTTGTTTATAGTAATTAGCCAATTTTTTTCGTAAACTCAGGTTTCCGGCCGAAGGAGAATATGAAACATATGAATCGGAAAACTGTTTTACAGCTTCAATGCCACATTGAGGTGTGAGCAAATCGGGTTGTCCGATATTTAAATGAAGTACTTCGATGCCACGTAGTTTTGCAGCATCGGCATATTTTGCTAATTTTCTGATTGGTGATGGAGGCATAGTAAAGCCTCTGTCTGAAATTTTTGGCATATATGTAACTAATTATTTTTCGCCTAAAACAGGTTTATTAGGATTGGCGGTAACTTCGCCTTCTATTATAAGTATTATTTCTTTATTTACAGCATTTGTATAAACTGTTATTCCTTTTGAAAATCCGCCACTTCGTTTTGTGTCGTAACTCACAGTAATAGATTCGGACGCTCCGGGTGCTATAGCTTGAGTGTTCCATTGAGGAACAGTGCAGCCGCAAGTACTGCGTACATTTGTAATTATTAGTGGTTCTGTACCTGTATTGGTAAATTCAAAATTATACGAAGCTGGTTCTCCGAATGTGATAGTTCCAAATGAATGAGTGGTTTTTGTAAACTCTATATATGGTCCTTTTGTTTGTTTTTTTACCGTTGCGTCAGAAAACGATTGTGAAAATACGTGTGATGCGAACATACACAATATCAGTAATGGTATATGTAAAAAATGTTTCATAACACACAATGTTTTAATAGTTTGTAATTATATTTAAACCAAATGTATACAAAGTATTTTTTTCTTACAGTAAATTTGGATATAAAACAGCACAAATCTAATGTATTATTTTATTTGTTGTATCATTCTTGGCAAAAAAGCGAGAGCTCACGTTTTATCTTTTTGTAAAATTTGCAATCTTTTTGAACAATGATTGTTTTTTAGAATTATGTAAATGTTGTATGTAAAGTTCTATATCGTGTTTCATATCGGTAGCTTGTAAATAGCGCATACTGCAAGCGAGTTTTAACGCATATTCTAAATTTTCATGTGAATATCTGCTTGGTGGTTTTGTAAATACATGTTTATGAGTAGCTTTTTGGATTATAGCAAACAGTTCTTTGGGTATATTCCAATGTTTTTTAAGCGGAAATGCCACTTGTGTATGAAAGAGTAAATCTTTGTTGTCGGTATCAAATGCCGGTTTACGCGAAAAACATTCGTATAAACAAACCCCTGTGCTATATATATCTGTTACAGTAGTAATTAACATGTCGAATTTTAATATTAATTCAGGTGGCGAATATGTTCGCATAATAGGTGTGCGAGAAAATGCAAACAAAGAATTTCCTTGTATTTGTGCATATTCAAAAGCTACAACTTTTATTTGTAATTCTAGGGTGTTTATTTCGCCTAGTTCGTTACAGGGAATAAATATATGTTGTGGACAAATGCTTCGGTGAATAATTCCATAGTTGTGAATAACTTCAAGTAGTTCTAATACTTGTTTAATTATGTGCAACATAAGAAACGGATTGCGATATTGAGGGAAATCGGGCGTGAACAATAATTGTTGTAAACTTATACCTTGAATATATTCTCGAATAACATATACTTCGTTGTTGACAATGCATACATCAAGTATTTGTGCTATAGATGGGTGTAGATTGTGAATGTGTGTTAAAACTTGTTCAGCCGCATCTGTATGAGTTTCTGATGGAATTTGAGATTCATGTAATAACTTTCGAACAACAATAGGATTGCCCGTTTCTTTATGAATTCCTTTGAAACTTGTAAAAAAACTCACATCGCTTTGTTGGCGCTGCTTGGTTTCGTCAAATTCATACGTTCCGTTTTTTGCTTCAATTATCATTGTGTTGATTGAGTGAAAATTAATATAACGTGGTTATCGACTATTTCGATACAAATTATTTGTTGTTAGAGAAACGTTTAACTTCATTCTGAATTACTAAACCGGCAAGGGTAAAGCCAAACACTGCCGTAACATGAACCATAGTTCCGTTTAATACTGCTTTTTTGCTTTGCCATTGGTCGTGTTCGGGGGCTGTAAATACGGGCTGAGTATCTAAATGAGTTTCGGGCAATATCGATTCACCCTTGTTTTCGAGTACTTCTTCGCTATATACACATAAAAATTTTTTTGCAGGCAATTCTCCTTTTCGCATGCGTTTACGAATAATAGAGCCAAACGGGCAACCTCGAACTTTCCAAAATTCTGCTACTTGAATATAGAGGGGATTAATTTTAAGTGATGCTCCCATAGATGAAAAAAATACCGCATTTGTTCGTGTGGCGTGTCGTATAAGTTCTATTTTGCATGCTAAACTATCAATACAATCTATAATATAATCGTAGGTATGTAATTCAAAATCATCAGAATTGTAGGGGGTAAATGTTTTGTGCAAAGCTACAATATGAGCCTGCGGATTGATTTCGAGTAATCGAGAACGCATAACTTCTACTTTTGGTTTACCAATAGTAGTTGATGTTGCATGTAATTGTCGGTTGCAATTTGTTTCGCATACAATATCTGAATCTACTATAGTAAGATGCCTAATGCCACTACGAATTAAACTTTCGGTACACCAACTTCCTACACCGCCGATTCCAAATACAATGACTTTTTGTGATGCAATACTTTGCATACATTGGCTTCCAAGCAATAATTCGGAGCGTTGAAAACGTGTATTCATTAGAACAGAATGTTGGGCTTATTTACAGGCGTATATTCGTTCTATAATATCTACAACCTTTAATCCTTCCATAGCATTGGTGGTAATTGTAGTTTTTTGTTGCAATGTTTCTACCACGTTGCGTATTACATAATGATGATTTGCTGCCGAACCTTTGTATTGTCCGTAATCATTGGGCGGATTGCAAGGTGCCAATTCCGGCATTTTGTAGTCCTTAATATTACAATATACAACTTCATTCATGTATTGTCCGGCAACTTTTATAGTTCCCTTTTCTCCAACTATGGTTATACTGCTTTCTAAATTAGAATCCCAAACCGATGTAGAATAATTAAGACTTCCCATACCCCCGTTTACAAAATCAAACGAAACAAAACCACTATCTTCAAAATCGGTAAGGTTTTGATGGTTAAAATCTTTAAAGTTTGCTTTGATATTTGAAATATCGCCAAACAACCAATACATAATATCAATAAAGTGCGAAAATTGGGTAAATAGAGTGCCGCCATCGAGTGTGCCATTGCCATGCCAACCGCCTTTTTTGTAATAGCGTTCGTCTCTATTCCAATAACAATTAAGCTGAATCATAAATGGTTTGCCAATTATTTGTTGCGAAACTATTTCTTTAAGCCATACCGAAGGTGGTGAATATCTATTTTGCATAACACAAAAAATATTACGCGAAACTTCGAGTGATTTATATATCATTTTTTCGGCATCGGATTTTGTGAGAGCCATTGGTTTTTCGCATACTACATGGCATTTTTTTTCGAGTGCTGCAATTGATTGTTCAGCATGAAATCCATTGGGAGTGCATATATTTACCACATCTATTTCTATTCCCGAATTCAACATATCTTCAATTGAATTAAAAAAAGGAACGTCGGTTTCTTGTAAATCTAATTCCTCACGTGGTCTTATATCACAGTATGCAACCAAACGAGCATCCGGATCTTGTTTTATCATTTGAGCATGACGTTTGCCTATATGCCCCAAACCTACAACAGCAAATTGAATTGTTTTCATGAGATATGTTTAAATTGTTTTATTTGTATTGGGTTATTTTTCACAATATTTCCAATACTATTTTGCACAAAAATAAAAAAAATCTTCTATCATATTATATTTACTTGTACATTTGCATTCCTATGTTGAGGAAAAATGAATAATTCTGATGTATATATTGATATTGAAAAGGTTTTTCGTCAAAAAAATCCTCGATTATTTACAATGATTCCTCGTTTTATTTTTTCATACATAAAAAAAATAATTCACCAAAACGACTTAAACCGAGATTTAAGAATAATTGCACCATATAAAGGGGCTGAAAAAATGAGGAAATTTTTAGAAATACATTCTATTAAAACTCATATTAACGGTCGAGAGCATATTCCTGCCGACGGTCGATATATTTTTGTCGCAAATCACCCTTTTGGTGGTCCCGACGGAATACTGTTAATGGCATGTATTTCAGAATTTTTTCCACATATTAAATTTTTAGTAAATGATTTGTTATTGCATTTGCCCGATATGGAGGAGGTTTTTTTGCCTTTAAATAAACATGGGAAAAATTCAAAAGAATATCTTACGCTTATAGATTCAGCATATACCTCCAATGCCCAAATTATAGTGTTTCCGGCTGGTATAGTATCTCGCAAAATTAATGGCGTTATTACCGATTTAGAATGGCAAAAATCGTGTGTGACGTATGCAAAAAAATATAAACGCGATATAATTCCTATATTTATTCATGGAAAAAATTCAAATTTCTTTTATAATTTAGCATACGCAAGAAAACGATTCGGAATTAAAGCGAATCTTGAGATGTTTTATTTAGTAGATGAATTATACAAACATACAAATGAAACTATCTCTGTAACTTTTGGAAAGCCAATTTCTTATACATATTTTTCTGAAGCAAAAAAAGATAAAGAATGGGCTCAAGAACTAAAACAGATAACATACGCATTAGCGAAACAAACAAATGGAAACAATAATTGAACCCATAGAACGAAGTATTCTAGAAGCAGAATTAAGTCCTGATAGATTTTTACGCAAAACAAGTTTTGGGTCAAATTTACTGTATACAGTTAATTACCATAATGCACCAAATGTAATGTTGGAAATTGGTAGATTACGTGAAATTGCATTCCGCGAAGCGGGTGGAGGTACCGGAAAATCTGCCGATATTGATATTTATGATACTCATAATGAATTTCCGTATCAACAATTAATAGTATGGGATCCTTCGCATAAACAAATATTAGGAGGATATCGATATATATTGTGCAATAATGCCCGCGACAATCAAGGGGTGTATCACTTAGCAACAAAAGGCTTATTTGAATTTTCAGAAACATTTAAAACCGATTATTTACCATATGTTATTGAGTTAGGTCGTTCGTTTGTTCATCATGAATATCAGTCGGGGACTCATGGGCGTAAGGGGATTTTTGTGCTCGATAATTTATGGGAAGGGTTAGGTGCAGTTATGGCTCTTAATCCACAAATTAAGTATTTATTTGGTAAGGTTACCATGTATTTGCACTACAATAAATTAGGCAGAGATTATATTTTGTATTTTATGAAAAAGAATTTTGGTGATACCCAAGGATTACTATATCCTAAATCGCCGTTAGCTTTTCATAATCCCGAAGAAGATTTAGCTAAGATATTTACCGGAACTACCCCCGAAGAAGATTATAAAATTTTATTTCATAAAGTACGCGAACTTAAACATAATATACCGCCTCTTATAAGTTCGTATGTAAATTTAAGTAATACAATGAAGAGTTTTGGCACGGCTCTTAATCGCGATTTTGGTGATGTTGAAGAAACAGGAATTTTGATTACTCGAGATGAGATTGTTTCTGATAAGTTGCAACGATATGTGTTCTCGTATTCAAAAGTATCAATAGAATGATAGTTCGTGAATATCCTGAAATAGGATTTGTTACGTATATTATAAAACCTCAGAACAAACGAATTGTAATTAAAGTTACAAAGACAGGAAGTGTTACTGTAATAATACCAAAGGCGAAAATGGTAGATAATGCAGAGCAATTTGTTTTGAAAAAAAAATCTTGGATAATTAAACATGCTCAAAAACCTCGAATGCAACCGTTGTTGTATACTCAAAACACTTCAAACTTTACCCCTTTTCATTCATTAGAAATTCATTATCATGATTCGGATACAATATCGGCAGATATAAAAAAAAATAAAGTTTATTTATATGTATCGAAACAGCATGATGTTGCATCAGAACGTATTCAGGTTTTTATTAGAAAAATTAGAGAAAAAGCCTTAGGGATTGAGGCTAAAATGGTTTTGCCCGAAAGGGTTCGATATTTAGCTAGTGTTCATTCATTTACATATACCCATGTTTCCGTTTCAAGTGCTCGTACTCGTTGGGGGTCCTGTTCAGCGGGTAATCGATTGTCATTTTCGTGTTATATTATGATTTTACCTCTTCATTTAATAGATTTTATTATTCTACACGAATTGTGTCATACTGTTCACAAAAATCATGGAGATCAGTTTCATGCACTTTGGAAACAGGTAGTGGGTGATTGTAAAATGCAATATGAAAAAGAATTAAAATCATACAAAATTTATTAGAGGCGAAGTATAATCAAAAGATTGTACGTGATTTTTCTCAATGTAATAAGTAAAAAATCTCATTTTTTTTTGGTAAGTTAAATATCTTTTGTATGTTTGTAAGCAATTATTCATTAACTCACTTTTTATAAAAACAAAAAATTAATAAAAAAATTATTTATTTTTACAATTAAAAGTATGTGTTCCTGCAGAAGATGCTGAATAGTATTTGTAATTGAATAAAATATGAGGTTATTTGATAGTTCAAATAACCTCTTTTTTTTTATATTTACCCTATGGAATTTATATTGAAAAACAAATTTACAGCTCTGCGAATACTTATAGGTATTGTATTTATATTGAGTGCAATACTTAAATTGTCGCCTATTGCACCATTCGAAAATTTATTGTTGAAACTCGATATTGTGCCATGGAATTTGGTGCCTTTTGCTGCACGCGGTATTATTGGTTTTGAATTTTTGCTTGGGTTTATGCTCGTGGCTAATGTATATATTATTCATTCGTTACGTGTTACCTTATTTACGCTTATAGGTTTTTCTCTTTTTTTAGGTTATTTGCATGTGTTTGTCAGTTCGCAAGACAATTGCGGATGTTTTGGCGAAATTGTAGAATTAAATCCAATTCAATCAATAATAAAAAATTGTTTACTTATACTCGTTGTTTTGTATGTTTTACGCAATAAAACAGTATTGCCTAGTAACATGTTTTCTAAATTTCAATTGTATATAGCTACATTAATAATAGTCGGCAGTTTTGCTATGCCCTTTATTTTTAATATACCAATACTTGCCGGCGAAGAGGGGAATTATGTTATTAAACCCGGAATGAAAATATCACATCCCTCAATGAAATCGGTGGTTTTCAATACGAAAGATACTGTAGATGTGACTCAAAATAAGCATGTTCTGTGTTTTGCTTCTCTTACATGTAGTACCTGTAAATTTGCTATTTCTAAACTTGAAAGTATTCATAAAAAACATCCGGAATTTGCTATATCTATTATCTTTTTAGATGTTCCGCAGCGCGATTCTTTATTATCAGAGGTTAGAATTAAAACTGGACTTCAAACTATTCCTTATACATTTGTTCCTGCCGAAGACTTTTTTAAAACCTCGCATAATAAACTACCATTTATTATGTTTGTTGATAATGGTCAAATCAAAAATCTTAGAAATTATAGTGATTTATATATAGGCGATATTTTCACTTTCTTCGAACAATAATATATGCCATTTTTCTCAGTCATATTACCGGTATATAATCGCGAAAAATTCATAGCTAAAGCTGTTGACAGTGTCCTTAATCAAACATATACTGATTTTGAGTTGATACTGGTTGATGACGCTTCAACCGATAATACAGCTCAAATTATTCAATCGTACCACGATTCGCGAATTCGATATGTGAAAAATGATATAAATATTGAACGTTGCAATAGCCGTAATAGGGGAATTGCCATGGCTCGTGGTACTTATATTTGTTTTTTAGACAGCGACGATTATCATTTACCGCATCATTTGCAAACGTTATATTCGCACATTCTTGAACGTCAAAATCCAACGGCGTTGTTTTTTACAAATTCGTGGAATTTATACAATAACGAATTGCAAGAACGACCCTGTCCGGATATAACACGCTATAATGTATTTGAGTATATAGGTTTGTATACATTTAATCCTCAACGTATGTGTATTCATTCGTCTATTATACAGCAATTTGTGTTTGATCCTGCAGTATATGTCTGCGAAGATTTAGATTTGGCAGCTCGCATTGCGACTCAATATCCTGTACTGCAAATACAAGAGCGGACTACTGTATATGTGCATCATGCCGAATCGTTTACCGGAGGCGATTCTCGTAAAGCATTTAAAGAATTAGAAAATTACAAACGAATATTTGCTAAACCAGAATTGTGTCGAAGATTTCCGGTAGTTACAAAATGTAAATTACTAAGTATGTGTTATTTTCATATTGCACAGTATTGCAATACTCATAGAGAATTGGCTTGTATGTATTCGGCTATTATTAGGTCTTTTGTTTTGTATCCTCCCGGATATAACGGTAAAACGAATAAAATACTTCTTGTGCTGTTTTTATATAATATACCTTTATTGGGTACATTATTTCAAAAAATCTTTGGGAATAAGAAGTGAAAAATTGAAATAAATTCTGTTAATATATTCTATCTTTTTATTATCGTAAATTCTTTACTCGCTTGTTGCAATCGGTATACTCTTATATAATATGTTCCTGCCGAAATATGAGTAGGTAGGTAGATAGGAGTGTTTTTTGGATTTTCTATAGTTTGCCTTTGAACTACGCACTTGCCAATTGAAGAATATATTTCATATTCAATGGCTTCGTTGCACTGAATGTAAATAAAATCAGTACAGGGATTGGGGAAAATATGAATTGAATTGGTTGAAATAGATTCAATATCTGTTGGAAGAATTATACTATGAAGTTTTAGCACTAAATTCCCTTGCTCGGTATACGCATTTTCCGGTAAAAAATCGCATAGGTTTTCGCCAAATGTCCAATTTGCTTTGGACCAACGAGAAGAATTAAACGAATCAAAATCATCTTTCCATTCAAAACTATAATCGCTGCCATTATCGCCGGTGCCAGGAGTGTATGATGAATACGAAATGTAATCGACCAATTGGTATGAAGGTAATACAGTTTTATCAAATACTCCAACCCAAGCGGTATTATTGGCTACCCAATGGTTAAATCGTATGCTCATTGCTGCATTACAATAAGCTGCATTCGTTTTTTCGGTGTTATATAACGAGTCGTTTACATACCAATTTATAGAATCGGGTGTCCATTCAAGTACATATATATTAAACTCTTGTGTTGAGGTTGGAGTTGTATGTTTTTTTTCGCTCATTATTTTTGTTCCTTCTACTTTTTCTATTATTACATTCGATTGAAATTGATTATTGTTTTTGCCGAAAATTTCAATATCAATTTCTTGCCATAATGTGGTTGCTGTTTCCGAATTATTTCGGTATAAAAAAAATGTAGATAATTGTCCACTTCCCGGAGCTGATTGGATACGCATTTCGAAACGACCATATAAATACGATTGATTTGAATATATTTCGGCTCCTTTGTAATTTTTTGCTAACAAACTCATTGGCAGAGCTATAAAGCATGCAATTACTATAACAATAATTTTTTCTAATTTCATATTTTCAAAATTTTAGGTAAATATATGATAAAATTAAACAAAAAAAGCCCCTGTTGAACACAGAGGCTTCCAATATTATAAGAATTCAAGCAAAAAATTATGCTAAAGAATTAACATGTTTTGTAATCGAAGATTTTAAGTTTGAAGCTTTGTTTTTATGAATGATATTTTTCTTTGCAAGTTTATCAAGCATTGCAGTTACTTTTGGTAACATTTCTTTTGCTTCAGAAACATCTGTTGCTGTTTGTAATTTTTTTACCGCATTACGTGTAGTTTTAGCATAATATTTATTATGTACACGTTTCGTTTCAGTTTGACGAATTCTTTTTATTGACGATTTATGATTTGCCATATTTATTTTTTTTTTAGTAGCTCGTAGGGGAATCGAACCCCTGTTACCAGGATGAAAACCTGGCGTCCTAACCCCTAGACGAACGAGCCGTTTGGTTTTTATTTGCGGGTGCAAAGATATACTACATTTTCATTTTTCCAATAGCTTTCAAATATTTTTTTTATTTTTTTTATGCTTTTACATATAAACCCCTATAATTAAATAGTAGAGAAGCTTGCAAAGATATTATAATTCCTGACGAATACTGATTATTTTCAAGTAAAGTAAACTGAAAAAATATTTTTTTACCTTACATTGTATTACAGAATCAAATATATTTTGAATTCAAATTTTATAAGTATCTTTGGTACTATTGTAACACATAAATACAGTACCATAGTATGGCAAGATTTTTAAAAAAGCGTAAAGATGTGTATGGAGCTGCACCGGGAAGTGTAATTTTTTTGGGCAGGAAAAAAATGGAAGAATCAAAAATTAAGGTTTTTCAGTACAACGAAGATTCTCATACTGAATTTGAAGTAGATTCTATTCAGAAATCGAATGTATTGCTATCTTCAGATTCTGTTACTTGGATTAATGTCTATGGCTTGCACGATGTGGAGCTTGTAAATCAAATTGGTACACAGTTTTCGATTTCGCAACTATTACTCGAAGATATTGTAAATACCGATCATAGGCCACGTTTAGTTGTAGAGCATGATTATATTGCATGTATTGTAAAAGCAATGGTGTATACTCCTTCCGATAAAAAAGTTCATAGCGATCAAATTACGTGCATTCTCGGGGCTCATTATATAATTACATTTCAAGAACGAATTGCCGAGTATTTTGAACCGGTACGACATCGAATTCGAACCAAAGCCGGTAAAATTTGTAGTCAAAATGAAGATTATCTCCTCTATTCGTTGCTCGATACTTTAATTGATAATTCTCTCGAAACTATTGAAATTATTGGAGAACAAATAGAGCAGATAGATATGGAAATTATGCATGCATATCCTAAAACGGCTCATAAAATCTATAGTTTAAAAAATGAAATAAATTATATTCGAAAGCAAGTTAGACCTCTCAAAGAAATGATTGTGCAATTGCAGAAATCAGAATCAAGATTAATTCAACCCGGTACATTAGATTATTTGCAAGATTTACATGAGTTGGTGTCGCAAGCTATAGAATCTGTGGATATGTATCATGCTATGGTTACTGATCAATTACATGTATATAATACTTATGTAAGTAATAAATCCAATGAAATTATGAAGTTTCTTACCATGTTTGCTTCTTTATTTATACCACTAACATTTATTGTTGGTATATATGGGACAAATTTTGAGTATGTTCCTGAATTTGAATATAAATACAGTTATTTTATTATGTGGGGAGTTATGTTGTTGTTAACAGGTGGAATGTTGTACTATTTTAAAAAGAAAAGATGGTTGTAACTCATTGATATATGAAAAAATATGAGGATTGTATTAAAAAAAATACAATAACATATACCCCCTCTCAAAAAAAGCATTTTATTTGCAAAAATTTTAATTGTATGGTATAAGAATGAAAAACACGTATTTTAATTTGATTGAGCAAAGTTTCTACTTTCCTCAAGAGGGATTCGACCTCAGAGATGGATTTTTGACCTTTCAAGGTGTTTCCCTTAAGTATTTAATCGAAAAGTACGATACCCCTTTTCGATTTATTTATCTTCCTAAAATTGGAGAACAAATTAAAAAAGCTCGTAATTTATTCAATAAAGCTATAAAGTATTATAATTATAAAGGTTCTTATCAGTATTGCTATTGCACCAAGTGCAATCACTTTTATCATGTTATAAATGAAGCTCTTAAGCATAATGTAAATTTAGAAACATCGTCATCGTTTGATATTGATTTGATTTTAAAATTATATCAAGAGAAAAAAATCGATAAGTCGCTTATTGTTATTCACAATGGATATAAAACAGAAGATTATTTGCAAAAAATAATTTTGTTACGAGATTTAGGTTTTAAAAATACAATAACGATTCTTGACAGTACCGATGAGTTAAATCGTTTGGAAAAGGTTTTAGGACGCAAAAAATTACAAATTGGCTTACGAATGGCTATTGACGAAGAATCTCAATCTGCTTATTATACATCACGTTTAGGAATTCGCCCTAACGAAATAATTCATTTTTTCAACAAACGTATCAAATCTAAAAAGAATTTGGAACTCAAAATGCTACATTTCTTTGTAGATTCGGGTATTAAAGATAGTTTGTATTATTGGGGAGAATTTCAAAAAGCTCTTAAATTATATATTCATCTTAAAAAACAATGCGACACACTCGACTCTTTCGATTTAGGTGGCGGGTTCCCAATTCGAAATCATTTAGGTTTTGAATATGATTATGAATATATGATTGGTGAAATTATTAAAAATATAAAAGAGGCTTGTGCTAAAGAAAAAATAGAAGACCCGCATATTTATACAGAATTTGGTAAATACACAGTAGGGGAGAGTGGTGCTATAATTTTTAAAGTACTTGAACAAAAACAGCAAAACGATACCGAAAGTTGGTATATTATAAATAATAGCCTTATGAATACAATCCCTGATGCCTGGAGTATTCACGAGAAGTTTATATTATTGCCGGTAAATAAGTGGACAAATGAATATAAACGGGTAAATATTGGAGGAATTAGTTGCGACCATTCCGATTATTATAATTCGGAGGATTTAAATCAAGAGGTAATGTTGCCTGCTTATTCCGAAAAGGAAAAAGATCCGTTATATATTGGTTTTTTCCATACCGGAGCTTATCAAGACTCAATAAGTGGCTATGGTGGAATTAAGCATTGTTTAATTCCTTCGCCTAAGCATATAATTATTGATCGCGACGAAACGGGTAATATTATAGATTATGTTTATCGAGAAGAACAGTCGGCAGAAGAGATGTTTAAAATATTAGGTTATAATCAATAGGACAGAATGTCTGAGCGTCTCAAGGTCTGAAAAGTCATTTTTAATCACGAAAGGATGAAATTATTGTTGGAATTACATTCAAAATTATTACCACCCCCCTCTCTGTCAGAAATTATTTTCTCCACCTACTATGGAGGGTATGTGTATATTTGGTTTTCTACCGATATATTGCCTCTAACGAAGCAAGCTTACCGTAAAAAATAAATTGGTTTGAAACCATTGTACTTTTAGGTGCTAAGTTCGTAAGAAAAAGAACAAACGGAATTAATGCCGTGTCGTACGTTACATTTTATGTCTGAAAGTCTGAAAAGGTCAATATCCATGAATAGTAAGTGATGGGTTATAAAAAAAAGAGTTTTTAACTCCCTTTTTTTATGAATATAGTCTAATAATGTAAAATTCCCTGTCCTCTGTACGAATACCACTCATTCAGTTTTTGTAATTGATATCGAATCTCTTTAACTGTGAAGTTAGATGTAGGTAATAGTGCTCCGATTATAACGCAGGTAAGTATAGGAAACCATAAGAACCATGCAAGTATAACTCTTGATACAATATTTGAAAATGTTCGGTTAAATACTAATATTGATAAAGCGCCACCGCCTATTAATAAAAATGGAGATAACGGGGCAACTATACAAAAGAGAATCATAAACCAAATAGTTTTAAAGAATATTTTAAATGAATGTGATAGAAATTCTGGTTTTGTAAATTCCAATTCACTAATTTCTGCCAACAAAATACTATCTTGAGCGTCGGGGGCATCGCCATGTGTTGTGATTCCTTGAATGCTCGGGCGCAGAACTAATAAAAGATTATATACTGGAATAAACATATTCCACCATTGCTTTCCAATATCATTCAGTCGTCGAACTGTTACTGCAATTGCTGGCAATAATATAAATAGAGTATATAATCTATTAAGGTTTATACTATTGTCAGATGCAACACTAATTACTCCAAATATATATGAAATGAGCATATTAATAAGAGCAAAATACCAAAATTCTTTTCGCGAGGCTCTTCCGCTAAAAGTAGCATATTTTTTAATGGCTAGAATGTAATATTTCATTGTTATTATAATTTTCGTTTTACTTCCTTTTGTTCAAATGCTTCAATGATATCACCTTCTTTAATATCATTATAATTGTGAATATTTAAACCGCATTCGTATCCGCGAGTTACTTCTTTTACATCTTCTTTGAATCGTTTGAGTGAACCCAAATCGCCTGTATATACTACGATACCATCGCGAATAATACGAATTTTAGCATTACGCACAATTTTACCATCGGTAACAAAGCAACCAGCAACAGTACCTACTTTAGTAATTTTAAATACTTCACGAATTTCACAACTACCTAAAATTTCTTCTTTAATTTCAGGTGAAAGCATTCCAGTCATTGCATCTTTTACTTCGTTTATTGCATCGTATATTATAGAATATAAACGGATATCTATACCTTCTTTTTCGGCTAATTTACGAGCCGCCAACGAAGGACGTACTTGGAATCCTATTATAATTGCATCTGATGCCGAAGCTAACAATACATCTGATTCGGAAATCTGACCTACAGCTTTGTGTTTTATAGCAACTTGTATTTCTTCGGTTGATAGTTTTATCAACGAATCTGCAAGTGCTTCTACAGAACCATCAACGTCCCCTTTAATAATAATACTTAATTCTTGGAAGTTTCCTATAGCTATACGGCGACCAATTTCATCGAGAGTAATGTGTTTAAGAGTTTTAAGTTCTTGTTCACGTTGTAATTGTTCGCGTTTGTTTGCAATTTCACGAGCTTCACGCTCAGTTTTCATAACATGGAATTTATCCCCGGCTTGAGGTGCTCCATCTAAACCAAGAACAATAACCGGAGTAGAAGGACCAGCTTCTGTTATTTTTTGGTTACGTTCGTTAAACATTGCTTTTACCTTACCTGTATGTGTACCTGCAAGCATAATATCGCCTACACGCAATGTTCCCGCTGTAACCATAATAGTAGAAACATATCCGCGACCTTTATCAAGTTCCGATTCAATTACGGTTCCGTATGCCGGTTTATTTGGATTAGCTTTGAGTTCTAAAAGTTCAGCCTCAAGCAATACTTTTTCCATTAACTCGTCTACTTTTTTTCCGAATTTTGCAGAAATTTCTTGTGATTGATATTTTCCGCCCCATTCTTCTACCAAATAATTCATATTTGCTAATTGTTCGCGAATTTTATCAGGATTTGCACCGTCTTTATCTATTTTATTAATAGCGAAAATTATTGGAACACCGGCTGCTGATGCGTGATTTATTGCTTCAATGGTTTGAGGCATTACACTATCGTCTGCAGCAACTACAATAATTACAATATCGGTAACTTGAGCTCCACGTGCACGCATTGCGGTAAATGCTTCGTGACCTGGTGTGTCAAGGAATGTTATTTTTTTATTATCAGGTAATTGAACACTGTATGCTCCAATATGCTGTGTTATTCCCCCGGCTTCTCCAGCAATTACGTTTGTTTTACGTACATAATCCAATAGCGAAGTTTTACCATGATCTACGTGTCCCATAACTGTTACAATAGGAGGACGTGGAATCAAATCTTCGGGTTTATCTTCAATCTCATCTATAGCTTCTTGAATTTCAGCCGAAATAAATTGTACTTCATATCCAAATTCACCAGCTATTAATTGTATGGTTTCTGCATCTAAACGTTGGTTTAGAGAGATAAACAATCCAACACTCATGCAGGTAGATATAATTTGAGTCGCAGGAATATCCATCATGCTCGAAAGGTCGTTGGCCGATATAAATTCGGTAACTTTCAATATTTTATCTTCTAAACTTTGAAGTTCTTGTTGTTCTTCCATTTCTTGTCGAATAGCATCACGTTTGTCGCGACGATATTTCGAAGATTTGGTTTTTTTGCCACCTACAAGGCGAGCCATTGTGTCTTTAATTTGTTTGTCTACATCTTCTAAGTTAACTTCTTCGTGAATTATACGAGGTTTTTTAGTTACACCTTTTTTTACCGAAGGTTTATCAACTTTATCATATAAATCAAATACATCTTTTGCAGATATGTCAATTTTTCCTTTTTTAATGCGTTTACGTTTTTTACGCTCAAAATCGTCTTTTGCATCAGGGTCTAATTCAATTTTCCCTATTACTGTAGGTTTTTTTATGGTGTCAATCGAAGCTTTATAAAAATCTTCTTTTGATTCTTTTGGCTTTTGAGGTTCCTGATTTTGTTCTGTTTTTGTTTCAGGTGTAGCCGTTGAAGTAGATGGTTGTTTGAATTTATCTTTTCGAGCTTTACGTTCTTGCTCTTTTTCTTTTTTCGACTTTCTGTCGGGTCTTGTTTTTTGATTTAACGACGATAAATCTATTTGCCCTAATACTTTAACCGTATTTTCTAATACTGTTTTATTTGGTCTATAAATATCATCTTGAGCTTCTGTAGTTTCGTTTTCATCTCCTATAGATTCAGTATTAGGTTCAACTTCAGAATTCTCATCTTCATCGTTATCCTCATCTTCGTTATCAAGGTCAGTTTCTTCAATTTCGTCTTCATCATTATCCTCTTCAACCTCTTCAATTTCTTGTGGTTTTTCTATTGTAACAGAAACTGGTGTAATAGGTTTTTCAGGTTTAGTAATTACTTTTTCTTCAATTGACTCTTGTTTTGGGGCTTCTTGTTTTGATAATTTGCCTTTTTTAAGCGAATTTAAATCAATTTTCCCTACAACATTTAATTTGTGTTCAAATTCAGGAATAACTGTTTCAATAGTTCCTTCTTCCGGTTGTTTGGGGGGGTCAACCATATCAGAAATTGTAATAATTTCTTGTTTTTTTCGAGTTTCAGACAAATCAATTTGTTTAGCAGCCTTTTTTACAGACCCTTCGGTTTGAAACTCTTTTTCTATTAATTGATACAATTCATCGGGAATCTTTGAGTTGGGATCCGAATCAATTGCATGTCCTTTTTTTTCAAGAAATTCAACAATAGTTGAAATACCTACATTAAATTCTCTTGATGCTTTTATTAATCTTATGGCCATATTACCTTCTTTGAATTCATACTAAAAAATACATGCTGTTATATTGAATAAATATTATTCAAATTCAGCTCGTAATATTTCTAATACTTCGTTTATTGTTTCTTCTTCTAAATCTGTTCGTTTTAGCAATTCTTCTTTGTTCAATTTTAAGATGCTTTTTGCTGTATCACATCCTACTTTTTTAAATTCTTGAATAATCCATTCTTCTATTTCGTCTGCAAATTCTTCTAAATTTACATCTTCTTCTTCTTCGATATTATCACGGTATACATCAAGTTCGTAACCGGTAAGTTGACTTGCTAAACGAATATTTGTTCCACCTTTACCTATAGCAAGTGATACTTGATCGGGTTTCATAAATACTTCAGCTTTTTTATGTGCTTCGTCTATTACTATCGACGATATTTTTGCTGGATTTAATGATCGTTGTATAAGCAGTTGTGGATTTGCTGTATAGTTAATTACATCTATATTTTCGTTACGTAATTCACGAACAATACCATGAATTCTCGAACCTTTCATTCCTACGCAAGCACCTACAGGGTCTATGCGTTCATCGTATGATTCAACTGCAATTTTTGCTTTTTCACCAGGTATACGTACAATTTTTTTGATGGTAATTAAACCGTCGAATATTTCCGGAACTTCAAGTTCAAAAAGTCGTTCAAGGAAAAATGGTGATGTGCGAGATATAATTACTAATGGATTCCCGTTTCGCATTTCTACGCGTGCTACAACTCCGCGAACATTGTCGCCTTTACGGAAAAAATCCGATGGAATTTGTTCTGTTTTTGGTAAAATAAGTTCGTTTCCTTCATCATCGAGTATTAGTATTTCTTTTTTCCATACTTGATACACTTCGCCTGTTACTATTTCACCAACTTGGTCTTTATATTTATTATATACATTGTTTTTCTCTAAATCCATAATTCGAGAAATCAAGTTTTGACGAATGCTTAAAACTTCTCGTCGTCCAAAGTCTTCTAGTCGAACTTCGTTGGTTACATCTTCTCCAATTTCATAATCTTCATCAATTTTTTTTGCTTCGCTTATCGAAATTTGATGTAATGGATTTTCTAATTCATCATCAGCTACAACTTCACGATTATGCCAAATTTCAAAATCGCCTTTGTCAATATTTATAATTATATCGAAACTTTTTTGAATATCTTCATCTTCTTCTATATTGAATTTGCGTTTCAACATACTTCTAAACACATCTTCTAATATGTGCATCATGGTTGGACGATTGATATTTTTAAGTTCTTTGAACTCCGAAAATGTTTCTATTAAATTTTGATGTTCTATTTTCATCCCTCTACTATTTTGAAAATGAATATATAATTATTATTTAAAAATTATTTCTAACATTGTTTTTTTTATTGTAGAAAATGGTATTGTAACCTTTGATTCTACTTCTTTTTTCTTGCCTTTTGGTCCCGTTTTTACCATTTCAGTGTAGGTTAACATTATTTCTTGTTCGTTAACCGACATAAGTGTGCCTATATATTTTTTATTGTCGGAAGTAAGAACTCTAACTAGTTTTCCTATATTTTTTTCATATTGTTTGTATACTTTAAATGGTTCCGATAATCCTGCAGAGGCAACTGTGAGTTCAAAATCTTCTTGTTCTCGGTCAAGATGCTGCTCAATATATCGGCTTAATTCTACGCACGTATCAATATCAATTCCTTGATCTGAATCTATACTAATAGTAATAGCATTGGCTTTTGAAATGGTAATTTCCACAATAAACATATTGGTACCCTCAGTAAATGAGTTTACTAATTGTTCTAAGTGTTCTTTTGTAATTTTATATGTCATACAATTAATACTAATAAAAAAGGGACGAATTGTCCCTTCATATCATTCGAAAATCCGAAGCAAAAATATATTATTTATTCTAATTATCAAAAAAATAGGCTAAGAAATTGTATAAATTTTTAAACATTCAATGCAATCTTCAATCTCTTAAATTATGATATAATAATTAAAACAAGTATTTTCGTGTAAAATTTTAAATTAATGTAATGGTGTTGAATATGAAAAAAATATTAAGTGTTTGTATATTTCTTTTAGCTTGGTATACAATGTTTTCAAAAGAATACACAGTTAGTCTTACTCTCCCCGGATTTAATGGACAACAGGCTTATGTGGCTCAAATAAATGGTGATATGTCGTATTTTGTTGATACCGTTACTGCTGATTTGTCGGGAACTTTTCGGTCTGTATTTACCAATCAAAGTCCGGTAGGCATGTATTCATTTGTGTTGCCCCAATTACGTAATGCCGAGGTGTTCTTTATTTTTAATAAAGAGAATGTACGAATGAGAACTGAAATTACTCAGTTACAAAATGTGCTAATTGAAGAATCTGAGGAAAATCGGTTGTATTATGCTTTTATTCGTCATAAACAACTCGTATTGGGTAATGCCGAAATTTTGGAATATACTTTTGATCATTATACCGGGTCTAAATATTTAGAAGTTACAAAGCAAGAGTATTTGCAGCTGTTGGCAAGTTTTTCTGCTACTATTTCCGATATGCGTGCTAAATCTCAAGGTTTGTTTGTCGATAGAATCATAGGTTCGTCGCTCCCGATATTGCCGCCTACATTAGTTTCGGAACAAGAAAAAAAAGCATATCAAATAGCTCATTTTTTCGATGGTGTCGATTTTTCCGATACGCTTTTATGTAATACTAATATTTTTACTACTGCTTGTATTACATATTTGGGATTATTCTCCGACCAATATCAAAAATCAAAAAACAATACGGTATTTATGCAAGCTGTTGATGTAATTGTATCTAAAACGAAACCGTATCCAACTACGCATGATTTTGTTGTAAATTATTTGTTAAACGGATTCGAAACTATGGGAGCTCAAGATGTGCTTCAGTATATTTCGGCTAAATATCTGCAAGATCGACAGTGTGTTGAAGGGCAAAGTAAAACTACATTGCAACGTAAGGCTTTAAATAATACGGAATTGGCAATTGGTAAGACTGTTCCTCATTTTTCATTTACATCGTTACAAGCTAAGTCGTTTACTCAACTTGATGTAGCAAAAGGAACGCATATTATTGTGTTTTGGGCTTCCTGGTGTGGACATTGTACTCAAATGTTACCCGCTATTGTTTTAGATTATGCAAAGAAAAAAGATCCCGGATATTCTTTAATTACAGTTTCGCTTGATTCGGTGTTGACAGATTATAAGCAGTTTACAAGTGGTATTCCCGAGTGGAACAAAACCATACAAGTGTGTGATACAAAACAATGGGAGGGGCAATTAGCTCAAGCGTTTTATGTATACGCAACGCCAACTATTTTTATTATTCAAGATGGGGTAATTGTATCAAAACCAATCGAATATGATGATTATATTGCAAGTATGAAAAAACTCGGGTTGTTATGATAATTAGAAAATTCTGGGTAAGTATTTTGTGGTTTTTGTGTATTTTATATGGAAGTTTAGCTCCTAAAGATTCACTCGAACCAGAATGGTTTTTGTTTAAACATCAAGACAAACTTATTCATTTTATGTTGTATGGTGTATTGATGATATTATTTCTTCGAAATTATTTGTCGTATGCCCCATTGAATAAACGTGTATATGTGCTTACTCCAATTAGTTTTGTGTGTATAAGTATTTGTATCGAAATTTTGCAGCCAATTGTGTCGCAACGTAGCTTTGAAGTTGTTGATATTGTTTCAAATGCAATGGGAGTAGTTATTGGGATTATAGTATTTCGTAAACTGTGCAAAAGGCATTGTGTTATAAATGGTATAAATAAATGACTTTTAAGACTCTTTTGACCTTCCGACATTAAGGCAATAAGACGCTCAGATATTCAAACCTTCTAACCCAATACAACAAGATTGAAAATCAATTTTGAAATTATAAAATAAATATGTATTTTTATAACGAACAATTATTTGTTATGAATTTAGATATTTTTAATATAACTCACAACGAAGTTGAACCTGCGGTAGGTAAGGTGTTATTGTCGGTGCCGTTTATAAACGATACATACTTTAGTCGTGCGGTTGTTTTGCTTACATTACACGATTCCGAAGGTTCTGTGGGGTATATTCTTAATAAACGAATTCCCTTACTTTTGCACGAATTGGTAGATGATATTCCCAAAGGTCGATTTACTGTTGGTATAGGTGGTCCGGTTGCAAACGATACCTTGCAAATGCTTCATTCATTAGGGCATATGATTCCTGATAGTATGCAAATAATGCCGGGATTGTTTTGGGGAGGAAATTTTGATGCTGTGCGAAGTCTTATTAAGAAAAAACTAATACAGCCCAATGAAATTCGTTTTTTTATGGGATATTCCGGATGGGGGCAACAGCAACTCAACGACGAAATCAAAGCAAATTCATGGGTTGTAACTGATATTTCAACCAATACTATATTGACACATAGCGAAGAAAAATTATGGAACACTACGCTCATGCATATGGGAAACAAATACAAAGCATGGGCTGATTTTCCTCGCGATCCTTCATTAAATTAATGTATTAAAAACTATACCATATGCAATCATTTTTTTCATTAGTACAAGCACGACGGAGTACCCGTAAATATAAACAAGAACCAATTCCCGAAGATGTAATTAAAAAATTACAACAAGTATTGCTCATGTCGCCGGCAAGTAAACGCAGCAATCCGTGGGAATTTATATTTGTTGACGATCAAGAATTGTTGGCTTCGTTGGCAGCGTGTAAACCGCATGGAGCGTCGTTTGTTAAAGATGCCCCGTTGGCAGTAGTTGTAATAGCCGACCCTACAAAAAGTGATGTGTGGGTTGAAGATACTTCAATTGCTTCTATATATGTGCAATTAGCAGCCGAAGATTTGGGCTTGGGTAGTTGTTGGGTGCAAGTTCGTAAACGGACACATGCTTCGGGAGTAATGTCTTCGGAGGTTGTAAAAGCATTGTTGCAAATACCCTCCAATTTTGAAGTTGAATCTATTATTAGTATTGGCTACAAAAACGAGTCTCGTTCCGAATTTGATTTAGAAAAATTACAATACGATAAATTACATACAAATATGTATGTAACCAAATAACTTATTAATATAGAAATTATGAAATTACTTGTAGCAGCATGTGCAGTCTGTATGTTTCTGTCGTGCGTAAAAGACCCCGATCATCATGTTCGTGTAAGAAATTTAAGCGAGCACCCTATTACAATTCTAATTGATGACACCATCCGGTTCGATTCTATAGCAGTTCAGCAAAAGTCGGTATATAAATCAATACAAGAAGGAAGTCATCAAGTTGGTGGTGATTATTTCGGAAATTTTGTTGTAGAAGGTACGGGTACTCATAAATGGACTATTGAAATTTTAGACGATGGAATGAATTTGGTTGAAGATTAGGGATTTGAATTTTGTATAAGAATGAAAATTTAAAATAGTTTTTTACTTCAAAACAGAGAGAATACATTGCTTCACTTTTAAAAATAGTCGTATTTTTGACTTTTAAAAATTAGATTTACACTTGATTATGAATAAACAAGAACTTATAGCAAATATTCAAAAAAAACGCAGTTTTTTATGCGTTGGTCTCGATACTGAAATTACTAAAATACCTGCTCATTTACACTCATGTGATGATCCGATTTTTGAATTTAACAAACAAATAATTGATGCTACAGCGCCCTATACTGTTGCTTATAAGCCAAATATAGCGTTTTATGAATGTTACGGTATTCGTGGATGGCAAAGTTTAGAAAAAACAGTTCGGTATATAGTTGCCAATTACCCCGATATTTTTATAATTGCCGATGCAAAACGTGGTGATATTGGTAATACGTCGAAAATGTATGCACAGGCTTTTTTCGAAAATTTACCTTTTCACTCGGTTACTGTAGCTCCTTATATGGGCGAAGATTCTGTTACCCCGTTTTTATCGTATTCAAACAAATGGGTAATTTTATTAGCATTAACCTCAAATAAGGGAGCCTTTGATTTTCAATGTTTAGAGTCGAATAATACTCCTTTGTATAAACAAGTAATTACAACTTCACAAAAGTGGGGTTCGTCCGAAAATATGATGTATGTAGTTGGAGCTACTAAAGCCGATATGTTGCAAGATATTAGGAGTGTAGCACCAAATCATTTTTTATTGGTGCCTGGTGTAGGAGCTCAAGGCGGTAGTTTGTCTGATGTGGCTCAATATGGCATGAATACCGAATGTGGATTACTGGTGAATTCTTCGCGAGCAATAATATTTGCCGATTCTACTGAGAAATTTGCTCAAGTTGCTGCTCGTAAAGCTCAAGAAATGCAAATAGAAATGTCTGATTTGTTAGCTCGGTTTTCGACCTTATTGTAAACACAACAAGTTATTCTCCTAACAATAAGGCTACAGCATGAGTAGCTATGCCTTCTTCGCGTCCTACAAAACCTAATCGTTCTGTAGTAGTTGCTTTTATTGAAATTTGATTGATAGTTACTTGCAAATCTTCGGCTATTGTTTGTTGCATTTGTGGAATATACGGTAATAATTTTGGTTTTTGTAAACATACCGTAGCGTCAATATTTGCTATTCGCCAGCCTTGTGCTGTAATTAATTCCAGAGTTTTTCGCAACAAAATTCTACTATCTATATTTTTAAAATCTTGTGATGTGTCGGGAAAGTGATATCCAATATCACGCATTCCGGCAGCTCCTAACAATGCATCACATATAGCATGAAGTAAAACATCTCCATCGGAATGTGCCACCATGCCATGAGAATGAGGTATGGGTATACCACCTAATATAAAAGGTAATCCTTCGGCTAACTGGTGAACATCGTATCCTTGTCCTACGCGAAAATTCATTGTATTATTACATTGCATCCATGCTTGATTTACTCTCTTGTGCTAAGCCGTCGAAATCAAATGTAAGTGAAAAACGGAAGGTGTTTGCTATTGGAGAATTTGTGCCGTTTACCGGAATTAAATACGAAAAATCTAATCCAAATACATTTAATCGTAATCCGGCACCTGCTGTAAAGAATTTTCTGTCACCTTTGGTTTCTGCTTCATGAAAATAACCGGCACGAATGGCAAATTGCTCATTATACCAATACTCTAATCCTCCCGAAACTATAAATTCTTTCATTTCTTCTTTGAAACCACCCGGTGCATCGGCAAACGATTGGAACATTCCTGAAACAGGAGAAAGATTTTCGTCATCGTTACCAAAAATTACTTCAACTTGATTACCTAAACTATCGGTTTCAAATATTTTTTTAGGTGGCGTAGGTACCAATAATTTGTTGAGGTCTAAATAAAAGCCTACTTTGTTATAATTGTCAATTGCTAATTTATAACCTGCCCCTAATTTTAAGTTCGTAGGTATAAAATCTTTTTGAGTCGATGAATATGCTATTTTAGAACCTAAATTCGAAAGATTAAACCCAATTGTAAGTAAATTTTTATTTGTTAATTCTTTGAAAAATGTACCTGATATGTCGGCGGCTACCGATTTGCCTGGTTTATAATCGGGGTCAGTATCACCGGTAAGATTCGAATATATAAATCGTCCGGTCATTGCCATTACGAAATAGTCAGATAAAAAACGAGAATATGAAAGGTCAAATGCATATTCTTTTGGAGAAATAGTATATCCTGCGGCATTACCGTTGTCATCGTATGCAGGAATTTCTCCTAACGAAAAATATCGAAGTGATGCTCCAACAGCTTCGGTTTGTTTTAGTTTTTTATATCCTGCGGCATATATTAAATTTATATCTTTTATTCCCATATTTTCTAGCCATGGTGTGTACGAAATACCTGCCGACATGTCCTTTTCTGAAAGTGCATATTTTGAAGCATTCCAACTTTGCGACCATACGTCGGTAGGAGTAGCTGCTCCTACATCGCCCATACCACCCGAACGAGAATCGGGTGTAATTGTCATAAACGGAACAGCTGTGGTAATAACATTGTATTCTTGTGATAAATTTTGACTTGTTACTCCATGGTATTCATCGCCAACTTGTGCTTGAATTGATATAAATGAGCAGAATATTGCAATTGTAGATACTAACCGGATTTTTGTATTCATGAGTTTAATTTGTTAAATTCAATGTTTAAAATGCAAATATATAATTTTTCTTTGTAACTCAAATAGTTTAATTTTAGTATGCAGACCATATTATTTTATTACTAAAATTTTTTGATTTCCACGTATTGTTGTTCCTTGTTCTGTAGTTAATTCTACAGTAAATGGATATATGCCCGGCTCTATATGTGACCCCGAATCTGTAGTGCCATCCCACAGAATCGATTGCTCAGTATATCCTTGTGGTTGCATTTCTTGTTCTATGGTTTTCACTCGCATGCCGCTTGTATTATAGAGCACTATACGTACACGTATGTTTTCTAATTCTTGATTATGTTGTATATGAAAATGTACGTTGTCTTTCATTGGGTTGGGAAATGTGTATATATTATATAGTGTAATGTTTGAGTTGTGTACAACTCTAAATTCTATGCTTTCTTCCGACATGTTGTTGTGAGTATCCCATACCTTTATATATATAGTATGAGTGCCTTCTGGTAAGGTAGAAAACGGGTATTGAATTGTACCGTATTGGTATGTGTTAAGTGATGCAGAATAGAATTCATTAAGTATAATTGGATTCGAAAAATCATCGTTAAGTATTAAGGTAATACTATGACCTATAGCGGCATCAGATATATTTATTCCTGACTGGTCATATACATATACCAAAAGAGTAGGGGTTTGACTTGTTATTTCTCCCGATGTAAATAGGGTATCGCCCATAAATAATCGTATTTGAGGACCAATACTGTCAATTTCGGCAAAGGCATTTGTTCCATTTATTGGAACATGCGTATACCCGGTTCCTTGAATACTGTCGTTTGTGCAATACAAACTAATTTTCCCATTACCTTTAAAGTAATATATATCTTGTGGAATTATAAATTCAGATGAAAAACGCCCGTTTGTAACGCTAGTTTTACCTTGAAACAGAATATTGTTTTGAATTGTAAAATCTATAGGGGTATTACCATCATTTCCTAATGTTGAAATTTTTTGTGATTTGTCAAACACTTTTATATATGCAGTACCTGAATATTCTTGCTGAACTTCATCTTCAAAATTCTTAATAGAGCCGCTTATTGTTACAATTGTTTTAGATTGTAAGGTGTCGGTAAAACTTGCTATTGGCATATTTTGAATTGAATCAATATGCATACTTAATTCAGGAACAGCTAGTCGTAAAGCCGGATCGCCAAAAAGAGTAAAGCTCCGTTTGTTTTGATTAAAATCATTAGGTGTAACTTTTTTTGCTTGAACAAATGCTTCACCTATCGAAATAGGTTTGCCCAATTCATCTTTCGTAAATAGATATTTGTATATATTATTATTGAGTGTGTAATTTGAAAACGCATACACAACTCTCGTAGTAGTAAATAATGCAACAGCACCACCATTATGTTGTAAAATAAATTTTTCGCCCAATGAAGTAATTGAGGGTTCATCGAATCGAGCTATTTCGCATGATGCTGTTATAAAAAGAGGTAATTTGTTGCCATTTTTCCATGATTCTATGGCTGAAGCATTTATTATATTTTCTGCTGCCATTTGAATTTCGCTGCCGTGTCCTGTATAATTAAATACTAAACACCCTTTTTTCATTCGCTCGTTTACAGCTGTGTTTGCATCGGGATAACGTTGTCCGGCACTGCGAATTATTTGTTTGTATGCATCAAGGTAAATTTTTTCGATATTAAAATATGGATATGTTTCAAGTATATTTTGTGCTAATTTATCGGCATCGGTCATATGAAAGGTCTGATTTTCGTCGGCATCGTCGGCAAGTAAACACAGTATATTTTGCCAGTCGCCACGGTAAGCTGGTTTCGTAATGTAATCTATAGTTTTTGCAACTACAGCTTCTGCTTCTTTTTCTGTATTTACAGGAAAACGACCTATTGCAATGTCTAATTCGCCAACAAATGTGTCTTCCGGTGTTACACCTTCTCCTTTTTGCAGCATTCCAAAAAAATCGTCGGAAACAAACGATGAATGTGAATATAAACTTTCTAATGATTGAAATGTTGCAATGTAGCTACTGTTATTTGAACATAAATTATTATTATAGGTGCCATCGCCAAATAAAAGTACATATTGTAATGTGCCGTTGTTTTTTGTGTAAACCCAACGAATATAATTTCGAAGAGCACTTACATCAATTCTGCCGGCAGAAAATTCGGTAAATATATCTTGCTGCGAAACTATTCTTGTACGCATATTGTCATAAGTTTGGTGAACATCTGCTATTTGCTGGGCATAAGGTATAAATAAGGGATTATTATAAATTATGAGCATATCGTAATCGGTATCCGAAAGTAAGTCTTGGTTTTGTATTGCCGATACAAATGTTACTGATTTATACTGGTTAGAAAATGTTATAAATTCTCGTAATGTTGATACATCACTGGTAAATGTCAGGGTGTTGTTTGAGAATTGAGTTGTTATTTTTTGAGGAAATTCCGGATTTGTTATATCCCACACTGTTGCTTGCGAATTAGATGTAATTTGAAATTGTGCTGAGGTGTTTGGTCCAACTGAAGCTGTATCTCTAAAGTGTAGTTGTGTATTTTGAAATGTTAAATTGCTGCGTGCATGAATTGAGCAAAAATCTATATATGAACGACTGTCGACACCCGAAAATCCCGCATAAATATTGAGATTTAGAGTCGTAGAATTGTTAATGTATTGCTTGCGACTTGATTTTAAAACAGCATAAGGTGAATTTGAAGTTGTCCCCCATACTTGAATAGTATCAAATGCTTGATTGTTAATTTTAATAAACATGTTACCCCATGTATTATGTCTGCCTGCAACTTGCGTATGAATAGTAATCGGTTTACTAATAATTAGATGCGGTATAGAAAATGAAATCGTTTTATTTCCCATAGTTTCAAACCACATTCGTCCCGATTTTATGGGATTTATTGTATTTTGTTCATAGATATACATATCGTCGAACGAGTTAACTGTTTTAGTGTATGGTAGATTTGGTGTTGCTGCTGTTTGAATGTATTTAGTTGCCTGTTTATCTGTGATGTAGTAATAATTTGTTTGACAATACGGATGGTTGTTATAATTAAATTGTTTTTTTGTTGTATCAAAATTCCATCCGGTTGTAGCTTGACCATAAAATAGTAAATAATCACCCGAATTAAACACATTATCGGTGCCTTTATCAACTAAAATAGCTATTTCATGCAGAACCGAAGGTAATTCCTCTGGGTTTTGCAACGAAAGTGTGCGCGCTCCGTTTCCATAAATGCTAATAGCTGTAGGGTTTGAAAATCCCATTCCCAGTAATTCGTCGTATGTTATTTTATAAACTCCCGATTCGGTTACAGAAATTTTTGCCCATGTTCCTTTAGATAATACCGATTGAGCTTGTGATGACAGAAAAGTCAACAAGTAAAGAAAACAAACTATGCATGAGTATAAAATTTTCATGTGCTATAAAATATAAACCGGTATAATACGTAAATACAATATGAAATAGTATTTTTGACGCGTAAAAATAGTAAAACTTGATAATAAAAGAGATAAAATATAAATTTTTCGGAATATTACTTGTGGTAAATTCAATGGTGAGTTATGCTCAAACACCAGATTTTTCGCAAAGTCATACGAATTATATTTATACAAATCCTGCATTTGCCGGAATCACAAATTGTCCACATGCGTATACATCGTATAGAACTCGATATGCGTCAATAGACGGAGGCTATGCTTCAAATTTTATATCCTTTGATATGTATGTGTCTCAATTAAAAAGTGATATCGGGTTTTATTTTATTCATGATATTCAAAATTCGATATATTATTCTACTTTATTTCAAGGAATTTATGCAAAAGAATTTCAAATACGTAAGAAACTATTTTTCAAAACAGCACTATCTTTTGGTGTAGTACAAACAAAGATTCAAACAAAAAATTTAGTTTTTTCCGATATGCTTAATCCTTTTTCAGAAGATTTAGAACAAACAAACGAAGTTTTTTTTGATGAAAAATCATTATTTGGAACTGTTGAGCCTGCTTTTTTGCTCTATAGCGATAATTTTTTTGCAGGTGTAACAGCTAAACATATTCAATCGGTATTTGGTAAAAATCACTCTAAAAATTACCCATTAGAACCGGTGATTTTACTCTATGCCGGGACTGAGTTTTCTACAACTAAAGCATTCACTAAGAAGTATTTAATAGTTATGTATCCATATGTGCATGTAACTATTTCACCATTAGTTTCGTATACGCAAATCGGCATGATTGCACAAAAGGGTAGAATACAATTTGGAGGTGGTTACCGACAAAATTTACCTGTTGATGCAGAATCTTTTGAAGTTTTTGTTGGATTTTTTGAAAAAAAGTTTAAATTTGCATACAATTGTGATGTTTCAATTAATTCTTATATAAAGAATAATTTTAATTCTCACGAAGTTTCTTTAAGTTATAATTTTGATTGTATAACAAAAAGAAAAAAGTATGAGGCGGTTAAAGCCCCTCTTTTTTAATGAGTTAGAAAAAAGTATAGAGTGTATTATATAAAAATGACAATTATGAATATTAAGAATCTTTTGATGTATTCAATATCAGTAGGGCTTATAATTATGAGTTCGTGTGCTGATGACGTTTCTTCAGTTACAGGCTGGAATTACAATGATTCTAATAATGGCGGTTTCCAAAAGTACGATGATTTTTACGAACAAGAAACCGGTCCGGGCTTAGTACTTGTTGAAGGTGGTTCATTTATGATGGGTGCTGTTCAACAAGATGTAATGTACGATTGGAATAATGTTACCAGAAAAGTATCAGTTTCTTCATTTTATATGGACGAAACGGAAATACGTAATATGGACTATCGTGAATATTTACATTGGATTAGCCGTGTATTTGTTGAAAACCGTAATGTATTTTGGGCTGCATTACCTGATACGTTGGTTTGGAGAAGTAAATTGGGATACAATGAGCCGTATATTCAACATTATTTCCGTCACCCTGCGTACCAAAATTATCCAGTAGTTGGTATCAGTTGGTTGCAAGCTAATGATTTTTGTATTTGGCGAACAGACCGTGTAAACGAACGTATTTTAATTCGCGAAGGAGTTTTAAATGAAAATCCGGAGCAAATCGGATTGGAAAACTTTAACGTAGAATCTTATATGAATGGTTTATATGAAGGTTCTGTAAAAAGTAACGTGCAAGATTATAATCCATCAAATAGCGAAGGAACTCGTATAGTTCGCGAAGAAGATGGTATATTATTACCTAAATATCGACTCCCAACTGAAGCTGAATGGGAATATGCAGCTTTAGCTCTTATCGGTAACTCTGTTGATGAGCGTATTTATGAGCGTAGAATGTTCCCATGGAATGGTCATCATTTACGTAATCCGGAAGTTAAAAGTCGTGGTCAAATGATGGCTAACTACACAAGAGGTCGTGGCGATCAAATGGGTGTTGCTGGATATTTGAATGATATGGCTGATATTACAGCTCCTGTTTTATCATACTGGCCAAATGATTATGGATTATACTGTATGGCTGGTAATGTTAACGAATGGGTACTTGATGTATATCGTGCTGTAACTTCCGGTGATGTTGATGAATTTAGACCTTATCGTGGTAATGTATATGATAAATACCAACTTGGTGAAGAGGGTAAGGGTACATTTGCAGAAAGAGATTCATTAGGTAGAATGGTTAAAGAAGGTGTTACCGAAGATGATGCGTATGGTAGAATGAATTATCGCAAATCTGATAATATCAACTATTTAGATGGAGATCAGACTTCAAGTATTGATTATCGAGAAGAAATTGATGATCCTGAAAAATTAGCTGGTTCTAATTTAATGTATCAACAAAAAAATACTAAAAAAGAAGATTTATATACAGAAGCTGGTTGGTATACTTTAGTAAATGATCATACTCGTGTGTATAAAGGTGGTAGCTGGAAAGACCGTGCATACTATTTGTCTCCAGGTTCTCGTCGTTTCCTTGATGAAACAAAATCTACAGATGATATTGGTTTCCGTTGTGCAATGACACGTGTGGGAAGTCCAACTTCATTCCAAAGATAAAAAACATTTAAACTCATATAAAAAGCCCCACTCGGGGCTTTTTTTTTATCCCTACTTTTTATTATTTTTATTGCCATAATTTATACGTATTGCTATGACAGTTCAAGAGTTTTATACACAGATTTTTTTATCACATCCTATTGTTACAACCGATACTCGTGCTATTGTTCCTCAAAGTATCTTTTTTGCTTTAACGGGTGCTAATTTCAATGGAAATTCATTTGCTAAAGATGCAATTGCAAAAGGAGCTGCATATGCTGTAGTTGATGATATTGCATTGTTACATGAATCAAAATGTATATATGTTCCTCAGGTGTTGGAATTTATGCAACAATTGGCACAGTATCATAGATTGCAGTGTAAGGCAAAAGTTGTTGGTATTACCGGAACAAATGGAAAAACAACGACTAAAGAATTAATTGCCGCTGTGTTGGCAAAAAAATATACTGTATTGTATACGAAAGGTAATTTGAATAATCATATTGGTGTGCCACTTACATTACTTTCTATAACTCCCGAAACTGAAATTGCCGTTGTTGAAATGGGTGCAAATCATCCAAATGAGATTGCTCAATTAAGTGCTTTGTCAATTCCCGATTGCGGTATAATTACAAATATTGGGAAGGGGCATATTGAAGGTTTTGGTAGTTTTGAAATGGTAATTCAAACTAAGTTGGAGCTCTATACACAAGTTGCTTCTACCAATGGTATTCTTTTTCAAGATGCCGAAAATGAATTGTTGACAAGTAACACTCCCAAAGGAATTCATGTAGAACAATATGCTCTGAGTCCTCTAACTTCTATATATGGTATTGTTGATGCTTCTGCATTTTTTGCTGCATTTACCTTACATATTGGTTCGGATTCTGAGTATGTGCAATCTCAATTATTCGGAAATTACAATATTAAAAATATGTTGGCAGCTGCTTGTATCGGACATTTTTTTGAAGTGCCAATGTGTGATATAAAGGTTGCATTAGAATCATACGCTCCTTCAAATAATCGTTCACAATTACAAAGAACGGATAAAAATACATTAATACTTGATATGTATAATGCTAACCCTACTAGTATGCGTGCAGCTTTGGAGCAATTTGTTACTGTTTCAAAACCAAATACTGCGGTAATTTTGGGAGAAATGTATGAATTAGGTGATATTTCTATTGCTGAACATTCTGCCATTCTTGATTTTATAAAAAAATCAGCTATTGAAAAAATATTTTTGGTTGGGAATTGGCCGCAAATACAACAAGATAATATCCATTATTTTGGAAATTCGCAAGACGTATTTGAATATTTGCAAACATATGCTTTGCAGGGCTATACTATTCTTATAAAAGGTTCGCGGGGAGTGAAATTAGAAACGGTTTTGCCCGCGTTATAATGTGATTTTATTTTTTTTTCGAATAAAATACTCCCAAACTATAGAATGCTTGTACAATTGTGCATAACTAACCGTACTCAAAGTGTGATTTAATTTTTTACGTTTAGCTCGAAGATTTTTGACTGAAGCATAATAATCTATATGTGCTTTAATTACTGCTTTGCAGTCGCCCCATTGTCCTGAAAATAAAAATTTTACGCAAGCGATACCGTCAAATATTTTTCTGATAAACACTGTGTATTGTAATTTTTTACTCGGAAGATTTTTGTATAGTAAAAATAAATTGTTTCTAAAATTTAAATATGTTTTAAATGGATTTGATTGTGGAAGTGTTCCTCCACCTACATGAAAAACCTCAGATTCAGGAATATACATAATGCTATATCCGTAATTTTTAGCTCTCCAACAAAAATCAATTTCTTCCATATGTGCAAAAAAGTCATGGTCGAGTCCGCCTAATTCGGTATATACAGAACTTCGTACAAACATTGCAGCCCCCGAACTCCAAAAAATCTCGTATGAAGAGTCATATTGCCCTTCGTCTTTTTCTATTGAATCAAACAATCGTCCTTTACAAAATGGAAATCCATATATATCTAAAAATCCACCGGCAGCTCCTGCATATTCAAAGTATTCTTTTTGATGAAATGATTTAATTTTAGGCATGCATACTGCAACAGTTTTATTTGATTGCATATGATTATAAAGCGGAAATATCCATTGATTTGTAACTTCTACATCGGAATTTAAAAGCACATAATAATCTGCTTGAATTTGAGCTAATCCTTTGTTGTAACCTCCGGCAAAACCATAGTTTTTGTCGAGCATTATAGTCCGAATTTCAGGGAAAAAATCATTGAGATATTGTATGCTTGAATCGGTAGATGCATTGTCTATAATAAAAACATCGGAAATGTCTGTTACAGAATGTGAAACAACGTTTGGTAAAAATTTTTCTAAAAATTTTTGACCATTCCAATTTAATATGACTACTGCAACCGGTTTCATTATTTTTTCAATATTGGTTGTAATATATCAATCATTTCTTGTTGTGTTTTTCCATTGCTTGCAATGAGTTCTCCTGAAAACAAAACATCGTTGCTTCCCGAAAAATTTGAGTATGCACCTCCGGCTTGTTGTATAAGAAATATACCCGCTGCTATATCCCATGGTTTGAGGCTATATTCAAAAAATGAATCATATCTACCACAAGCTACATATGCCAAATCGGTAGCAGCCGAACCTAAACGGCGTAATCCATGTGAATGTTGCATAAAGTAGTTCATTGCTATTCCGTATTGATTTATCAATGTATAATCGTTGTATGGAAACCCCGTACCTATAAGCGATTGAGCAACGCTGTTTGTTTGTGAAACATGAATTTCTTTTCCATTGCAATATGCCGGAGCTCCAAGCCACGAATAGAAACATTCGTCCATCATAATTTCGTAAACAACTCCGAGAACTATTCCTTTATTTTGCATTAAAGCTATACTTATAGCATGAGGAGGTACGCCATGAATAAAATTGGTGGTGCCATCTATAGGATCTATTATCCAATTGTATTCAACTCCACGTGTTGTGTTGGTTTCTTCTTCGGTAATAAATCCAGCAGATGTAATTAAAGGAGCTAATTTTTTAACCAACCGATCTTCAGAACCTTTATCAATTTCAGTAACAAAATCATTTGCACCTTTAGTTTCTATTTGTTTTTGTGTAAGCACTTTACCGCTTGTTCGTATGTATTCTCCTACTTCTTTTGCAATTTCTATAGTTTGTAGGCAGATAGTTTGTAAGTCCATATTTTGTATTTTTCTTCAAAAATAGTATTTTTACGGCTAATCGAACTCGTGCTTGTATTTTTTTATTGTAATTAGAGCACATTTTGTTCGTAAATGAATAAGTACTTTGTGCATGAAAATAGGTTTGTTTTTTGGTTCGTTTAATCCCATTCATATTGGACATTTGGCTATAGCAAATTATATGGTCGAATTTGCAAATATTGATGAATTATGGTTTGTAATAACACCGCAAAACCCCGAAAAACAAAAAAATACATTACTTGCCGATAATCAACGATATTATATGGTGCAATTGGCAATAGAATTTTTTCCTAAAATGAAAGCAAGTACTGTTGAATTTTCTTTACCACAACCTTCATATACTATTCATACACTCATTCATTTACATGAAAAGTATCCACAACATTCATTTGCGTTGATTATGGGAAGCGATAATTTACAAACATTTCATACTTGGAAAAATTATCGTGAAATACTTGAGGCGTATACATTATTAGTATATAATCGTCCACACACCAATATTCCTGAAGAGTTTGCAGATCACCCATCTGTTCAATATATAAAAGCACCGCTTATGGAAATTTCATCGAGTTTTATTCGACAAAGTATTAAACAAGGGAAAAATATTCGTGGTTTTATGCCAGAAGCAGCTTGGAAATATTTAGACGAAATGAATTTTTATAAAAACTCGTAAAAATTTTTTGAAAAAATTGTAGTATTATTGTTTTCAAATAAAAAGGAGCTGTAAAAGCATGTTGTCATCAATACTTATTGAAGGATTAATTATAGGAATTTTGGTTTCCATACCTATGGGGCCAATAGGTGTATTGTGTGTGCAACGAACTGTTCACCAGGGGCGTAGATCGGGTCTTGTTTCTGGATTAGGAGCCGCTATGGCAGATTCTTCGTTTGCATTTATTGCAGGTTTTGGATTGACATTCGTAACTGATTTTTTTGAAGAGCAGCAATTTTATTTAATGTTTGGTGGAGCTATAATACTTATGTTTTTAGGATTGCGATTGTTTTTTACCGATACTATTAAAGAAGTTAAAAAATATAGAATGCAACGAGCTAATCCGTATACTGATTTTATGTCGGTATTTGTTCTTACATTATCAAATCCTCTTACGATTTTATTTTTTGGTTTAGTTTTTACCGGTTTAGGTGTAGTTAAAAATAATATAGTCCATACAGGAACCCTTATTGGTGGTATATTTTTAGGAGCTATGATTTGGTGGTTTACTCTTACTACAATAGTTTCATATTTTCGAAAATTATTTAAAATACGTATTATATTTTGGATTAATAAAGTTGCAGGTATATTAATAGTTTTGTTTGGGTTAATTGCCCTATACAATGCGTTTTATCCTCAGTTAAATAGCGAGGCAATAGAAAAATCGCCTATTGTAAATATGTCAAATAAATTAAAACAATAATAGTATGGTTTTGGAATCGGAAACAATATGTGCAATAGCTACAGCACCGGGAAGGGGAGCTATTGCTACTATTCGTATAAGCGGTAGCGATTCGAAACGTATTTTAGAACACATTTTTTATCCCGCCAAAAAGAATGAACAGTGGCTGCAAAACGGTTATACTCTCCATTATGGAGCAATTAAAAACAACGATGAATTAATAGATGATGTAATAGTTTCAATTTTTAACAGTCCAAATTCATTTACCGGCGAAGATTCTGTTGAAATAAGTTGCCATGGATCTGTTTATATACAAAACGAAATTTTAAAATTATTAATACATCATGGTGCTCGATTGGCTCGTCCGGGAGAATTTACACAACGTGCATTTTTTAATGGAAAACTCGATTTGTCGCAAGCCGAAGCAGTTGCCGATCTTATATCATCAAGTTCTGCAGCATCGCACAAATTAGCTCTTTCGCAAATGAAAGGTGGATATTCGCGTGAATTACAAGAATTACGGTATGCATTACTGCAATTTCTTTCGATGCTTGAACTTGAATTAGATTTTAGCGAAGAAGAAGTTGAATTTGCAGATAGACAAAAATTGCGAACATTGGCAAGCAGTGTTGAGCAAAGAATTGCATCACTACTCAATTCTTTTTCCATAGGTAATGCTATTAAAACAGGTATTCCTGTATGTATTGTAGGAGAGCCTAATGTTGGTAAATCTACTCTGCTTAATACAATTTTAAACGAAGAAAAAGCTATAGTTTCGGATATACCAGGAACTACACGCGATGTTATAGAAGATACTCTGGTTATAGGCGGTAAAACGTTTCGTTTTATGGATACAGCCGGTATACGCGATACAACAAACCATATTGAACAATTGGGGATTGATAGAACCTTTTCTAAAATAGATGCTGCTTCAATTGTTTTGTTTTTAGTAGATGTAACTTCGCCAATGAATTATATCAAAAAAAACATTGCAAGTATAAAACGCAGGATTACCAATAATGCAAAACTCTATATAGTTGTTAATAAAATTGATTTAATTACCAAAGAACAGTTACAATCACGGTTTAATAAACAGAATTTTGATGAATTGTCCGAACATGATGATTTTATATGTATTTCGGCAAAGCACAAACGCAATATAGATACTCTTATTCAAGCATTATTGCACGAAGTGCATTATGGCGATATTACTCAAGATGATATTATACTTACAAATGTGAGGCATTACGAGGCTTTGCAGCGTGCCCACGATGCTATAGAACTTGTTTTGCAAGGTATTGATTCAAATTTATCGCACGATTTGTTGAGTTTAGAACTTCGCCAAGTTCTACACTATATTGGTGAAATCACCGGAGCTATAAATACCGAGGAAATGTTAGGGTATATATTCCAAAATTTCTGTATTGGCAAATAGTTGTTGTAATTTTTGCCTACCCTTATTCGTCATACAACAAAAAACTATGGCGAAAACTATGTGTAAATTAGCAAAAGAATTACCCGATTCGTTTGAAAAAATGCAATCTGTGATTGTGAATTTTGAGTATATATGTAAAAAATGCGGAAGAGTTGCTAGCGTCGAAGATAGATTATGTAAACCAATAGCATGTACCCAATAACATATAGTTATTTACGTATGTCTTTCAGCGCTTTTTCTAATTGATTTATACGTTTAGCCAATTTGTCGAGGTTCATAAAATGAATATACGATTTTTTGTATTCACGTGCGTTAAAACTTGGTCCACCCATTTGGAAATCACCATCGGGAATATCTATCATAATACCCGATTTTGCAGCAATTTTCACATTGTTACCGATTTTTAAGTGACCTGCCACACCAGTTTGTCCGCCTATCATACAATTATTGCCCACTTTGGTAGACCCAGAAATGCCTGTTTGACCAGCAATTACGGTGTTCGACCCAATTTCGCAATTATGTCCTATTTGAATTAAATTATCAATTTTTGTTCCTTGACGAATAATAGTTGAGCCCATAGTAGCTCTATCAATAGTTGCGTTTGCACCTATTTCAACATCATCTTCAAGAATTACATTTCCTGTTTGAGGAATTTTATAATATTTACCATCTTGTATAGGGGCAAAACCAAATCCATCGGAACCTATAATTGCTCCGGGTTGCAATATGCAATTGTTTCCTATTATGCAATTGTCTAAAATTCGTACACCCGCATAAATCAAGCAATTTTCTCCTATTTGAACACCGGGATATATAGTTACATTGGAGTGAATTGTTGTATTGTTTCCTACACATACCCCTTCGGCAATTGATACAAAATCTCCAACAGATACTTGTTTGCCAATTTTAGCTTTTCGACTAATATTTGCTTTTCGCGAAATTTTAGGTTTTTTTGTTTGTTGTTGTTTTGTGTATAGGTCTAACAGCTTTGCAAACGAAGAATATGCATCGTCAACACGAATAAGTGTAGCTGAAATTTCATGTTCTGCAACAAAAGTTTTATTACATATTACAGCAGTAGCTTGTGATGTGTATATAAATGGAGTGTATTTTGGATTTGCCAAAAATGACACTGAACCCGGTTCTCCTTCTTCAATTTTAGACAATTTTGAAATTTTTGCCTGTGCATTACCTTCAACGGTACCTTGTAAAAAATTTGCAATTTCTAATACTGTAAATTCCATATATAATAGGGTAACAAAATAATGCGGTAAAAATAAAATAAATACTTGTACCGATTATACTAATTTATAAATTATTTGTAATCAATTATTATTTATCTTTTAGAAGTGGTATAATCATAGGTAATTTTAGCATAACGAACTTCACGTGAAGGATCTGAAGCAAATCTATTTAATTTAGCTGCAGATTTAGCTGCCTCAATGCATGATTGTTCGCTTAGTGCAGTTTCTACATCGGTAATTGCAATTACGCTTCCTTGAGAATTTATTTTAACAGTTAATTCAATAGGTTTGTTGCAATTGGTAGTGTTTAGTGGTTTTTCTAAATGTGTAGCGTCTTTATTGCCCAATGGATTACCTGGTGTTCCTTTCGTATTTTTAGATGCTGGATTTCCGTTTTTATCACCAGGATTTCCATTTTCGGCACCGTTTTCAGTATTTCCCGGATTGTTGGAGAAATTATTGCCAGCTAATTGTTGTTGTCGTTTACGAAATTCTTCTTCTGCTTTTTCTTTTTCAAGTTGTTCTTTTTCTTCGGGAGTTAATTCTTTTTGTGTAGTTGCAGTAGTAGGATTTTTTCTGACTGGAGTAGCATCGGAATTATTATCGGTAATTACATCGTCATTTGCAGCTGTATTGCTCGATTCTTGCGGAGTTTGTTCTTCTTGTGTCTGTTCTGCTGTTTCATCTGGTTGCACATCACCATCGCCTTGAACTTCTTCGCCAAACGTAATGGCTATACCGTGAGGTTCCGGAAATTCAACTACCGGAGCTTTAAATGCGAACAATACAAGTATAATAATAAGAATAGCATGAAACAACACCGTTCCAATGATTCCGTATATATTATGTTTATTATTGTTCATGGTATTTTATGGTTTTGTTGCCAATACAAATTTCCATTTATTACGGTTCGCTATATCCATTACTTTTACCGTTTCGCCGGTAGGTACATCTTTGTCAACTCGTAATAATATAGTAGGTTCAGCTTCGCCTTGTAACTTGGTTTTTAAAGCATCTTCTAATTGTTCAAACGGAATAATTTGTTTTTCTATTGCAAATTGCAAATCGGGTGTTATAGAAACCGACGTGCGTTGGTTTGGTGTAACCTGATTAGCACTTTTAGGCAAAGTAACTTGGAGTCCGTTTGGAGATATTTGTGTAGACGTTACCATAAAAAATATAAGTAACAAAAACACAATGTCTGTCATAGACGACATGTTAAATTCAGTGCTTACTTTATTTCGTGATCCTATAGCCATAGTTATTCAATTGGTTCGTTTAGTAAATCCATAAATTCAGTTGCTCGTAATTCAAGTTTATTTACAACTTTATTTACTTTTGCTACCAATAAATTGTATCCTAAATATGCAACAACACCAACAATAAGACCTGCTACGGTTGTTACCATTGCAGTGTAAATACCATTAGAAAGCATTGAAATACTAAAATTACCTCCGGCATTTGCCATGTCGTAAAATGCTCGTATCATACCCAATACTGTTCCAAGAAATCCAATCATAGGAGCAGCTCCAGATACTGTTGCAAGTAGGGGGAGACGTTTTTCTAATTTAAAAACTTCGAGTTTTCCTACATTTTCTATTGCTTCGCGAACATCTGCAAGTGGTTTTCCTATACGCGATATACCTTTGTCTATCATTAATGCAACCGGCGATGTGTTGTTTTTGCAACGAATACGTGCTTCTTCAATTTTGCCTTGTTGGATATATGTTTTTATTTCTTTCATAAAATTATCGTCTTCTTTTTCGGCTTTTTGAATAGCAAAATATCGTTCTACCATTATATAGACTGCAAGTATTGATAAAAGAAAGATAGGAATCATAATCCAACCTCCTTTTAACGTCATATTCCAGAAACTTAAATCGTCTGTAGTGGCATTAATTATAACATTACCTGCACCAGAATTGACACCGGTACCCTCAACGGTAACCTGCACTAAACCAAATAATAATGATGATAGATTCATAAATGTGTTTTTTTATAAAAATTTTATGCAAAGTAGTTCTTTTTTATGCGTTAAAAAAATTTTCTATAAATACCTTATTGACAAGTTATAAACGATGAAAACTTAAGAAACGTATGAAGGCTGTTTTTTTTTGCAGACTTTCAAGAGCTATATTTTGTAAATAGTGAAGTTTATAGAAATTTATTGCTCTTTTGCTTGTAATTGTTTAGATGTATATCAAAGGTTTTATTCTCCAAATAAAGATTCTACGAATTCTTTTTTTCTAAAAAATTGTAAATCATTCATACCTTCGCCTACGCCAATATATTTTACGGGAATTTTAAATTGGTCTGATATACCTATTACTACACCACCTTTGGCGGTTCCATCTAATTTTGTAATAGCGAGTGCGTTTACATCGGTAGCTTTCGTAAATTGTTTTGCCTGTTCAAACGCATTTTGTCCGGTAGAACCATCGAGAACTAATAAAATTTCGTGTGGAGCATCGGGTACTATTTTTTGCATTACACGCTTAATTTTAGAGAGTTCGTTCATTAAATTTATTTTGTTATGAAGTCTACCTGCTGTATCTATTATTAACACATCGGCATTGTTCGAAACCGCAGAGCTAAGAGCGTCGAATGCAACCGAAGCCGGGTCTGAACCCATTTGTTGTTTAACTATAGGTACTTGCACTCGTTCTGCCCAAATAGTAAGTTGGTCTACGGCAGCTGCTCTAAATGTATCTGCGGCTCCTAAATATACGGTTTTCCCAGCTTGTTTAAATTTATGTGCTAACTTACCTATGGTTGTAGTTTTGCCCACGCCATTTACACCTACCACCATAATCACATATGGTTTTGGCATGTGTTTAAGAAATGAATCAGAAATATCATTTTCGTTTTCGGTAAGTAAGGCTGTTATTTCTTCTTTGAGGATGGTATTGAGTTCATTTGTTCCCAAAAATTTATCACGAGAAACACGTGCTTCAATTCGTTCAATAATTCGAATGGTGGTATCTACACCAACATCTGAAGTAATAAGTATTTCTTCTAAATCGTCAAGTACTTCGTCGTCTACTTTTGATTTCCCGGCAATAGTTCGTGTTATTTTTTTAAATACTGAATCTTTGGTTTTTTCTAAACCTTTGTCAAGTACTTCTTTTTTTTCACCTCTAAAAAAATCAAATAGTCCCACGTAGTTTATTATTTAATTGATTGTAAACATTTGTGCAAATATAGAAATAATTATTAATTATTAATTATTAATTGTTAATTGAAGTATGTGGTAGGTTAGGGAGAGGTGCTAAGGTATGTACTGTTTATTGTGTGTTGAAGTATATAAACGAACGATAAAAAAATACCCTTATCAATGAGTATTGATAAGGGTATATGTGAGTTTATGAGAAACTACTATTTGCTCAATACAGATTGTACCATTGCATTAGGTACCATTTCTTCTTTAAATGTATACGCTCCGGTTGTTTCTGATTTAATACAACGAACTACTTTAGTAAATTCTTTACCGGCTCCTTTTTGTAACGATGCAACTACTTTCTTTGCCATAGTCTTTAATTATTTAATTTCTCTGTGAATAGTCATTTTTCTTAAAATGGGATTGTATTTTTTCATCTCCATTCTGTCCGGTACATTTTTGCGGTTTTTTGTAGTAATATATCGTGATGTTCCGGCCATTCCGCTTTCTTTGTGCTCTGTACACTCAAGAATAACTTGTACTCTGTTACCTTTTTTTGCCATTGTTTATTTGTTTAGAAAGATTTAATATAACCTTTTGCTTTAGCGTCTTTTAACGCATTTAATAAGCCTTTTTTATTTATAGTTCTAATACCGTTTGCAGATACTTTAATGGAAACCCATCTGTCTTCTTCTGCTAAATAGTATTTTTTATCGAACAAATTTACATCAAAAACTCGTTTGGTTTTTGTGTTGGAATGCGATACATTGTTACCTGTCATCGCTTTTTTTCCTGTTATTTGACAAACTCTTGACATTTCTGTTATTTATTTTTGTAACGTTCTTAAAAATCGAGGTGCAAAATAATGGATTTTTATACTAACAAACAAACTATTTAACACTTTTTTTTATTGTTTTTGTTATTTTTAATTTCAATACTAGTTTAATACTATAATTATTAGTCTTGTAGTGCCAAATTTATAGATTGTAATTTTGAAATTTCTAGTATTAAAATCTGTTTTTATTGCTTTTAAAATTAAAAACGGGAGCAATTACAAATGCTCCCGTTCTGTTTTATTTTAAAACTGATTAAATGTTTTTTCAATAATTGCGACACATTCACGAATTTGAGCTTCGTTTATGATAAGTGGTGGTGCAAAACGCACGATATGTTCGTGTGTAGGTTTTGCAAGCAATCCGTTTTCTTTGAGTGCTAAGCAAAAATCCCACGCTGTTTTGCCATTATGAGGTTCTATTACTACCGCATTCAACAATCCTTTACCACGTACCAATTTTTTCATTGGGTGGTTTATTTTGTTTAATTCTTCGCGGAACAATGCACCTAACGTTTCTGAATTTTCACATAAATTTTCCTCTTTCAACACTTCTAACGCAGCAATAGCAACTTTACCAGCCACAGGGTTTCCGCCATAGGTAGAACCGTGTTCTCCGGGTTTAATGCAAAGCATCACTTCGTCGTCGGCAAGGGCACATGATACGGGTAAAACACCGCCGCTCAATGCTTTTCCTAAAATCAAAATATCGGGACGAACACCTTCGTGGTCGCATGCCAACATTTTACCGGTACGTGCCAATCCAGTTTGTACTTCGTCGGCAATGAATAATACATTATGTTTTTTACACAATTCGTATGATTTTTTCAAAAATCCACTATCGGGTACATACACACCAGCTTCACCTTGAATAGGTTCTACAAGGAATCCTGCAACAGTTTTTCCGTGTTGTTCAAGCACTTCTTCCAATGCTCTGGTATCGTTGTATGGTATACGAATAAATCCCGGAGTAAGCGGACCGTAGTTTGCAAACGAATCGGGATCGTTAGACATAGAAACAATAGTAATTGTACGTCCATGGAAATTTCCTTCGCAGCAAATAATTTTAACTTCTTCGTTTGCAATACCTTTTTTCTTAACTCCCCAACGGCGAGCAAGTTTCAATGCAGTTTCATCGGCTTCGGCACCGGTATTCATAGGCAATACCTTGTCGTATCCGAAATATTTTGTTACATACTCTTCAAATTCGCCCAATACATTGTTGTAGAATGCGCGTGATGTAAGAGTGAGTTTTTTTGATTGCTCTATGAGTGCATTAATAATCTTAGGATGACAGTGTCCTTGGTTAACTGCAGAATATGCCGAAAGAAAATCGTAGTATTTATTTCCTTCTACATCCCACATATATACACCTTCGCCTTTTTCCAACACTACCGGAAGCGGATGATAATTATGCGCACCATACTTGTCTTCGCGTGCCATATAATCTTGAGGAGTCAATTGAGCCATACGCTTTGTTTGTTTTATTTAAAAATTAGTACTAAAAAATGAGAGCCAAAAGTATATAAATAGTTATGGGTATGCAATTTTTTTTTGTAAAAAAATGATGTGTAGGGGGATTTTAATTTTTTTACCCCTCTGTTTTGTCAATAAACACAAAATTATTGCTTTTGGCGTATGCTTTTACTTGTTCCAAAAAAGTTTTGTCGGGTATAAATATGTCGTGCGTTTCTTGTAATCCTTGTTTGTGATATACAAACGAAAGTTTTTTACGTACATCGCTTGCCAATGTTTGATGTGCCGATATATACAACAAGTGTTTGGTAGGTATAATATCTTTAGTGCCCCACAGCATACTTCGGAAAAGAATATAATTGTCATAAAATTCCATACGGCGTGCGGTGAAAAATTCTATAATTTTTGCAATATTATATGTTGAAACAAAGAATATTATTGGCATTGCCGACCCCGATTCAAAACTTTCATATAAAAGATAGCTTATAAGAATTGCCGAAAATATTGTTATCAATGCCAATTGTTTCATATGCATGGTTTCGGTAAATTTTGGTTTTGTGTAATTGTTGTGTGTAATCGGTACCCATGTGTGGGGCAGAGGTTCAATAGGATTTTGATTCAATATAATACACATATGCTTGTAAATCATTGGCAGTTTTGATGCAAATTCGCGAGGCCGTTCAAAGAAATTTTCGATACATACCGCAAAGAATTCATGTGTATTGGTTATGCCATATTTTCGTATAAATGCATGTTCTTCTTTGTCAATAGAATAATCAGTGGTTTCTTCTGTTGCATGTATCCATTTGCTTACTAAATCTTTGAATAAAAACGAAAAAGAATTATTGCTAAGGATAATTTGTTCCATAGCATGAGCCATTTCGTGCAATCCAAGATGAATTCCATCGGATTGATTGTTGTGTCCTTCAATAAAATGTTTTACCGACACATGCACCACGCCATGTGGATGAAAAAAACCTTTGACATATGTATTGCGTGAACGAATATACATGAGGTCGGGATACAATCGAATTTTTTTTATTTTGAGCGACAAGCAAACATTCAATCCAAATGTAATTTGGACTGCACAGGCAGCAATAAGAACTCGCAGTACATTTGTTAGTACAACTCCCTCGTATACATTGTATTGGGTGTGTTGCATAAAATACATGGTGCGTTGTATAAATTTCTTTTTTTGTTCGCTGTCCAATTGTATATAGTAATTGCTAGACGTATGAAGTATCTCTTCAACTTCTTGAATTACTGTTAGTTTTGAAACTCGTTTGTTTTGAATCTGTTCCTTAAACGATTCTTGTTTGCTTCGCAGTTTCCAAATCATTTCAATAAAATCTTTGAGCACGCCTAAGCCATAAATGGCAAGGAATATCAAAGCAATTGAAATAAAAAATACTTCCATAATTTTTTTAGAGTTTTAATTATATTTAAAACTTTAGGCAAAAATATACAATGTATTAATCATATCTAATAAAAAATGTAATTCTCCTCAAAAAACTGTAATGAAAAGCCTTGTTGGAAGTCTATACAATTAAACCTTTAAAAATTACAGATATGTTTACCAAATTTTTAGTTATAGTAGTTTCAATAAGTGCGTTACTTCTTACAGCAATATTTTTTATATAATCAAAATGTAAGTCCTCTACGAAATTCTTTTTATATTTGTAACCAAATTTAATGTATATGAAAGAATTAGTAAGATGCAAGCCATGTGGCTATATCATGGAGAAAGATAAATTGGGTGATGAATGTCCTGCCTGCGGTGTGTCGAGTAAAGTTTTTGAACCATATAAAGACCGTATGTCGGAAAAACGTAGAAAATTCCTTGATTTAGATTTACATCCCATAGCTGTTCACTTTCCTCAAACAATAGCAGTGTTTATTATGCAATTTGCCTTATTAAATATTGTTTTACCTGATTTTAAATCCCAAGAAATAGCTGCGTTTGTATTGTTTTTGTCGGTATTGTTACCGTTTTCTGTAGTGGGGGCATTTGTAAGTGGGGTAATAGACGGTAAATTGCGTTTCAAAAAACTAAGCACGATTGCTTTACGACGTAAAATTATAATAGGATCGGCTATGATATTGAGTTCTATAGTCGTAGCAGTGATTGCTGTGGTGTATGAGTATACGTTTGCAAGTAAAATTGGTATTTTAGTATCTAGCATTGTTACACTTGCTTTGGCAATATCGCTTGCGGTAACCGGCAAAAAATTGATGTATGCAGAAATGCCGGGGTAATGGCATTATGTTTGAAAAGCGAAATGGTGAGGTACTATTCTCAAAATCATTTATTTTTACTCAGTAATTTTTAACTACTATGAAAGCATTTACATCGTCGGTTATAGCAATTCTTTTGTTTTCTACATCAGTATTGTTTGTTCAGTGTTCGGGCAAAAAAGCTTTAGAAAAAGGTAATTATGCCGAAGCAGTTTTGAAGTCGGTACAAAAACTTCGTAAAAGTCCTACAAACAAAAAAGCAGCATCTACTCTTCGTCAGGCGTATCCTTTGGCTGTAAGTTATTATAAAGAGCAAATAGAATTGTCGCTCAAAAGTAATGACCAATTTAAGTGGGGATATACCGTACAGTATATGGAAACGGTAAACAATCTGGCAAATGAAATTTCGCGTTGCCCGGCAGCAAAAAAAATAGTTCCCTCGCCGTTTCGCTACGAGTCGGAGTTGAATACAGCAAAGAAAAATGCTGCTGAAGAATGTTATGCGGCGGGTAAACGAGAATTCGACAAAAAAACACGTGAAACAGCCCGCGAAGCATATTATTTATTTGTGAAAGCAGGCAATTATGTTGCCGGGTACAAAGATATAGAAACACTGATACCTCAAGCAAAAGAATTGGCGACTCTCAAAGTAGTACTCGAACAAATTCCCGTAGGAGCAGGTCGATTACAAATAAGTGCCGAATTTTTTCAAAACAATATTGAAGCATATATCAACGATATGTTTAAATCGCGTCAATTTATTGAATTGTATTTGCCGCGACAAGCAGAAAAACTGAAATTAGTTCCAGATCATGTGATTCGGATTCAATTTGATGATTTTATAGTTGGAAATTCTAAATTGACTCAAAAAACGATTACCGTTACCAGCAAAGATAGTGTGAAAGTTGGTGAATATACTAAACCCGATGGTACAAAAGTTCCGGTTAAAAATCGAGTTACAGCCGAGTATACCTCATTTCGTAAAGAAGTAATATCAAAAGGTTTGGTTGATGTACGAGTGATAGAATTTGCTACCAAAAAAATATTGATGCAAGACAAAATGCCTGGAGAATTTATATGGATAAGCGAATGGGCAAGTTTCAACGGCGATGATAGAGCACTAACGCAACAACAGTTAAATATGACAAAACAACGAGAAGTACAGCCACCTGCACCGCAAGATTTGTTTGTGGAATTTACAAAACCTATTTATGATCAGGTAACGAGTAGATTGTCATCGTTTTATTCGAGATATTAGATAGAGAAGCTTATTGAATGCTCATTTTTTTGATATGACTTGCAATATCTTCCATAAGCCATATAGGTGTTGATGTAGCTCCGCATATACCTATAGATTTAGCTGTTTTAAAAGGTACATCTTTAATGTCTTCGATATTAGCAACAAAATATGTTTGAGGATTTACTTGTTTGCAAATATCAAAAAGCACTTTGCCGTTTGAACTTTTTTTACCGCTTACGAATAAAATGAGTTCATATTGTAATGCAAATTTTTTTAATTCTGTTTCCCTGTTTGCAACTTGTCGGCAAACAGTATCATGAGCAATAAAATGAGGAGCAGGAATATTTGAATTTTGAATTTTGTCTTGAATCGTTTTCTGTAATTCGCTAAATTCATTTAAACTTTTAGTCGTTTGTGAAAACAACTCGATAGGTCTTGTAAAATCAACTTTTTGTAAATCGTCTATATTAGAAATTACGATTGCATTATTTTGAGTTTGCCCTTGTAATCCAACAATTTCAGCATGCCCTTGTTTGCCGAATAATAGTACTTGACCATTTTGTTGTTTTTGTTGTTCGTATCCTTTTTTAATTTTTCGTTGCAATTGTAATACTACAGGGCATGTTGCATCAATAATTGTAATATTATTTTGTTTTGCAATTTCGTAAGTTTCGGGTGGTTCACCATGAGCACGGAGCAATACAGTGCAATTTTTTAATTTAGCAAATTCTTCGCGGGTTATAGTTATTAATCCCATATGTTCTAATCGGGCTACTTCGGCACCATTGTGTACGATGTCACCTAAACAGTATAATGTCTCGTTTTCGGCAAGTGCTTGTTCGGCTCGTTTTATAGCGTTAATTACCCCAAAACAAAATCCCGATTTATTATCTATTTGAATTATTTGCGAATTTTTTCCAGTATCCATTCCAATTGTTGTTCACGGGTTACATTACTTGTGTCAAATACAATAGCATCTTCAGCTTGAGTTAGTGGGCTTTCGGTTCGAGTGGTATCTATCAAATCGCGTTGTTCAATATTGTGTAGAACTTCCTCAAAATTTACTTGTTCGCCTTTTGCCAATAATTCGTCGTATCTGCGTTGTGCTCTTATCTGAGCCGAAGCTGTTATAAAAAATTTATAATCAGCATGAGGAAATACAACAGTGCCAATATCTCTGCCATCCATAACTATATTGCCATGAGCTGCAAGTTCTCGCTGCATAGCAACAAGTTTTTGACGTACAAATCCAATTTTACTTACCGGACTTACCCAATTTGCGACTTCTAATCTTCGGATTTCATGTTCTACATTTACTCCGTTTAAATAGGTTTGTTGTGTTTGCGTTTGTGCATCGTAAACAAAGCTTATATGTAAAGTGTCAATATATTTTTTTAGTAAAAATTCGTTAATTTCATTTTGTTGAATACTATTGTTTTGTAAACAAAATAAAGTAACTGCACGATACATGGCACCGGTATCTATATATGTATATCCTAATTCTTTGGCAATTCCTTTGGCAATTGTGCTTTTGCCGCACGATGAGTATCCATCTATTGCTATAATCATAATGGTGTGAATTTAGAAACTATGGTTTGAATATTTGTAGTGAGAGAAATGAAATGTAAACCTCCAGCAACATGTTGTTTCGACCAACCGTAACTTATGTGAGCGAATGGCGTTTTTATGCGAGCTCCGGCACTTATTCCTGTACCTTTTTTCGATGCTCCAAACGACATTTCTTCTGAATTTCTATAATTATATCCGAGCAAAAAATCAATATGTTTAAAGAGTAAAAGTTCGGCCGAAAATTGTAGATGTTTCATGGTGTTAACTCTGATAGTTGTAAATAGTTTATCATCAGATGTTTGTTCTTGGTTTATTAAGTTGGTTTTTTGTTTTAAAATATTATCGTAATCTAAATTGAACTGTTGAATATCTAAATATGAAATTGTAAACCGTAAGGGAGCATGTTGTAATCGTTTTGTAATACCTAAATCTATACTGTAGGGGACAGATTCTTTTTGTTGCGATGTATAGCTTGTAATTTGGGTACCAATATTACGTGCTATAAGGCTGATTGATAGAAATTCCTCGGGGCGTTTATAGTGGAGTGCTATATCGCCTAACAATCCGTAAGAACTGTATGATTCTAAATACGATAAGATTGGTTTTATCGAAACGCCTCCGTACAGATGTTTATGCAATTGATACGACCCGCCTAAAATAATTTGGTAGTCGGATCCGAAAAATGTTCCGGTATAATTGCCGTCTTCGTCGTATCCGAAAAATCGTCCGTAATTTATAAATTGAATACCGGCAAGTGCGGTAACTTTTGGATTTACTGTATATGCACAGGCAAAACTGCCTGCTCCAATATTTGTTTGAGCTATATGAAATCCACCCCATGTGCCGCTAAATGCATACGAATATGATGTGTCGAGTAATGACGGATTTTTTAAAGCTAATGAAACATCACCATCGTTCAATGAAATGCATTCACCCCCTAAGGCATTTTCGCGAGCAGAATAAGGTATTTTTACAAATTCATATACTGATGTACCCCCCAACTGAGCATGAGCTGTTGAACAAACAAATAGTATAAAAAAGTAGATACTATATTTCATTATATCATTATAAATTCGTATTCCAAAAACTTCGATTGTTTTGGGATTACAAAGTAACGAATTTTTATAGATTGTGGTATACATATAAAAAAAAACCTGAAAAATTCATTTCAGGTTTTTTGTGATTCAGCTGGGATTCGAACCCAGGACCCCATCATTAAAAGTGATGTGCTCTACCGACTGAGCTACTGAATCGGTCTTTGTTGTTTTTTTAAGACGGTGCAAAAGTACTATTTTTTTTATACAAGCCAAATGTTATGATAAAAAAAATAAAAAAAAGTAAAAAAATAATGATTACGTGTTTTTATAGTTGATATCTGAAGGTTCATTGTTATAATGTCGGAATGTCTCAATGTCTGAAAGTCTTTGTGTTTAACCCTAATTTAATCTATCTATTGATGTTTACATGCATAGAAAGCTCCGTAGGAGTGATAGTATTGTAGCATGTGACATGTTTAGTACATTAAGCTCCGTTGGAGCGACATTTTTCTCCCTCCCCAATTCGTATATAAATCAATTGTTTTGTGTTAAATAACGCTGTTAGGTTCGGAACAAGTATGTTTATCCATGCTGTTTCAATGTGTACAAATACAAAAGGCTGTCCTTTTGAGACAGCCTTTCGTATATATAGCTTGATTTTTATTTTAATGAATATCTAGATTTCTCTTTTGATTCAAGGTTCGAATAGCCCATCAAAAAAGTGTCGATTGCTACGGCACATTCTCTACCTTCGTGTATTGCCCATACCACGAGCGATTGTCCGCGACGCATATCGCCGGCAGAAAAAACTTTTGGAATGCTTGTAGCATAATCCCCATAGTTAGCTTTTACATTGCCTCGTTCATCATAAGCAACAGAGAGTGTGTCTAATAAGCCTTCGTGTTGAGGATTTACAAAACCCATCGCAAGGAAAACAAATTCACATGGAATTTCTCGTTCGCTTCCGGGAACCTCTTTAAAATTAGGGCGTTGTCCAGGTTTTGGTGTTTCCCATTCTAAATCAACAATTTTTACTGCTTTTAAATTACCTTTACCGTCACCAATAAATTCTTTTGTGCTTACCGACCACAATCGTTGACAGCCTTCTTCATGTGAAGATGAGGTGCGTAAAATTTGTGGCCAAAGTGGCCATGGGTCTTCCGTTCCTCGTTCTGTTTTTGGTTTTGGTAATAATTCTATCTGAGTAATAGATTTAGCTCCATGACGGTTTGATGTTCCTACACAGTCGCTACCTGTATCGCCACCACCAATTACAAGAACATTTGCTCCTTTTACGTTTATTGGTTCATTGCGTAAAATTTTGCTTCCTTGTACCCGTTTACTATTGTCTTTAAGAAATTCCATTGCAAAGTAAATTCCCTTATTTTCTCGTCCCGGTGCCGGTAAATCGCGAGGAATAGTAGACCCGCCGCAAAGTGCTACTGCATCGTATTCCTGTAATAAATAGTCTACAGTTACATCTACGCCAACGTTTACATTCACTTGGAATTTTATACCTTCTTCTTCGAGAATTTGGATTTTTCGGTCAATTACCGATTTGTCTAATTTAAAATCGGGTATACCATACCGAAGCAAGCCACCAATTTTATCATCACGTTCATATACAGTTACTGTATGACCTGCTTTGTTGAGTTGTGCTGCCGTAGCCAAACCTGCAGGACCTGAACCTACTACTGCTACTTTTTTGCCGGTACGAACTTGCGGTGGACAAGCAACTACCCATCCGTTTTGGTATGCTTTTTCAATTATTGTTTTTTCGATATGTTCAATAGCTACCGGAGGTTTGTTTATACCCAATACGCAGGAAGCTTCGCATGGAGCCGGACAAATACGTCCGGTAAATTCCGGAAAGTTATTGGTAGAACTTAAAATTTCGTATGCTTGTTTCCAATTTTGGTGATACACAGCATCGTTAAAGTCTGGTATAATATTTCCAAGTGGGCAGCCATTGTGACAAAAAGGCACACCACATTCCATACATCTAGCAGCTTGTGTTTCTGTTTTTTTGCTACTAAATTCCAAATAAAACTCTGCGTAGTCTTTTATACGTTCTGCAGGAGATTTATATTGAGGTAATTCTCTATCGTATTCTAAAAAGCCTGTTGGTTTTCCCATAGCTGTAATTTTTTAATTGTTCTTCAATAATAGTAATTTTTATACCGATGCTGCTTTTTTTAATTTACGTTCTTCAAGCACTCGTTTATAGTCGCGTGGGAATACTTTTACAAATTTGTCAATTGAATCGTCCCAATTGTTTAAAATGTTTGTAGCTAATGAACTTCCCGTGTAATTTTTATGATTTTCAATAAGTTGACGTAATTCCGGAATGTCTTCAAAAGCTACATCTTCTAAATCAACCAATTCTTTGTTGCAGGTCTGCGGAAGTATACCTTCTGGGTCGTAAATATAAGCTATACCACCACTCATGCCGGCTGCAAAATTACGTCCGAATTTACCTAACACTACCACGATTCCACCAGTCATATATTCACATCCGTGACTGCCAATTCCTTCGATTACAGCTTTTACTCCCGAGTTTCTGATACAAAATCGTTCGCCTGCCATACCTTTAATATATGCTTCGCCATCTGTTGCACCATAAAATGAAACGTTACCTACAATTACGTTTTCTTCAGAAACAAGCTTCGCATCTCTGTCGGGAACAACTATTAATTTAGCACCACTTAAGCCTTTGCCAAAATAGTCATTAGCTTCACCTTCGAGTTCGAATCGAATACCTTTTTGACTGAATGCTCCAAAACTTTGTCCTGCCGAACCTCTAAATTTATATGTTATGGTATCTTCAGGTAATCCCTCGCCACCATATAATTTGGAAATTTCATGCGATAACATAGTTCCCACAGCTCGGTCAGTATTTATAATAGGAAATTCTGCGGAAACTTTTTGTTTTTTCTCTAATGCAGGTTTTGCTTTTTCTATTAATGTGCGATCTAAAACATCTGCAATTTTATGTTTTTGAGCAATAGACTTATATAATCCAACTCCTGGTTCTGCAGGAACTTTGTATATAATAGGACTTAAATCGAGTTTTTGAACTTTCCAAAACGATACATCTTCTCGTTGACGTAATGTGTCGCTTTGTCCAATCATTTCGTTTACGGTTTTAAACCCATTTTGAGCCATTATTTCACGTAATTCCTCAACCATAAATGTTATAAGATTTATTACGTGTTCAGGTTTACCTTTAAACACTTTACGTAAGTCTTTGTTTTGTGTTGCAACACCTACCGGGCACGTATTTAAATGACATTTACGCATCATAATACAACCTTCGGCAACCAAAGCAGCAGTAGCCACACCCCATTCTTCGGCACCTAAAAGGGCAGCAATAGCAAGGTCTCTACCTGTTTTCATTTGACCATCGGCTTGTACAATAATTCTATCGCGTAATTTGTTTAAAACTAATGTTTGGTGAGTTTCTGCCAATCCCAATTCCCAGGGTGAACCTGTGTGGTGAATAGAACTGATAGGTGAAGCTCCGGTTCCACCATCGTGTCCCGAAATTAATACTTTATCGGCAAAAGCTTTACAAACCCCTGCTGCAATTGTGCCAACACCAGCTTTTGAAACTAATTTTACACTAATTTGAGCTGTAGGATTTGCATTTTTTAAGTCGAAAATCAATTGAGCTAAATCCTCAATAGAATAAATATCGTGATGTGGGGGAGGAGAAATTAATCCAACACCCGGAGTTGAGTGACGAACTCGTCCAATCCAGTCGTCAACTTTATGTCCCGGAAGTTGTCCACCCTCACCGGGTTTTGCTCCTTGAGCCATTTTGATTTGTATTTCGTTACAATTTGCTAAATAGTTGCTGGTAACTCCAAAACGTCCCGATGCTACTTGTTTAATAGCCGAACGTTCCCAGTCGCCATTTTCTTTTTGTACAAATCGTATTTCATCTTCGCCGCCTTCGCCTGAATTTGAGCGTCCACCTATGCGGTTCATAGCAATAGCCAAAGTTGTGTGAGCTTCGTGCGAAATAGATCCAAACGACATTGCTCCTGTTGCAAATCGTGGGAAAATAGCACTTGCAGGTTCTACTTCGTCTATCGAAATTGCTTTACGATTTCCTTTGAATTCTAATAAACCACGTAGTGTAAATTGTTGCTCGGCCTGATCGTTTACTTTTTTTGCATATTGTTTATAAATTTCTTTATTTCCTGTTCGCACTGCATGTTGAAGTAATGCTATAGTTTCGGGATTGAATAAATGTTTTTCGCCACGATGTTTCCATTGGTGAATACCACCTTCTTCTAACCGTTGGTTTACAATAGGTAATTGAGGATAAGCTGCTTGATGACGAACAAGAACCTCGCGAGCAATATCGTCGAAATCGAGTCCTCCAATTTTTGATACAGTTCCGTTGAAACAAGTTTCAATTACTTGTTTACCAATACCGTAACATTCGAAAATTTGTGCTCCTTTGTACGATTGAAGAGTTGAGATACCCATTTTTGAGAAAATTTTGAGTAATCCTGCTCCAATAGCATAGGTATATGTTTTATTCGCCGATTCTACGTTTACATCTTTTGCTATGTATCGTTCATCGGCTAAAGTAGTTATAGTTTCAAATGCCATATATGGATTAACGGCATTTGCTCCGTAACCAATAAGAGTTGCAAAATGATGTGTTTCCCATGCATCGCCTGCTTCTACTATAAGTCCTACACGTACACGTAATCCGTTTTTAATTAAGTGATTGTGAAGAGCTCCGGTAGCGAGTAGTGTTGGTATAGGTGCTGTGTTTGCATCGGTATTTCTATCAGAAATCAATAAAATATTCGATGTGTAATCTAAAATAGCTTTATCGGCATCGGCACACATTTTTTGTAATGCTTTTTCTAAATCACCTGAAGTTCCATTTGCAGGAAATACCGCATTTATTTGAGTTACGCGAAAATCAGAATGACTCATATGTCTGAGAGCATCTAATTGAGCATTAGTTAATACCGGTTGGTCAAACGTAATTTGTTTGCAGTGAACAGATGATTGCGAAAGCATATTAAACGAACGGCTTGCACTCGTTTTAAGAGACATAATTATTTTTTCGCGAATAGCATCAATAGGAGGGTTACTAACCTGTGCAAATTGCTGTTTGAAATAGTTCGATAAATGTCGACTTTGTTGTGATAATATAGCCAATGGTGTATCGTTACCCATAGACCCGATAGGGTCAGTTTTTTGCGAAATCATTTCGGCAATATTTTCTTTAACCGCTTCGGTAGTATAGCCATAACAAATTTGTCGTTGTTTTAATGTCTCTGTATTGTAGGGGTATGTTGGTTGCTCGGGAGCAGGAATTTTGTTTATATGTACTTCGTTTTGCTCAAGCCATGTGCGATATGGTTGTTCGCTGCATATACGTTGTTTAAGCTCTTCGTCGCTGATAATACGTCCTTGGTCGAGATCTACAACAAACATTTTCCCCGGTTCCAAACGCCCTTTTTTTACCACTTTTGCTTGGTCTACAGGTAAAGCCCCGGCTTCCGAAGACATTACTAAAGTGCCGTCGTCGAGTAAGCAATAGCGAGAAGGTCGTAACCCATTACGGTCGAGTGTAGCACCTATAATGTGGCCATCGGTAAAACTAATAGATGCAGGACCATCCCACGCTTCTACAATTGAACTGTGAAATTCGTAGAATGCACGTTTTGGGTCAAGTAATGCTTCGTCGTTTTGCCATGCTTCGGGAACCAACATCATCATTACATGAGGTAATTCGCGACCACCTAACACCAACATTTCTATCATATTGTCGAGGTTTGCCGAATCTGAATTTTCATGGTCGCATATTGGTAATAATTTTTCGATTTCGTCTTTGCTAAACAATGAAGATTCAAACAATGTTTGATTACAATGTGCCCAGTTAACATTGCCACGTATTGTATTAATTTCACCATTATGTGCAATGTAACGGAATGGTTGAGCTAATTTCCATTTCGGAAATGTATTCGTTGAAAAGCGAGAATGAATCATAGCAAATGCCGAATCTAATCGTTCGTCGCTCAAATCTAGAAAATATTCGCGTACTTGAAACGTTGTTAACTGTCCTTTGTATGTAATATTTTTGTAAGAACTAGATACTATATAAAAATCGTCTTTGTTTTCAGGAAATTCTATACAAAATTGATGATATGACCAATTGCGTAATACGAAAAGTTTTCGTTCCAACGCATCACTTGGCAAATTTGAATCTTTGGCAACAATAAATGCTTGTTCAATTTTAGGTTCAGTGCTTATTGCCGTTTTTCCGATTGTTTTGTTCGATACCGGAACATTGCGATATCCCAATAATTCTAAACCTAAATGTTCTATAGAATCATTAAAAATTTTACGACAAGCTTCGCGCATTACTACATTCTTAGGAAAGTAAATCATTGCCACGCCATACTTACCATAATCTGGTAAGTCAATACCAATTTCTTTACACGTAATTTTAAAGAAATTATGTGGCATTTGAATTAACACTCCTGCACCGTCGCCTGTATTTTCTTCGAACCCAACAGCACCCCTATGCTCCATATTTTCAAGCATCTTTAAGGCATCGTCAATTGTTTTGTGCGATTTTACCCCTTTAAGATTTGCTATAAACCCAATTCCACACGCATCGTGCTCGTAACTTGGATCATACAAAGATTTTGTTTCAATCTGACTCATTTGCTTTATATATAAATTGTATACTCTATCCTACATTTTAATCGAAAATAGCGTTTTTCGATTACGAATTTTGAGCAAAAATAATACTTCACATAACGAATTAAAAGCTTTTTAAAGTTTTTTATTATAATTTTTAACATATTTTTATACTGCAATTCATCATGTTTTTTTGTATATGCTTTATAATCATAAATATACAACTTTATTTGTGAAATGTGGAAAACACTATGGTAAAATATTTTTTTTACACAGCTTTAAATTTTATTTTTACAAATTCAATACATATGATGCAGATTTTTCTGATAGTGATAGTGTATTGTGTTGATTTAATTGTAATTATATAGATATATTTATTCATGATTCATCCCGATACGGTAGAACAAATTCTTGATAAAGCTCGCATTGAAGAGGTTATCAGTGATTTTATTTCGTTAAAAAAATCGGGGTCAAATTACAAAGGGTGCTGTCCGTTTCACAACGAAAAAACACCCTCGTTTATGGTGTCGCCTGCCAAGGGAATATTTAAATGTTTTGGCTGTGCTAAAGGCGGTAATGCTGTTAGTTTTGTTATGGATCACGAACGATTGACCTATGTTGATGCATTAAAATATTTAGCAAAAAAATATCATATAGAAGTTGTTGAAACACAAGTAAGCGAAGAGGATAAGCAGAAAAAAGATATTCGCGAAAGTTTGCAAGTTGTTAACAATTTTGCCAATACGTATTTTAAGCAAAAATTACTCGACAGTAAGGAAGGACGAGCTATTGGACTTTCGTATTTCAAAGAACGTGGGTTTACCGATGAAACTATTGCAAAATTTGAATTGGGCTATAGTCCCGATGGACGCGATATTTTTACTCAAGAGGCTTTAAAACAAGGATATAAACAAGAATTTTTGGAACGTACCGGACTTACCGTGAGTGGTGAAACAAATTCCGGACAAACGTATGTTGCTGATAGATTTCGTGGTCGGGTAATGTTTCCCATACATAATTTGTCGGGAAGTGTTATTGGATTTGGTGGGCGAATAGTAGGGAATGATCCTGAAAAAAAATTAGCAAAATATCTAAATTCTCCTGAATCGGAATTATATAATAAAAGTAAAACCTTATACGGAATTTATTTTGCTCGCACTGAAATAACCAAAAAAGATGAATGTATTCTGGTTGAAGGATACACCGATGTTATGAGTATGCATCAAAGCGGAATTACAAATGTGGTGGCATCGTCGGGAACGTCGCTAACGTTAGAGCAAATACAACTTATCAAACGGTTTTCAAATAATATATTAGTTATATACGATGGCGATTCTGCCGGAATTAAAGCTTCGTTTCGGGGTATTAATATGATTTTGGAAGAAGGGTTAAATGTTAAAGTTTTATTGCTACCCGATGGCGACGACCCTGATTCATTTGCGAAAAAACATACATCTCAAGAATTACAGCAATATATACTTGAAAACAAAACAGATTTTGTAACATTTAAAACTCGCTTGTTTGCCGAAGAATCTAAAAATGATCCAATAGAACGTGCTAAATTGATAAACGATATTGTGCATTCTATTGCGGTAATTCCCGACAAAATTACCCAAAGTGTATATGTGTCGGAATGTAGTAAAACTCTGCAAATTGCCGAAAATATATTGTTTGAACAAATTCAGAAAATTTCGGCAGCCAAAGGTGCCAAAGATTCTGCCTTATATATAAAACAAAGCGCTCCGGCTCCTAAACCTGTGATTCAAAAATCGCAGGTGCATCCTACTATTGCCAATGACTTGTATTTTAATGAATTTGATATAATTCGGTTACTCTTGGAATATGGCGAATTTGATGTGTTTATTCAAGAAAACGAAATTAAAGTAAAACAATATATGTATCAAGAAATTGTAGAGGGCGAAATGCTCTTGCAAGATGCTGTGTTTGCAAAAATATTTGATATCTATTTTACCTCAATGCAATCGGGAATTGATATTGACAAGCAACTGTTGTACAACGAAGATCAAAAAATTACGAATGTGGTTGTTGATATTAAAAGTCAAGATAAAACATTGAGTCCTTTGTGGAAACGAAGAGATAATATGGTAGAAACCGAAGAAAAAAAATTAAACGAATTGGTAATTGAAACTATAGGTACCTATAAAAAAAGGAGATTGCAAGACGAAGCAAATCAATTAAGAGAACAGTTAAAAGAAGAACAGGATATAACAAAAATTACCGAAATTAGCGGACGATTAACTTTGGTAAGTAAATTAATAACAATCATTTCAAAAGAATTACATCATGTTTCGTAAAATGAAAATGTATATGGGAATTATACTGGTAGCAACAATGCTTACGCAATGTACAACAAAACGAGAAGTAAAATTAGTGTTTGATGCCAAAGCCGGAGTGGGCGAGGGGGCTTTGTGGGATTATAAAAACAATAGATTGTTGTGGATAGATATTACGGGAAAAACGTTTTATATTTTAAATTCTCACGATGCTAGTATGCATTCGTATGCTATGCCCAAAGAAATTGGTACTGTAGTTCCTATTTCTGAAGATACGGTATTGCTTGCATTATCAGATGGTATGTATGAATTCTGTATTTCAAACAAAACATTGGTGCAAAAATCTCGTCCCGATATTGATACGGCTTTGGTACGGTTTAACGATGGAAAATGCTCGCCCGATGGAGCTTTGTGGGTAGGAACTATGGATCATGGGGTAACAAAACCTATTGCAGCTTTGTATCGTGTATCGGCAGATTATAGTGTACGACAAATGGCAGATGGTGTAACCGTTTCGAACGGAATTACGTGGTCGCCCGATGGTAGTACCATGTATTATATAGATTCTCCAACGTATACGGTAGTGGCATACGATTATGATGTGAAACGTTCTGAGATTTCGAACAAACGAGTTGTAATACAAACTCCCAAAGAATGGGGCTCTCCCGATGGAAATACTATAGATGCCCAAGGAATGTTGTGGGTTGCACATTGGGGAGGCGGTGTGGTAAGTAGTTGGAATCCGCAAACCGGTGAATTGCTTGACACTATTTCAGTTCCTTCGCCTAATGTAACTTCGGTAGCTTTAGGAGGAAGTGATAAAAAAACATTGTATATAACTACTGCTCGTAATTGGATGAAACCCGGCGATGAGATTCGGTATCCTCATGCAGGTGGTTTATTTGCTGTTGAGGTTGAAGTGCCGGGAATAGAAACGCATTATTTTAAAAAGTAACATGGAACAAGCTCAGAGAGTTATTGAATTCAGTAACAAACGATTGTATACAAGCAGTATATTGCTTTTAATGGCGACTGTGCCTTTTGTACTATATTCTAATTATACTTCAAAAGTCGGTTTTTTATATGTTATACTTGCTTTTTATGTATTGTTGGGTATTTATTTATTGTTTGTATTTATACGAACCAAAACATCAGCTATTCGTGTGTATTCCGATAGGATAATTGATAATCATAGAATTACAAAATTTACTCGAATTATTCAAAAGAATGATGTGCAAGGTATAGAATTACGTGAAACCTTGTTGCGTTCGGGACCGTTTACCTGTATCGTAATTACATTACAATCAACATCAAAAGAACTGTATTTGTATACAGATTCTATAGAAATTACGAATCAAGAGTTGTATGATTTGTTGCAAGAATGGAAGCAACAATAACAATTATTTAACGTCAACTCGACGTAATTTTTGAGTTCAGACCGCTTAGAGGCAGTAAGATTCGATTGATAAACACGCAATCATATCGGGATATTATAAGTGTTTATTAAGCAGAAGATTGCTGTCTATAAGCGGTTTTATAATGCTTTTTCCTGTTTTCAGCGTTGGGACACCCTAAAATTTTTGTTGATTATTTTGTATAGTTCATTTTGTTCCTCATCCATT
>MWCJ01000001.1 GCA_002069975.1 Bacteroidetes bacterium ADurb.Bin217 | reverse complement strand
TTCAGCTATAAATATACAAAACAATGACTTATTTACCAAATTTTATTAGCATTTTCTTATCCGAAACTCAGGTTAGGAAATAAAAACTATAGTAAAATTATTATAACTTGAATTAAACTCTAAGAAACGGTAACCTTATTTAATTTCTAATATACGTCCTACAACCGATTTTGAACCTTCAATTTTTATAATCCAGATGCCTGTACTTAGCTTTCCTATAGGAATTATAGTTGTATTTTCTTGTATTGGAACTGAAATTACTTTCTTGCCTTGAATTGAATACATACTTATGGTCGAAAATAGTTCGCTGTCGCAATCAATTTTTACAAAATCGCGTGTGGGATTTGGGTAAACTACAATAGTTGAACTCTCGGGTTGCGTTGGTATTATTGAATTGCTTGTAGTTATTGGTATAGGTTTAATTGTGGTTGTATCAACTATTTTTACATCGTGCGAAGAAAAATAATAAAAATCTTTTGTCCCTAATACCAATCCACTACCGCTTGCATAATAATAATTTTCGATATAGCTGAGGGAATCGTCAGGTCTGTAATTATATTTGGTTAAATACCCAATAGATATTTTTTGACTTTCGGCATTCCAAAATTTAGTAGATTGAGATTCAAGTCGGTTTTTAGAATCGTAACATGACTCATTCCCTTTGTTGTATTTCCACTCGTTGCTCGCAAAATCAAAAGTATATTCACTCGTCGACAGCAGAACATTGTTATTAGTATACGTTCTTTCTATTTTGGTATTACCAAACCATGTATTGTTAGAACCGTTGAACAGTAAGTCTGCTTCCAGAATAGTGTTTCCATTTTGGTCATACGTATAGATTGTTTTTAAATAAGAATACCAATTGTCAGTACCCATTGGAGCAGAAAAAACAACGGCAGTGTCGCGCCCCATTTGATTTCTGTAGTAATCTTTTTTGTTTGAAACAATCCAATTTGTAGAATTGTAGTCTTTATTATATAGTGTCACCGTTTCAAATGGGTTTTCAGAATTCATAATATGCTCCCTTTTTTCACAATATAAAAACTTTAAAGAATCGGTATTCCATGCTAAAAGATATTCGGTATAGTCGCTGCCAGGTTTTGAATACGTATATGTTATCAAACTATCGTTTTGAAGAGAATTTGTAGCGAATTTTTCTGTTAAAATTTGAGCCAATGTTCCATCGGAATTGTAGCTGTATGTTTTTGAATATGTTTTTATTGCATTTTCGTAATAATCATTCCAAGAATATTCGCTTACCGATATAATTCTATTTTGACTATCAAATATTTTTTCGAATTTATTAAGTTCCACCCAAGTATATGCTCCATTTTCCATTTTAGAATAGCTATTCATGGTAATAGTATGGGTGCTATCGTATTTCATTACTCCTTTCGAAGTTCCTATCCATTTATTTCTCTCATCATTCCATTCATAATTTTCAACTGAAATAACATTTCCTGCGGTATCGAGCATTTCATATTTTTTAGATACTATGGAAGAAACACCATTTGTAAAATCGTAAACAATGGTAGTTCTATTTCCTAATGAGTCGTATGAAATACGTTTGGCTTGGTATAAGGTAGAATCTACGTTCGATTGATATTCATAGCTTGTTATTGAATCGCAAAGCATCTTTTTTACGGTAAGCATTGGAACCTGCTTTAGTGTTGTGGTGTCTATTATTGGTATTTCAACTTCGGGAACCAGAACATTGCCAAGAGAATGATAGAAATATGTAATTGAAGTAAGTTTTAGTGCATATGAATTGTCCATATCATACACCGTTTGTTTTTGTAACACTCCGTTTGTATTGTACTCATTTACTTTTCTGTTTACTTCAGTTTGATTAATGCCAATACTATCCCCCACTTGTCGTCCAAACAAACTTTCCACCATAAGCTTATTATCTTTGTACTGATAGGTATAGCGTGACGCCAAATACCAATAATCATACTGTGTGTTATATCCGAATATTTGCCAATCAACAACATTGCCTTTGTCATCGTATTTTCGCAGCTCTTTTTTCATGTGATACCACGAAAAAAAATCATGATTTTGCGATGTGCAATATACATTACAGGTATCGCGATTGTATGTATCGTAAAAATACTCAGTTTTAAAAGCTATAACATTATCACTATTTTCATATGAATAATAATCAGTTATACGCTCTCGTTTACCTTGTGCGTTTGTTTTTATTTTATGAAATTTATAAGGAATCCAATTCTTATTTGTATAACTCCAATTTCTTTCAAATTGCACAGAGTCGTTTGCTAAACTATCGAATGAAAATTCAAATTTTGAATCTCCTATCCATTCATTATCACCGGAATTCCAGAAATAAACAGCTCTACTTTCAAGAATATTCTGAGCATTGTATGTTAAAACAGTTTTATTTTTTATCCCATTTATTTTATAATCAAAAATTGCGGAATCACGCCCTTGTTGATCTTTAAAAACAGTATATTTTGAAAGGGTGTCCCAAGTATTTGTATAAAAATAAAATCCTGTAGTTAATTTCAACGAATCCGAACCGTCAGCATAATACACATATTTCCATTTGGAAACTAATGTTGAGTCTGTCTTTGAGGTATAGGTATATACATTTGAAGAATCGAGTCGTTGTTGAATTTTTATTGTCGATTGAGAGAAAACACTAACCGAGAGTAATAGCATGGATATTACAATGCTGTAATAATATGTCTTTTTCATATAAAATTCTTTTTTAATTTATATTGATTAAGACTAAATAAAATGCAAAATAGTTGCTTGTGATATTGTTTTAAATTAACGTGTCTTGATAATCAAATCCTTATAAAATCTGAACACACATAATTACATCGAACTCACGTTAAATAATACTTTTTGAAGATTTAAGAATGTAGAAAAATAATATTACATGCAACCCACAAATTATTTATGCAATACTATGTTAACAGATTCAGAATTAGTATCATCATACAAACGAATAGTATACACACCATTCGACAATTCTGATAAATCAATAAAGTCATCGTACAATTTTTCTTGCATTAGCAGTACTTCACCCAACATAGAAATTACTTCTACACGCTTACCTTGAGCATTCGTTACATATACTATACCTTGCGAAGGATTAGGAAACATCTGAACTTCAGACTGAACTATAGTTTCCACATCTACACTTACAGAAATTTCGTGCGAAACAGCTGAGGCTGAATAATATTGTTTATTACCATTTTGTGTAGCTGTAAGTATTACAGTTCCTGATTTTTTTAATACAATATAATTTTGCACTATTTGAGCAATCGATGTATCAGATGACACTAATTGCACGGGCAATCCGGAACTTGCATACACAGTTGGTATAATTACAGAATCACCGTATACATATTTTAATGTTTCAAATTCTATAAATTGATGCAATTTTTCAACAATTACGACTTCTGTTTTGGATACAGGATAAAATAAATCTGACCCAAATTGTTGAACTATAATTTCGCACTGCCCTGCTCCCACTGCAATAAATTGCTTATTCTCTATTTTAATAATTGACGTATCGCTCGAAGTATATGTGAGAGGTAACGAAGCTGTTGAATACCGAGGAACTTCTGTATATACATCACCACAATACAACAGAGGTATATTCGACAATTCTATATCTTGATACGATTTATCTATAGAAATCGGTATTACAGCATAAAAAGGCTCATATAAGGTATTTCCTTCTTGCGTTACCACAAGGTCTGTATTCCCCACACCTACTATATATAAAATACTATCAATAATTTGAGCTACATTGGTATTTGTTACTTCATATTTTAACTTCATATTTTTTGAAGAATTGGAAGGTAAAGCAATTTGTTTATCGCTGTATCGAATTGTTGGTAATGGTTCAAATACAAATTCTTGAGAAGCTTTTGCAACTTGTATTCTTTTTGCTATCGGTTTAGCTTTGAAAAAATGTTCATTACCATCTTGGTATGCTACTATGTCACATTCTCCAACACCGGTAAACACCAATTGGTTGTTATCAATAGTTACTACAGAAGTATCTGTTGATTCAAATCGCACAGGTAAACCGGAACTCGAAGTTGAATATAAAATAAGGGGATTTTCGTCAAACACCATTTCTTGAACTATATCAAAACTTATATGCTGCGTACGCTTATAAATATCCGGATTTATATAAACATGCGTTTGATAATAATCAGCATCTTCTAATGAATTATGTTTTTTGTATGCATCGCTATATAAAACAACAAAGCTTGTATCTGAAGTTTCAAGTACCGATGGATATCCCAACATACGAAAATCATTAGGTTGACCACGCTGCAAAAATCCCGAAAGGGTATATGCCAATGGCATTTCCATTATTTGCGAAGGTTCGGCAAAATAAAACCATGTACCCGAATAAAAATTTATATAATCATAATTCCCACCTCGCCTATCGGTTACAACTATAAGAGCCCTATCGTATATGGAACTATAGGTAATAGTTGGCGAAGGACAAAATGCTCCGTTGGCAATATTTGTAGGTGTAGGTTGCGACCATGTTTTTCCCGAATCAAACGACACAACTTGATGAATAGGTCGATTTTCGGCACGAAATAAACCAATAACTTTACCATCGCCAAGCGATGCAAAATATGGTTCATTAATTTGCAAATGGGCACTATCTCTATAATCCCACACATAGCACACACTGTCCCATGCGTATCCATCTTCGCTATAGCGTAAATCAATGTATGCATTAGCATAGGTAGAAGCAAAATACCCCGGTATTCCGTGTATTTTAAAAACATTCATGAAGCAACCTGAAGGTCCAATATCCTCTAAATATATACGCTCCGACCATGTATTTCCATTATCCTTACTTATTAACATATCGCTGTCTACATTCACTCCCGACCATGTATCGTAGCAATAATAACGTCTAAAAAAAGCTACAATATCACCATTATCTAACTTAAATGCGGTTGAAAACCTATTATCGTATTCATCGTTATATACAATCTGCGGTTCCGACCATGTAACACCGTTATTGTAAGACATACGTTTAGCAATGCATCCATTATTCCCAACATGATTACCTTCGAACCCGGGGTCTAATCTAAATAAATGGAGTATTTCTGTGTCTGAAATTCGAATAAGAGATCCTTCGAATGTATGATCGGGCCCAACTAAGCTTGGCTGATTGGGAGTTACAAAAAAATCGTAATACACATGCGGAGGAGGTTGAGGAGGAGGCAACAATTGACCAAAAGCCAATGAACTACCTAACAACATGCAAATAACATAAATAACGCAATACTTCATAGTATGAATATTTACGTAAATATACAAACAAATACTCACAAAATACAAAATATGATGTAACTATTTTTATTTCATGATACAGAATAACTTTTTATATTGCAATATTAAAGATTAAAGATTGAAAGAATTTCTCTCAATTCTTATCTCATAATTCATAACTCAAAATTATCTTCCTTTGATCAATGAGCTCGCTATCGCTCGGTTCATAATTCTATAATATCCAAAACCTATTAAGCATTAACAATTAATAATTAACAATTATTGAAATGTGCAGTAAAAAAAAATTGGAATCATATTGCAAATAGTATGTTTTTTATACTTTTACATTTAAATTTAAATAGGTATGATTCCCGGTTGTATTTCAAAATATGTTTGCATAAATGGTAAAATAGTTGAAAGTAATAACGTAACTATTCCTCAAGCAAGTATGGTGTTGTATGATGTATTGCGAGTGTATAATACAATTCCACTTTTTGCAGAATTACATGCCAATCGTTTTTTCGAATCGTTTACCTTGGCTCAATTGCCGCAACCATTTATGCGTCATGTATTCGAAACATCTATCTATTCTCTAATTTCGAAAGAACAAATAATTGAAGGAAATATTCGATGTGCGTATTACGTAAGCGAAACGCCGGTATATATGGTTTACCAAATTGCACACTCATACCCAACTCCACAAATGTACCAACAAGGTATAGATGTAGCTCTTTTACATGCCATGCGCGAAAACCCGAATGTAAAACAAGAATTACAAGTACGTTCTATTGCAAATACCATGATAGCTGAGCAAGGTGTATACGACGTATTATTGGTTGATGCTGATGGCAACATTACCGAAGGAAGTAGAACAAATGCTTTTTTTATAAAAGACGACACTGTTTATACAGCACCTGCATGTGATGTTTTGGTGGGTATAACTCGTAAAAAAATTACCGAACTCATGAATCAGCACAACATACCATGTGTTGAACAAAAAATTCCGGTTTCCGACATTGCTCAATTCGATGCTGCATGTCTTACCGGAACATCACCTAAAATTTTACCTATTGCATCAATTTTACAAACAAAAACTTTTTCGACCCAACATAGCTGTTTACAATTACTTCAAAATATTTATAATGAAGAAATTGAGACCTATGTTTCACGACGATTATAAAACATAATATATGTACATATGAAGAAAAAAATTGCAATTATTGGAGGAGGTTATTCTTCGGAAGCAGGAATATCGATGAAAAGCACACAGCAGTTATGCGAAATGATGGATAATTCATTATTCGAATTATATCCTATTTTTATAAGTTCACACGGTTGGTTCCTGCAATTACACGGACAAGAATTCCCTATAGCAAAAGAAAATTTTTCGGTTACTGTAAATGGAGTAAAAATAACATTCGATTGCATTTATAATTCTATACATGGTACTCCCGGAGAAGACGGACGACTTGCTTCGTATTTTGAATTATTACAAATTCCATATACTAGTTGTGGTGTATTTACTTCGGCTCTTACATTTAATAAATATGCAACAAAAACCTTTCTATCATCATTTGGAATTACAAGTGCTAAAGCTGTTTTAGTAAGAAAACATGACACTATAGATACCGAGTCAATAGTTGCGACGTTGGGCTTACCTTGTTTTGTAAAACCTAACAACGGAGGTTCGAGTTTTGGTGTTTCAAAAGTTAAACATTCTACCGAATTACTACCTGCAATACACAAAGCATTAGACGAAGATGCTGAAGTTATCATTGAAAGTTTTATCAAAGGTATTGAAATTTCAAACGGAGTATATAAAGTAGGAAATGAAATTACGGTACTCCCAATCACTGAGATACGAACCGACAATGAATTCTTTGATTATCAAGCAAAATACGAGGGCAAAAGCATTGAAATTACGCCTGCCGAAATTTCAGAAGAATTAACACAACGATGTAAAGCATTAACTGCAAATATTTACAAACACCTTGATTGTAAAGGAATCTGTCGCGTTGATTATATTATTCAAGACAATGAATTATATATGCTCGAAATTAATACGGTACCCGGAATGAGTAAGGCAAGTATTATTCCCCAACAAATTCGAGCAGCAGGCATGAAAGAGTCTGATGTTTTTACTGCTATTATTACAGATTGTATACAAAAATAATGTAATAACAAAATATACTTGTATTTTTACCCGCCTCTATTTTATATAGGGCAATAATTGCAAACAAAATATGTATACTCGTGCAACATATTCCAAATATTCTGTTGGAATAATTCAGTTAATGTACTTTTTGTTATATGCAGCTTTTGCCGCATGGTCGTCGTATTTTTATGTTTTTTTAGAAAACGAACGACATTTAACAGGTGTTCAAATTGGTAGTATTGCAGCTGTTCAGCAAATAAACAATATCATATTTTTGCCGCTATGGGGAATGATATCCGACAAATATGGCAAACGTAAAGTTTTTTTACTCTTGTTGGGAATTTCGGTGTTTACCCTTTTTGGGTTCTTAGCTCAAGGCGGATTTATATACTACCTTGTATTTATTGTATTTTTCTCGGCTCTTCATAATCCTATTGGCTCGCTCATAGATTCGTTTGCACTTCGCAAAGCAAACGAACCTTTGGTTCAAACAACCTATGGAAAAATGCGTTTATGGGCTTCGGTTGGTTGGGCAGTATCATCAGTAGGTACAGGTTACTTAATAAAATACACAACAATTTCATATATTTTCCCAATTGCATCTACCATTTTAGCAATTACCTGGATTATTTCGTTTTTCTTATTGAACAAAAAACGAGAAACTACACATGACATAAAACCCGGATTTAAAACATTATATTCATTTTTAATTCACAACAAACAATTACTTTGGTTTTTCTTATTTATCATGTTGTATTATATATTCAACTCTCCTACATTAATGTTTATAAATCTATATTACAACGAAATAGGAGCAAGCAATTCGCATATAGGCTTAGCATTTGCCGTACAGTCTGTATTTGAATTACCATTTATGTTTTTTGGATATAAAATAATTGCAAAATATGGCATAAGAAATATTATTTTATTTACCATGTTTGTAGCAGCGGTACGTATGGTTTTATACGGACTTACATCAAACCCTTGGGTTGCAATAGCTATAGGTTGCACTCATGGTATTACACTTGGTTTGTTTTTAATAGCTGCAATTGAATATACTCAGCGCTTGGTACCTACCTCATTCAAGTCTACCGGACAAACATTATTTTATACATTTTTAGGTTTAGGTACTAGTGTAGGCAATATATTAAACGGATATTTAAAAGATTTTATGAGCTTACAACATGCCATGAAATTAAATGCTGCTATGGTTTTGTTACTCATTATTATTACTATTTGTACTCGAAAAAAATACAAAATTCTTAACCGGTTCTCGTATTAAGCGACAAATCCTCCTCTTCCACAAACACCTTAGTAACCCTTATTTCAAAGGCTTACAAGCTATTTTTACAACACAAGTTCAACAAATGCATAAGTAAATTTTCTGATTCGCAGCATAATAAATTATAAAGCAGTATTTTAAAAATTCATATTGTATACACATATTGAATGTATTGAAGTGCAATTATGCAGAACATATATTTACGGTAGTTGTTAATTCGCTTTTGTAAGGTACCTGCATAAGCACTAAAAATTTAGAATATGAAAAATCTAACTGCCGTTTTGAATAAGCAAAACATTAATTTACCGCACGAAGCTCTTGTATTATTAAACAGATGTAAGTCCTACACTATATATAATACTGTTCAAGAATTAGCTGATGCTGCAGTAGGGGGAGCACAAAGTTCACAATTTGAAGTAACGTATGACATACCAAATAAGGGTACCATTACAGAAGTTGTTGTTCATAGAGTAACAAATGGAATTTCAGCAAATTATACCGATCCGTATATGCGAAGACGCGACCCCGATACTATGGCTATAGGCGACGACAATGCAACCGACAAAGAACTCTTTGCAAAAAAATATGGATATGAATTTTCTAAACTCAAAAATGAAACATTTGATTGGTTACAAAATCAAGAATTAGCGGTATTTTTTTACTTTGCCGGATACAATAATATTGGTATAGGAGGTATAGCAATAGCTCCCGCAAATGCCGGATTTTTCGCTTTAGGTCTTTCTATGTTGCAACAAATAATACCGGTTTCTCAATTACCTAAAAATTTTGAAATACAATCTATTATATATGTTGCACCAACATTTAGACATACTCACTTTAACGGAAAACAAGTAGTTGTTCATAATCGTACCGAACAGGTCCACGAAATTTTTTCGTACAATTTATATCCCGGACCAAGTGCAAAAAAAGGACTATACGGAGCATTACTCCAAAAAGGAGAACATGAAGGTTGGGTAACCACACATTGTTCTACTGTTCAGGTAGTAAGCCCATACGACAACATTACAACATTTATGCATGAAGGAGCTAGTGGTGGTGGCAAAAGCGAAATGTTGCAAAATATAGTACGCGAAGAAAACGGACAAGTATTGATTGGAGAAAACACTTTAAGCGGAGAACGTCGTCTTATAAATTTTCCAATATTTTGCTCGTTCAATCCGGTAACCGACGATATGGCTATTTGTCATCCTACAATACAAAAAAATAATGGAAAACTAACTGTAGTAGATGCCGAAAATGGTTGGTTTATTCGAGTTGATAGTATTTTAAATTACGGCGACGACCCGTTTTTAGAAAAATTAACCATACATCCATCAAGCCCATTGCTATTCTTGAACATAGAATCAATACCTAATTCTACAGCTCTCATATGGAATCACACACAAGACAGTCCTGGTAAACGATGCCCAAATCCACGAGTAATTGTACCTCGTGCTATAGTCCCCAATATTGTATCATCGCCTGTAACTGTTGACATTCGCAGCTTTGGTGTACGAACCCCTATATGCTCTCGCGAACATCCAACGTATGGTATTTTAGGTATGTTTCATATACTTCCGCCTGCACTTGCATGGTTGTGGCGATTGGTTTCACCTCGCGGGCATGCCAATCCGAGTATCGTGGGCGGAGGCGGAATGGAAAGCGAAGGTGTAGGTTCGTATTGGCCATTTGCAACAGGTAGTATGATTCAACATGCTAATTTACTTTTAGAACAAATAGTTAAAAATCCACGAATGAAATACACCTTGGTTCCCAATCAACATATTGGCGTTTGGAAAGTAGGTTTTAAACCTCAAATGCTTATGAGAGAATATCTTACCCGACGAGGTAATGCAAAATTAAGAAACGACCAATACCAAGCAGCTCGTAGTTCATTATTAGGTTACGAACTCAATTATCTTACTTTAGAAGGGTCAAAAATTCCTTCACGATTCTTACAAGTACACAAACAACCCGAAGTGGGAACTGAAGGATATGATGCCGGAGCTGAAATTTTAATGGATTTTTTCCGCCAAGAATTACAAAAATATGATTCACCCGATTTATCACCTTTAGGTAAAAAAATAATAGCTGCATGCTTATCGGGTGCTTCTGTTGAAGATTACGAACAACTAATTCCAACAAACGGATAAATAACGGAACATATTTTTTCGCTCATACTCTTGACTATACATATTTTACCCCATGCTGTACCATGGGGTATTTTTTTCATTATTGTTCGTTAAAAAAAGTTGTACCTCAATAAGGCACATATGTATGGCTGTAAAAAATTCTTTCTACCGATATTTTATATTTGTAGGATGCCGCCATTAGGCATTACAAATCGGTAAAAAAATAACCCAACCTTCAATTAAAGCATTCCACTCGGGATACATCAATTAGTATACTTTTACAAGGTTTCATTTTTTTATCGGACAACTGTGATTATTTTAAAAAAAAATTCAAAACAATAGCTTTTTTTTTTCATTTTTGTTAAAAAATTCCAAAGCTTATGACAAACATTCAAGTATTACGAGCTACTTCTGAACACGAACAATACGCTCAAGCTATTTCAGACTTAATTTATCAGGCGTCTAAAGACAAAGATGCCGGCTTAGCTCAACGAGCACCAAACTATATAATAAACAAAATGCGCGAAGGAAAAGCTGTAATAGCACTTGCTGGCAGCGAAGTTGCCGGATTTTGTTATATAGAAACGTGGCAACACGGAAAATTTGTTGCAAATTCGGGGTTAATAGTCTCTCCTAACTATAGAGGTGCAGGTTTAGCAAAACGAATTAAACAAGAAGCCTTTAATCTGTCACGCGATTTATTTCCCCAAGCTAAATTATTCGGTTTAACAACAAGTGAATCGGTAATGAAAATAAATAATGAGCTTGGGTATCGCCCGGTAAGTTATGCAAAACTAACCGACGATGATGCATTTTGGAAAGGTTGCGAATCGTGTGCAAACTACGATATTTTACAAAGAATGGAGCGAAAAATATGTCTCTGTACAGGTATGATTTACGACCCTGATGAAAAAAAAGAGTAAAAACCTGTTTAGATTCTATTTTTAATTAAATTTTTTAAATAGTTTATAAGTTTACCCATAATTACATATAGTATTTTATTTGTAAATTTCACAAATACTATCACAAAAAAAGTATATTTGCCTTACAAAATTATATACAATTATTACAATGTCAAAAATAGCAGTGTTAGCATTTAGCGGAGGTTTAGATACTTCGTATTGTGCAAAATATTACAGCAAAGAAAAAGGATTGAATATTCATTCAGTTATTATAAACACCGGTGGTTTTTCGGAACAAGAATTAAAAGAAATCGAAAAACGTGCTCATGCACTAGGTGTTTCAAAACACGTATGTATAGATATTTCGCTCGAATATTACAAAAAATGTATTCGATACATGATATATGGTAATATTCTAAAAAATAACACATATCCCCTTTCGGTAAGTTCCGAACGAATTTTTCAAGCTATGGCATTGGCAAAATATGCACGTGATGTTGATGCAGGCTTCATAATACATGGTAGCACCGGTGCCGGTAATGATCAAGTACGTTTTGATTTGGCATTTCAAGTTATTTGTCCCGATATTGAAATATTGACTCCTGTACGCGATGAAAAATTGACACGCGAATACGAAATTCAATATTTAAAAGATAATGGCATTGAATTCGACTTCAAAAAAGCTGAATACTCTATCAATCAAGGATTATGGGGAACAAGCATAGGAGGTAAAGAAACATTAAAATCAGCACTCACTATTCCTGAATCCGCATATCCTTCGCAATTGGAGGCTACAGAACCAATGACTATAGAATTGGAATTTGACAAAGGCGAAGTAATAGCTTTACAAGGGGTAATCTACAAAGACCCGCTCGATGTAATTCAAGAACTTAATGCAATAGCTTCAAAATATGCAATTGGACGAGGCATGCATGTGGGCGACACCATAATTGGTATAAAAGGTCGTGTAGCATTCGAAGCTGCCGGACCTATGATTATAATTAAAGCACACCACCAACTCGAAAAACATAATTTAACCAAATGGCAATTGTATTGGAAAGAACAACTTGCCAACTGGTATGGCATGTTGCTCCACGAAGCACAATATCAAGAGCCGGTAATGCGTAATATTGAGAAATTTTTGGAAGATACCCAAACTCATATTTGTGGTAAAGTATTTATAAAACTTTACCCATACAATTTTGACGTAATAGGTATAGACTCTAAATATGATATGATGCAAGCAAAATTTGCACAGTACGGCGAAATGAATACAGCCTTTTCGGGCGAAGATGTTAAAGGATTTACTAAAATTTTATCGAACCAAATAAAATTATATAATTCTGTAGAAGACTAACAGCATAATCTATGTATAAGCACCCCAAAGCCTTAGTCATTCTATTTTTTACCGAAATGTGGGAACGATTCAGTTTCTACGGCATGCGGGCGTTACTTACCTTATACTTAACGCTGGAATTATTTAAACACCTGCAAGAACCCGACAAAAAAGCAACTGCGTTTGGTATATATGCCGCGTATGGAGCGTTGGTGTATGCCACTCCATTTTTGGGCGGTCTGCTTGCCGATAAATTTTTGGGACACAAAAAAGCGGTAATCTGGGGTGCAATTCTCATGGCAATTGGTCATTTTGTAATGGCGATAGAAACCGAATTTTGGCTCTATATTGCTCTTTCATTCCTTATTCTTGGCAATGGGTTTTTCAAACCAAATATTTCATCAATTGTAGGCGAATTGTACGAACAAAACGACCCCAGACGCGATGGTGGGTTTACCATATTTTACATGGGGGTAAATTTAGGTGCATTTCTATCGCCCCTTGTATGTGGAACTATAGGTGAATTGTATGGATGGAAATATGGCTTCGGTATAGCAGGCTTTGGAATGATAGCGGGCTTATTTATATTTATGAAATGGAAACATTGGCTCAATATTCACGATACAGTAATAGAAACAGAAACTTCGTATACCGTAACACAAGAATTGAAACACATAGGCGAACCACCATCGCCTGATAAATTGAAAAAATCAATATTTTTAGGCATTACAGCAGAATATCTTATTTACATACTCAGTTTTGCTTCGGTAGCTCTATTTGCTCTTATGGTGAAGCATTACGAACTTATGACGTATGTTCTTACACCATTTTCACTTGCGGTATTCGGTATCATCATCGTAGTTGCATTACGCAGTTCAAAAGTAGAACGCGAACGACTGTTTGTAATCTTAATCTTACTCCTTTTTACAACCTTATTTTGGGCATTTTTCGAACAAGCAGGTTCTTCGCTCACGTTATTTGCGAACGAAAATATCGACAGAAATTTCTTGTCGTGGCAAATCCCCGCATCGTTATTTCAATCGGTTAATCCATTATTTATTATCATATTTGCAAGTCCATTTACCATTTTATGGTTATGGTTGGCATCAAAGAAAAAAGAACCATCAACTCCCATAAAATTTGCATGGGGAATTTTGCTCCTAAGTTTAGGATTTTTAATTCTTGCCATAGCACCAATGTTTGTTGCACAAACATCATTACATATTGAACAAGGAGGCATTTCATGGCTTATACAAGCGGCAGCAGTTCCAATGAGCATACTTATTATCAGCTATTTATTGCAAACATTAGGAGAATTGTGTTTATCGCCTATAGGATTGTCTATGGTTACCAAATTAGCTTCGCCACGCATAGTGGGAATGGTATTAGGTGCGTGGTTTTTATCGTCGGCTATGGCTCACCATTTGGCAGGGTTTATTGCAAAAGCTACCGCAGAACAACAAACAAGCATAGAAGTAATGCACGACTCATTTTCTGCCCAAATTCCTAAAAATGCCATTACCATAAGTCCCGAAGAATTTCACAAAACATATAAAGGTGTTCTATCAAGCGGTTTCAATCGCGGATTTGACGTGATTCAACAACAAGGTAATTCATTACAATCTACAGCAACTCCGGATGATTTTAATACGACTATAATTGTTGATTCTATACTTGCCGTATGCAATACACAGCATATGAATGCTCACATCAGCAACGATTCGTTATTTCGAGCATCGCTCCACAATGCTGTGGTCAAAGGAATAGAGCATATGAAAGAATCGGGCACGCATGCTGTAACGTATGCCGTAAACAAAGACTATATTGATACACAAGCTGCAGATGAATATTCAATAACAACTCGCTATTCCTTATCTAATCTATTACAATATGCCAAAGTATTTTTGGCTGTAGGATTAATAGCATTGGCAGCCTCGCTACTACTGTTTTTACTTTCGCCTATAATAAAACGCATGATGCACGGTGTAGGGTAAGCTATTCTACAACCTCGCCTTTTAACGTAGCAGAACTTGCCGACACTACACGAACCTTTACAAAATCACCGACTTTGGTATTGGCACGAGGAAACACTATCGTTTTATTTTGAGAATTTCGCCCTTTATACTCATCGTCGGTCTTTTTGCTTCTCCCTTCAACAAGCACCTCGAATATTTTGCCAACATCTGCGTGATTCCGTTTTTTCGAAAGCGAATTTTGTAATGCGATAATTTCGTTTAATCGAGCTATCTTAACTTCTTCCGAAATGTTATCGGGCAAAGTTTTGGAAGCTGTAGTACCGGGACGTTCAGAATATTTAAACATATACGCCATATCGTATTCTACTTGACGCATTACGTCGAGTGTTTCGGAATGTTCTTCATCTGTTTCGCCCGAAAAACCACATAAAATATCGGTTGTAATAGATGCTTCGGGAACAATTCGTTTAATAGCCTCTACCCTATTCAAATACCATTCACGTGTATATTTACGATTCATACGTTGCAAAACTGTTGTACTTCCGCTCTGAACCGGTAAATGAATCCATTTCCCAATATTATTGTTTTGTGCTATAACATGTAACACGTCATCACTCATATCTTTGGGATGCGAAGTAGTAAATCGAATTCTCATGTGTGGAACCGTAGTCGCAACTAATTCCAAAAGTTTCGGAAAATCATATAGAATTCCATCAGCAGTATATGCATAGGAATTTACATTTTGCCCCAATAAAGTAATTTCTTTGTATCCATGTGCATCTAAATCACGGACTTCGTTAATGATAGATTCAATTTCGCGACTGCGTTCACGCCCACGAGTATAAGGGACAATACAATAGGTGCAAAAATTATTACAACCACGCATAATCGAAACAAACGCAGAAATTCTATTATTTCCAACTCGATACGGCGTAATATCATTATATGTCTCGCTTTCGCTCAAATGCACATCTATAGCGTGTTTACTTTGCGAAGCTATCCGAACCAACTCGGGTAAATTTCGATACGAATCGGGACCTGCTACAATATCTGCCAACACATCATTGTCGAACAATTGGTCGCGAAGTCGCTCTGCCATACACCCAATTACACCTATGAGAAGTTCGGGGTTTTGTTTGCGCATTTTTTTTATCACATTCAAACGTTGAAACACTCTATTTTCGGCATGTTCGCGAATAGAACAGGTATTTAAGAGAATAAGCGAAGCTTGCTTAATTTCTTCGGTGTAGGCATATCCATGTTGTTCGAGAACAGCGGCAACCACCTCGCTGTCGTTAAAGTTCATCTGGCAGCCATAGGTTTCTATATAGAGATATTTTTGAGACATAGTAGTAATTTTGAGGGCAAAAATAGATTTTAATTTTTAATTGTGAATTGTTAATTGTGAATTTTTAATGGTTTGTCCAATATCTGAAAAGTAAAATCGATAAAGAAATCTGTAAAAAAAAATAATACGCATTGTTCCTAATATATGTATCTTTGTAATCATTTTAATTACATGCAATTATTCTATTCCGAACATATTTCACCTACCACGATTCTTTTACCCGAAGAAGAAAGCGTGCATTGTACCAAAGTATTGCGACATAGCATTGGTCACTCCATACAGATAGTTGATGGAAAAGGAACTCTGTACGATGCTGAAATAATAGAAATTCACAAAAAACAAACTCTTTGCTCAATTAAAGCTGCACATAATAATTTTGGCGTTCACCCCTATTTTTTACGTATGTGCGTAGCTCCCACAAAAAACATAGACCGATTTGAATTTTTCCTTGAAAAAGCTGTAGAAATGGGCGTAAATGAGATTATTCCTTTACAATGCGACAATTCTGAACGCACTATTATTAAACACGAACGATTGGAACGTATTTGTATTTCGGCAATGAAACAATCATACAAAGCACAGAAACCATTCATTGCTCCTATTCAAAAATGCAGCACCATACTTACGAACAAATACGAAGGAGTTTGTTGCATAGCACATTGTAGCGACAGTGAACATAAAAAAAGTTTATTTCCCCTCATAACCAAAGGAATATCAACTACAATCCTCATAGGTCCCGAAGGCGATTTTAGCCCAAACGAGATTGCACTTGCACAGCAAAACAATTGGACAGAAGTACATTTAGGAACAAGTCGTTTACGTACCGAAACTGCTGCCATTGCTGCAGTTCACAGTGTGTATGTAAAACATTTTGAATAAAGAAGAATACCTGTTACTTCACAACAACCAATTCTACTTCAAAAATAATAGATTTACAGGGCGGAATTCGTAATTTTTTGTCGCCATATTCACCTGCCGCCATGCTTGACGGAGATACACACACTGCTTTTCCACCTTTTTTCATAGTTTTTACTACTTCGGCTAAACACGGCCATACAAACGGATCGTTTACTTTAAAAATCAAAGGATCGGCTTTCGCATAACTTGTATATATCAACTCACCATTGATATAGGTAGCTCTATAATGAATAGCCACTTCTGCAGTATCGTTTACAGATATACCATTACCCTTTTTAGTATGAATAATATACAATCCCGTTTTCGTAGGTTTAGCATCGGGATATTGCTTTTCAATATAATCAACAAGCAACATATTTTCTTCTTCGCAGAGTGGTTTAATTACTTGCTTTGCCTCTTCTTCAAATTCTTTTTGCGAATAAATTTTTTCTAATTTAACTTGAAATCGCAATTTTTCATCTTCCCGAAATTTCTGTATCATTGGAGATTGAGGATCTGCAGCTGAATAAAATTGACGAGCATTAATTAAAAAACTCATACTATCGCCTTCGTGCATCATAGCATAAGCATCGTTAATTGTAGCACCAGGCTTCGAAGGTTGTATAAAATCCATAATAAACCGCGAGGAAATTTCGCGAGAATCCCACAACAACGTATCTTTTTCGTTGAAAAACCTAACTTTTAATAATAATTTATCGCCTGTTTGTGGTAATGTATCTGAATTGGAATTTACACAATATTTATATTCTAATCCATGCTCGGTCGATTCATATTTTGTAGCTGTTTCTGACGAACATGCCGCAAAAAATACTATAATCAAGCTATAAAAAATCCAATGCTTCATATCTATCGTTGTTTATACATAGTTTCATAATACATTTCATAATTACCCGAAACCACGTTTTGTAACCATTCTTGGTTTTGCAAATACCAATCAACAGTAATATCGAGTCCTTGTTCAAATGTAACTGAAGGTTTCCATCCAAGTTTTGACATAAGTTTAGTAGAATCTATTGCGTATCGCAAATCATGACCGGCTCTGTCGGTTACAAACGTTATAAGCTGTGCCGATTCTCCGGGAGCACGACCTAATTTAGAATCCATGATTTCACATAATTTTTTCACTAAATTTAGGTTAGTCCACTCGTTATTGCCTCCAATATTATATGTTTCGCCTAGTTCAGCATTATGATAAATTACATCAATTGCACGTGCGTGGTCAACCACATATAACCAATCGCGAACATTTTCTCCTTTACCATAAATCGGAAGCGGTTTTTTGTTCATTATATTATTGATACACAGAGGTATTAATTTTTCGGGAAAATGATTTGGACCATAATTATTTGAACAATTACTTATAACAATCGGCAATTTGTAGGTATTTGCATACGCTCTTACAAAATGATCGGAACTAGCTTTTGCAGCAGAATATGGGCTTTGCGGGTCATACGGTGTAGTTTCCACAAAAAAGCCACCATCGTGCAACGACCCATACACTTCATCGGTAGAAACATGATAAAACCGTTTACCTTCATACTTACCCTTCCATGCATTTTTAGCCTCGTTGAGCAACACTACAGTGCCATATACATTGGTGCGAACAAACGAAAACGGGTCGGTAATAGAGCGATCTACATGAGATTCAGCTGCAAGATGAATTACACCATCGAACGCATATTTTTGAAACAATTGATGCACAAAATCTATATCAGCAATATCGCCACGTTCGAATATATAATTTGGTTTATGTTCAATATCTTTTAAATTTTCGAGATTGCCGGCATAGGTAAGTAAATCAAGATTTACAATAGTGTAGTTAGGATATTCGGTTACAAATCTACGCACCACATGTGAACCTATAAAACCTGCACCACCGGTAATTAAAATAGTTTTTTTAATCATAATAAATTATTTAATATTCAAAGGTATAATAGACCCCACATGTAATACTTATATTTTTTAAATAACGTGAGGAGTTCATCGAATTTTTTTTTTGCAAAAATGAGATTTTTTTACATGATTTTACTACTTTTACAACACAAAATTCTATAATAATGAGAAAAATTTCAGTAATACTTAGTCTTGCAATACTAAGCATGGTATCATGTGTAGACCCTGCAAATGAATGTGCTACATGCTATAGTGTAAAAGAAAATACCACCAACGGTTCAATTGAAGACAAAACATCGGAAGGCACAAAATGCGGAACTGAATTGGATAGTTTAGAATCGTTGCAACCGGAATATTTAGACGATTACAAGTATTACTACACCTGTGAGTAAAGGGGTTACACAGATGCTCGAATATCACGAAGTTCTAATTGAATTGATTTTTGATTTCTAAATTCATGTTCCCTAATTGTAAAGCAAATATCTACAGGAACATGTAATGCTTGCAATTGTCCCCATTTATGTGCTAAGCCAAATCCAATTGCTTCTATACTTTTATTCGAAATGTGCGGTTTACACAAAATGAGCTTTATGTGACTGCTGTCTGCCCCCATAGTTTTTGAATACCCGGTATCACTTAATTCTTTAATCATAAAAACCGGAGTCATATTTTTTGGACCAAATGGTGCAAATTTCAACATTTGGGTATAGAAATCCTGAGTTATATCTTCAATTTCGAGTTCTGCATCTATTGTAATCTTAGGCACTAAAGCTTCATCTGTAATGGTTTCTGATACAACTGATTCAAATCTTTCGATAAAGGTAGGTAACAATGTTTTTTCTAATGTCATACCTGCTGCATAGGTATGACCGCCATAATTTGCAAGCAAATCAGAACATTGTTCCAAAGCTTTATATAAATCAAAATCGGCAACAGAACGAGCCGAAGCAGATATCATATCGCCTTCGCCACAAAATATTATGGTAGGTTTATAATACTGTTCTAATACACGCGAAGCGACTATCCCTATTACCCCTTTGTGCCACAATGGATTATACAAAACATTTGTTTTTTTTGAGGCTGTATGCTTATCGTTATTCAACAAAGCCAAAGCTTGTTCGGTAATAGATTTATCTACAGCACGTCGCGAAATATTATATTCATTTATTTGTTTACAAATATCTACGGCAATATCATAATTATCGGAAATCAATAATTCTATAACCGTTTTTGCATTATACATTCGTCCCGCAGCATTGATTCGAGGTCCTATTTTAAACACCACATCACTCACTGTAATTTTGCCAAACATACCCGATGTTTCTTTCATAGCCTTAATTCCTAAATGTGGTTTATGCATTATTTTAAGTAATCCAAAATGCATCAAAACACGATTTTCGTCAACTATTGGAACAATATCAGAAGCAATGCTCACTGCCAATAAATCTAAATAACAATTCAAATTATCTTTAATTGAAATTGAACGTTGTTTACACAATGCATACAACAATTTATATCCAACACCGCAGCCCGAAAGTTCTTTGAAAGGATACTTACAATCTGCACGTTTAGGGTCTAACACAGCAAATGCGAGCGGTAAAGTTTCGGCAGGCTCATGATGATCACACACTATAACATCAATTCCTTTTTGTGTAACATATTCTATTGTCTCATGAGCTTTAATTCCACAATCAAGAGTAATAATAAGACTACATCGTTCTGAAATTGCATACTCCATTCCTTTGAGCGATACACCATATCCTTCGGCATAACGATCGGGAACATAAAAAAGAACGGAAGCATTACATTGTTTCAAAAAAGAATATACCATTGCCACAGCGGTAGTCCCATCTACATCGTAGTCGCCATAAACTAAAATTTTTTGATTTGAATCGAGAGCTAATACAATTCTATCAACAGCCTTTTGCATATCGGCCATGAGAAATGGATTATGCAATTTAGTAACCGAAGGCTTGAAAAAATGTTCTGCAGATTCTATAGTTACAATACCTCTCTGCCAAAGTAAAGGAACCAATTTAGAGTGAATACTAAATGTTTCACTCCACATTGCTACAGTATCAGAATCATCAATACGAGAAGGTTCTACCCAATTATAATGTTTCATGAAAGATATTCTAATGCCTGATTTGCTAATTGAGTTTCGACATCTTGCAATAAATTAAATTTACCCACATCGAGCCAAAAATCTTGAGTATGATTATATGCCAATATTTTATGTTGTTCAGCTAAACGCAAATATAAATTCATGATAGGAAATGCACCTTCTTCTGAAATATATTCAAAAATTTTAGTACTTATTATTTGAATTCCACTAAAAGCTAATTGCAAATAGTCTTCGCGCTTGTGTATAACTTTCATTTCGTGCGATTGTGTATTTTCCCATGCACACAATTGCTGCGAATCATCAAACAATAAATATCGTGAAGTATGTCGTTTGCACACTGCTAATGATACTAATGCATTATTTGTTATATGAAAATTATATAGATCCATAAGATTAATAGTACTTATAACATCTACATTATACACTATAAATGAATCGGTATCTTTAAAAAAATCTTTAGCTTTTAGCAATCCCCCACCGGTATCAAGCAATTCATCTGATTCGTCGGAAATTGTAATACGCACTCCAAAATCGTGACTATTTACATATGATATAATTTGTTCTGAAAAATGATGAACATTTATTATAATATCAGAAACGCCATAATATTTAAGTTTCAATATAGCATATTCCAACAATGTACGTCCGTTAAATTCGACCAACGCTTTAGGTTTAGTATTTGTAATAGGTTTTAATCGCGACCCCATGCCTGCCGCAAATATCATTGCTTTTCCGTTTCCTTGTGTCATACTCATAAATCAAAAAAAATGTTGTGAACATTATATTTCAAACGCCACAACATTTTATTACAATAAAACAACCATAAATTCTTTATTTCGCTTGCATTTCGCGAGCTTGTTGTAATGTAATTCTATTACCATTGTAATAAGGAACAACAAATGCACCTTGAATTCCTTTATTTACTAATGTTTGTCTATAATTACTTGCTTCTTGAATTGTAGCAAAATTACCAAGTGTAAATTTATACCACGTATCTATTTTCTCTTCATATACTTGTTCCGTAATACCATATCGTCTTTTAAACTCTTGTAATTTAGCATTTTGCTGGTTTTGCACTGCTAGTATTTGAATTCTATACACTAAACCTTGCACAGCTTGAGTAGGTGTTTCAACTTGACCAACACTCGTAACCTTAACAACTTCCTGAACTTCTGCAATTGGTTGAACCGGATCCACAACTTGAGTTGCTTGATTTTCAATTGCATCTGGCGACACAATTGAATCTTGCCCTTTAAATATATCAGTTTCGTTTAATGAAGTTATTGGAGCATTAGGATCAACTATTTGAGATTGATTTTCAGCATCATTTACCATTGTAGAATCAGAATTAGAAACAACAGCATTTGAAACTGAATCTATTTGAGGAACCGAATCAACCTTTTCTTCTACTTTCGTAACCTCAGGAACAACTACACTTGGTTCGTCAATTGGAGGAACATATTTAGATTTAGAACCGAAAGTATATGAAATACCAACAGATGAAAAACTATACATATCTTGTAAGAAATCATTTGTAGTTCCAACATGCGCATCAAGTTTGTCGGAATTTACAAATCTCATTGAAACATCGGTATTCAAAAATAAATTATCAGAAAGTTTAAATTCTAAACCTAAACCTACCGGCACCATTGTTTCAATAGTTGGGTCGTATTTAGTTGTTCCGTCATATCCATAATAACTAACTACCGTATTAAACATAGTATTTGTAGAATATGAACGGAAAGTAGAAAATCCAATACCTACATATGTATATAACGACACTGGTGCAACGCGACCTAAAATAGCATTCGTAACATGTATTTTAAAATTCATATTATATTCTAAGACAGTTGCATCAAAACGCAAATTTACATTTGATCCGGAATTATCTAATTCTTTATATCCCGACAATGTTCCATAAAGCAATTGACCACGCATATCAACATATGAGATTAATTGTTTTTGCAACAAAAATGTTCCTGCCCAATTTAATTCATTTGAATAATCAGATGGTAAGGTATTAGCAATACCTAAATCGCCATAAAATAAATTTGGTCCACCACCTAATCCTAATCCCCAACCACTTGATATCCATGGTTGTTTAGATATACTTGGATATGAAGAACTAGTTTGAGTTGAAGCTACAGGCTCAACTGGAGCAACTTGCTGAACTGTTGCCTCAGGAGCAACAGACTGAATTTGAGGCTCTGACGATTGCATATTTGATTGTTCCTGAACAGATTCTACCGCAGGTAACACTTCGTCAACAGGAGGTAACACTACGGATTCTTGTTGATTTACAGGTTGCTCAACAACTTGAGAATTTGAAGGTACTGTTTGTGAAGGAACAACATCTGCCTGCTGAGTAGGTACTTCAGGAGCAGGAGTTATTGTTTGTGTTTGTTGCACTTGAGGTTGTTCCGGTGCAATTTGAGTTTCTTGCGAAGGAGATGCGGGAATACTATCAAAAATTGAAATATCCGGCAAATCAAAATCTAAATCTTCTTGTGCTGAAATTGTATTCGATACATATAAACTAATTGAAAAACATACTGCTAATGTTTTAAGAATGGAATATTTCATAAAATACGAGTTAATAAATTATTATGCTAATATACTATATAAATTAATTTATTTGTAATAAATAATAAAAAAAATAGCACAAACGCCCTGTTTGTGCTATTTTACAAATATGAATGACAAATAGTTATTCTACGGTAATAGTCTGAAATACGACTTTAAATTCAACTCGTCGGTTTTTACTTTTTCCTAGAGCTGTTTTATTATCGGCTATCGGCATAGTATCACCAAAACCTTGAGCTTTCATTCGCGATGCTTCTACACCTTTAGAAACCATATAGTTTTGAACGGCAATAGCTCGCTTATTCGAAAGTTCCATATTTTTTTGAGCATTACCTACATTATCGGTATGACCATTAATTTCTAAATTATAACTTGGATTTTCTTTCATCACCTTAACCACTTGATCAAGAATAGGGAACGACGTTTTTAAAATCACATCTTTTCCTGTTTCGAATTGTATACCTGTTAATGCTCGTTCAAATATTTTTAAAACTTCTTTTTTAACTTCCGGACAACCTAAATTTTTAGACAATCCTGCTTCTTTGGGACATTTATCGTCGATATCGGCTATACCATCGCCATCAGTATCGGGGCACCCATTTAGGACTACCGGACCGAATAATTCAGGACATCTATCTTCAAAATCAGCTAACCCGTCATTATCCGAATCGGGACAACCATTAAGTTCAATTTTCCCTTTTTCTTTTGGGCATTTATCATCTTTATCTGCAATTCCATCACTATCAGTATCGGGACAGCCTTTCATTTCTATTGAACCTTTATCAAACGGACACGAATCGTCTTTATCAGCTATTTCATCGCCATCGGTATCGGGACAGCCCTTAGTAAAGGCAGGTCCAGCCATTTCGGGACAGGCATCATCATTATCGGCAATACCGTCATTATCTTTATCGGTAATACAACCTGTAGCATCTACCGGCATTCCATAAGGAGTTCCCGGACATTTATCTAAACGATTAGGAATTCCGTCATAATCACAGTCTTTGTATCCAAATTTATAGGAAAAACCTATGCCGGTATAATTATACATATCGGCAAAAATGGTATTATTTGCATTTGCTTTATACGCATCAACCTTGTCGGAATTAACCATTCGAAGAGACACATCGAGATTGAATGCTAAAGCTTTATTTACATTATAACTAAACATCATACCTACAGGTACAACAAGTTCACGAGTTGGAGCAGCTAAATGAATTCCATCAAATCCGTATGATTCTTGAACAGCTTTGGTAATTAAATCTTTACGCTGTGTTCTAAAATCAACGATTCCCGCACCTGCATATGCATATATAGCACCTTTTCTTTCGGCTGGTCCTTGCAACATATTTAAAACATCAAACTGGAATACGGTACTTAATTCAGTAATTTTTGCAAAAAAATACAAATTAGCAACACTGCCCGATTCAAATTCAGCTTTTTCGCCAGACAATCGACCTTGCATAAAATTTCCTTTCCACATAATATAATCGTTCAATTGTTTTTGAACACCAATTCCAAAATTTGATTGTAAATTCAAATTTTCATTTGACGAAATATCACCTAAAAAATAATTTGTTCCGCCTGTCATACTAAACCCCCAATTTGAACGCATCCAAATATCAAAAGGAGTTACTACATATTCTTTTTCAGAACTTACACATTGTTTAACCGAATCGGTTTGAGCGTGAACAGAGAACAATCCACAGCTAAGAATACATGATATACTAATAAATAAACGTTTCATACTTCTATATTTAAAAAATTTAATCAAAAATAAGTAAATTCCGACAAAGAAAAAAATACAAACACCTTTTCTTTATTCAAGTTGTAAAACAATAAAGATACGATACAAAGAATTCTTATTTTTTTATAATATCCTCGAGTTGCAAGCCCGTATATTCTTTAATTTTTTTGAATACACGAAACATTACAACAACTAGAATAATAGTACAAGGAACAGCTATAACCGGAAAACTAAGTCCATTCATAGTTCCAATTTGTTCAATATACTCTGACGTTCCGGGTTGAGCCGTTAAAATAACACGAGCTAAAACAAAATTTAATATAGCTGAAATAACAAATGAAATTGCAACCCAATATGATGCATATATAATTGTTTGGTTAAATAATTCTGTTTTATGTTGTTCTTCCAATTCTTTATGAACGCGCTCCATATCCATTATATCATCGTTGAACAATAGTTTTTGTACAACATTATGTTTAAAATATATAGAAGCAAATACAACTATAGCAATAATAGCAGGAACTGAAGCTTCTTTTACTGCAAACCAAAAAGGAGTAATAAACGTAAGCATTCCCATAATACCGGTCAACAAAACACTTACAAATCCTAAGACCGAAATGAAATTCAATTTTTTAACCCGTATAAAATGATACAATCCGTATCCTAAAGGAAAAGAAACAGCTATAAGTAGACTATACGTTGGTCCCAGAGCAAAAGAACCTTCGGTGCCACTCATTTTAGTCATAATAAAAACAGGAACTATAATGTTAAAAATAAGACTGATAAATTGATTTTCTTTTTTTTTCATGGAAAATGTAATTGTTTTTTTTATACTATGCAAAATATTTTACAAGGCAAATATATATATTAATCTCATATAGAAAACATCTGGCAAAATAAATCAGTATGTAAGTATGGTATAAAAAAAAAGCTGCCAATGGCAGCTTTTTTTTTATATATAATATTTTAATTATTGCACTGTTAAAGTATACGTTGCAACAATAATACTTCCAACTTTCAAATCTAAGGTAGCAGTACCAGAAGTTAAATCAATTTCTGTTTCACCACTTACTATTTGAGTTGAACCAATATACAATTTTACAAATGAATTACTCAATGTAAATGTAGGAACTAATGTTTCTAAATCAGTACCACTAAAAAATGATACATCAATAGTTTTAGCACCTTGATCAAGAGTACCAACACGTAGTGGATTTAATTCATTAAATGATAATGCTGTAATTGAAGATACCTGTTTATCAATTGCAATTGTATAATTTTTTTCTGAATTATCTTGAGCAACTATTTTATATGTAGCACCAGAGCTTAAATCAACAACTGTCTCTTTTGAAGTTTGTTCTGTTGAACCAATAAATGCTTTTGCATTTGCAGAAATAGTAAATTCAGGTTTTACATCAACTAATGAAATCTCTGCAGGTACTGCTACAGTATATGTACTGCCGCTTAAAGTTCCAACATACGAATCAACTTTATAGGTTAACAAATCTTTATCTGTTGTAGCCGGAGTTTCAACAACATTTACAGTATAATCTTTTGATACACCATTCAATGAAGTAACAGTTATAATACGAGGATCCGTTTTGGATAACGATCCCTTCCAACTATATAAACCTAAATCATTTACAGTAAGCGATGTAGATTCATCAAATGTAATAATACCATTGTATGCTTTTAAATTTATTTGAGCATCAGCTAAATTCGAACCATATGGAACTGTTACGGTTACAGTTGCATCACCATCATATTCATATGTAGAACCTTTTGGTTTTACAACAATAAATTTATAATTTGAAGCATTAGTACCAAACAAATCAGTTTGAAGATCTTCTACAGTTACTTTTAAAGAATCAATAGTTTCTTTAATTATGGTACCATCTTCGTAAACATTACGAGAAACAAATACGATAGTATATTCACCCGGCAATGAATACCCACCATACGTAAATACAAATCTATTATTTGATTTAGTTAAAGGATAGCCATTTTTTTTCATTGATACATAATTGGTATCATTCGGAATTGTATCAGGTAAATTTCTATTATAGTAATTATTTCCTTTTTCACCCGGATACACAGCATAATAATCAGCATCCGAGTTTTCGGCAACAAAAACTATTGTTTGACCAACACTCAATTTCTTTTCTACGGTTAAATCAGTAGCTTTAGACAAATCAACTTGATTAAGAGCATAATCAGCTTCATCGTATATTACAAACCCTCCAGTAGGTTCTTCATGTTGTTTACACGATACTGCAAATATAGCGGCACATGTAAGTATAAATAAAATCTTTTTCATATATTCTTTGTTTATAAATTAATAACCTGGGTTCTGAATTAAATTACCTCCTGAATGAAGAATAAGTTGTGTCATTGGTACCGGTAAACGACCTAATTTAGAATCATCCCAACTACGAGTTTTTCCAACTAAATCTGTTTTAAAATCTCCACAAATTTTATTCGCATTAATTTCATCACCATCAGTTGTGGTTTTGTTCCAACGAAGTAAATCGAAATAACGCGTACCATTTTCACAATGCAATTCAAGTTGTTTTTCTTTTTTAATATCGGTAATAGTAATACTTCCTAAATTTGCAGGAACAGTTCCGGTAGTGTACGTACATAAATTCATATCAACATTATTTGTTACACGTTGACTTTGACGAGCACGCGTTCTCACCGCATTAGTCCATGCTAATGCATCGGCAGTATTACCTGAACGGAACGCAGCTTCTGCACCGTTTAATAATACTTCAGCCCAACGAATTAAAATAATATCTTTACCTTGAGCTTGGTTTGTTCCACCATTACCAGTACGTGCTGCGTAACTTAAATATGGTTTTAATGAATAATAACCTGTATTTTTGGGATGTTTTCCAATCATCGTCCATTCCGGTGTGCTAGTATTATAAATAGGTAAATATAAACTATCGATATTTGCTTTTGCAATTAAATCTAAACGAGGATCACCTGCAGGAAACGCATTTACTAGTGTTTGGCTTGGTATATTTAATCCATATCCAAAAGCTAGTTCAAGTTTTACTTGATTGTTTTTAACAAAAGCACGTGGTCCCATATCAAGTGTTTTAATAGAACCATCACCTTGTTTATCATATCCCGAACTAGGAATCATTTGAACCGAAAAAATAACTTCTGAACTTTGTTCATTCGTACCTTCGAAATTGAAAATATTATGATATACAGGTTCTAAGTTTGCCATTGGGTCTGCACCTATTAATTCTTGCGATACAGCATATGCATTTGCATAATCTTCATTAAACAAATATGCTTTTGCTAACAAAGCTTTTACAGCTACGCTAGTAACTTTACCAAAATCACTTGATGGGTATGTTGCAGGTAAATCACCTTTAATAGCATCAAGTTCAGAAATTACAAACTCATAAATAGCTTTTATTTGCTCTGTACCTTTAGCTTTATCATCACCTTCAGCTCTGTTTCCTATATTTTTAGCCTCATCTGGTGAAACTACATTTGTAACAAGAGGTACTGGACCAAATATTTTAACTAATTCAAAATATGCAAATGCACGCAAAAATCGAGCTTCGGCACGCATTTTTAAAATATCAGGATCTGTTTCAGGAGCTTTATCAAGCATAGCACACGCACGAGTTATAATGGTGTAATATGTTGTCCATAATTCAGCTACGCGAGGGTTTAATGAATTTGCATTAAATAACATTATTTGATGCACATCAGGCTGATCTGAATCGTAATTTAACATATCTCCTCCTTTTTCACAATCATCAGACATCATATCAAACATCATATAATTACGAACATATAAAGCTTGCCAGCCAAGAGGATCGTACATAGCATTTACAGCTAATCTACAGTTATCGGGATCTTCATAATAGGTAGCATCACTAGAAACCCCGAGTGGTTCTTTGGTTATAAAATCATCGTTACATGCAAATAATGCTAACGATAGTGTTATATACATTAATATTTTTTTCATATCATTATTTTTTTATTATTAAAACTCTATATTAACACCAAATACATATGTGCGAGCTTGTGGATACACACCACGGTCAATTCCAAATTCAGGACCTCTCCAATTCAATGTAGTATTAGTACCAATTTCAGGATCGAAACCACTATATTTAGTAAATGTTAGTAAGTTTTGAGATTGTACATACAATCGTAATCTATTGATTTTTATTTTGTCTGTAATTCGCTCAGGCAATGTATATCCTAACGTAATATTTTTCAAACGTAAATACGAACCATCTTCAATATAACCGGAATGTGGGAATAAATTTGCTCCTACACCAGTACCGGTATACCAATCACCACTTGTTGGATTTTCTGAACCAGCATTATCTTCACTCCATATATCTAACCGACGAGTTGATAAATTTGAATTACCTGAACCTCCTCCATCAAGATAGTATTTCGTAGCATTAAATATTTCGTTGCCTTGTACTCCTTGGAATGAAAAACCAAAATCGAATCCTGCATATCCAACATTTGCATTAACACCATACGTAAAATCCGGATGTGGACTTCCTATCATAGTTATATCGTTTCCATCTATAACTCCATCACCATTGATATCAACAATTTTATAATCACCTGGGCGAGCAGTTGGTTGCGAACCTTCGTTTACTTCTTCCCACGATTGATATATTCCATCTGCTTTGTATCCAAAAAATGCTGCAATTGGATACCCTTCGGTAGTATTACATACAAATGTTGGGAGACGAGCATCACCAAATGGCATTCCACCTTTTAACTCACCACCTTGCATATCAACAACTTCATTATTGATTTTTGTAAAGTTCACACTTACATCATATTTTATTGCATGTTTCATAGAATCAGTTTTGAATTGATTTCTATACAACAATGAAACTTCATGTCCAGCATTTCTAATAATACCGGCATTTACAGTCGGACGAGTTTTTGCTTGTGAAATAGCAGGAACGTCAATGCTAATTAAGTTATCATAGTTTGTTTTAATAAAATAGTCATAATTAAACATAATTTTATTTTTAAACACGTTGATATCGGTTCCAACATTCCAGCTCGTAGCTTCTTCCCAGTGAATATTTTCATTAGACACTTTTTCAGGAACAGTACCACTTACAGGAGTTCCACCAAAACTATATCCGGCTTCAGTATCTCCAATAATAGTTCCTGTATACATATAATTTCCTACATTTTCGTTACCGATTTTACCCCAACCACCACGTATTTTAAACATAGTTATTCCAAGAGAATCAGTTAAAACTTTATTATTGTAGAAGAATGACTCTTTATTAACTTTCCAAGCTACACCTACTGATGGGAAGTTTCCATATTTATAATCTGAACCAAAGCGAGAAGATCCATCGCGACGTAACGTAGCATTCACATTATATTTATCACTTAATCCATATTCTAAACGACCAATATACGAAATCATTGAATGCTCATTAGGAGCATCATATGTTTCAGCCCACACACCTTTAGTTCCCGACACACCAGCAATCACATAGCGCATATTTGGATCGTTGGGCACATTTTCAACTTCATTTCTATATGTTTCTTGGAATTCATATAACGCTTCGTGACCTGCCAATACTTTAATAGCATGTTTTACACGAGTACTATCATATTTATCTTTGATATCATATGTATATAGTAAAGTATTGGTTGTTCCCCAATTATTTCCTTCGCGTACTACATAATTTAATACCGGAATACCATTATTTTGATTCGCAGCTATAAAATATTCTGGAATATAGAATGATTCCTTTTTACCCCATTTACCATAATTATAGATAGAACGGAATTCTAAATTTTTAACAATGTCATAACTTGCCCAAATGTTAGTTCCTAAACCATATCCTTCTTCACTTAAATTAGGAGTTGAATAGTTTCCATACTCAATCATTGCAAGTGGATTTTTTGCAATTTGAACATTTTCCATTGGACTATAATTTCCTGCAGAATCATATATTGGACTCATTGGAGCTGCAATAAGAGCATTACCAATAATTGAATTCTCGATATCACCTTCGTATACTTTATCTTGCGTAGTAATGCTGAATCCGGTACTAAAGCCTACATCAATTTTTTTATTTACTTGATACATTCCTTTATAACCAAAATCGTATTTTTCATACGCTGTACTTTTAATAATACCATCTTGATTTGTATACCCACCCGATGCACTCCAAGAACTTTTAGGAGAACCACCATCTAAGGTAATTTTATATTTTTGAATTGGAGCATTTTGAAACACCTCATCTTGCCAATCGGTATTTACTCCATCTGTATTTTCTAATCCATAATATTCAGCATATTCATCGCCAGACATTACATCAAATTTTTTCCAACGTTGTTGAACACCTCTATACCCATCGAAACTCACATTCAAAAATTCTTCTTGAGCTGTTACTTCATTACCACCTTTGGTTGTAATAAGAACTACACCATTCGCACCTCGAGCACCATAAATAGCACAAGACGAAGCATCTTTAAGAATCGATATACTTTCAATATTATTTGGATCACCTTTCCACTCTAAACCTACAGGTACTCCATCTACAACATATAAAGGACGAGCATCTCCTGTAGTACCGCGACCACGTACAACTATATCCATTCCACCACCAGGAGTTCCTGAGTTTGAACGAACTTGCACACCGGCAGCTTTACCTTGCAATGCCTGATCTACACCAAGCACAGGAGCTTTAGCAACTTCTTCGCCTTTTAATTGCACAATACCACCTGTTACATCTTCCGGTTTCGCACTTGCATAACCAATTTTCACAACTGGAGCAATTACTATAGCATCAGCTTGTAACGCTACATTAAACACGCGTTTAGTTCCAACTTTTTGTGTTTGTGTTTTAAGACCAACATACGAAAATTCCAAAACAGATTCCGGACTTTTCACTGTTAACGTCCATGTACCGTCATATTCGGTAAACGTTCCGTTATTTGTTCCAACCTCGGCTACCGAAGCAGCAACCAAAGCCTCACCTTTAGAATCGGTAAGTTTACCTGAAACTTGGATTTGTGCATGTACAAATCCAAACGAGAAAAACGCAAGCGAAACAATTAGCAGGCGTTTTGTGAGTTTGTTGAGTTGTTTCATGAATAATTTACTTTTTTAATTAAACAATTTATTTTGTTACTTTAATTATAATACCATTTTACAAAATTATAAAAATTAATTAATCTATATGTATTATTTATTTTTTTTTTAAAAGAAAATACAACTGTATTTTGTACAATATGCCTTGAACAATATAATATAATAGGTATTTGTATGTATATTATAATCTAAAGTTTTTTTACTTAAAAAACTTATATACAAGTTATACACAAAAAGGGATATTAAAAACTGTTTGGAAGTCTTCTATTGATTAATTCGGGTTAAACAATATCTTATATACTTGAGAATTGGATACAGATTAATCAGAAAAACATATTTGATTCATTAACTTTTTTTTGATGTTTTGATCAGCGTTAATTTGAATCAATAGATTATCCATATATGCTCAATTTTTCTAAAATTTCAATACTATGTATTTGAATACTACGCGAATCGAGTATATCTATAATTTTATCTGTTTTAAATTCAGACAGTGTACGAATAAAACTTTCTTTGGAAGTTCCCGCAAATTCAGCTAATTCTCTACGACCAATTGGAAATGCAAATTCTGTTGTTTCATATAATTTATAAAAAAACAATAACACATCTGCCACCCTTCCCGGTAATTGCTTTTGTGAAATACAAATTAAATGATTAACTATAAGTAAATTTTGTTTACTTAATACTGTCATTATTTGAAGAGTAAATTGAGGATTTGAAAGCATTATTTCTTTAAAAGCATCAAAATATATTGTAAGAATAGAGCTTTGCTCAATAGCTTTAGCTGTTACATCATATTGTTTTGCACCTAGTAATGATACAAATCCAAAAAATTTAGCATCGGGAACTATATCTAAAACTATAGTTCTATTATTTTTATGTTCACGAACTAGTTTTATTAATCCATGATTTATAAAATAAATATGTGATGTTATTGTGCCTTCTTTAAATATTGTTTCTCCTTGATTAAACTCAACTACATGGCAATTATGTAACAATAATTCCTTTTCAGTTTCGGTTAACATAGGAAAAACTTGTAACAATAATTGAATATTTTTTTCTAATTCTTTCATAATCCCAATCCCTTATACTTGTATATTACAGTATTCTTACAAAAGTAATAGTTATATAAATACAAATACAACTCATAGTCAATGATATATATCACTATTGCCAATAACAAAAATATATTTATTTTTTTTTTTTACATGTGACCAACCTTATCTATTTTTTAAATAAAAAAGCTAAGGTGAAAAAAAAATAAATCTCAAATAAACTTAAAGAACAATGACAGAAATGAATGTGCGTCAATTAAACCCAAATTCCGCAATAGATATTCCGTAATTGATTCATAAACTGTATAAATTTCATTATTTAATTCTGACTTACAATAAAAAATTTGAAGTATTAAAAAAAAAAAACAGACATACAAAATCAACGTAAATTTTCAGTTTCAAATTAAAGAAAAACATTGAAAATTAAGGTGATATAGTAAATAAAATTGAGGTATCATGATAAAATTTAACGAAAATATCTATATTTTAGTCAAAGCAATCAAATAAGGTTTCAATATAATAAATGATATAAATCATCAAATATACCACACCATATCACTAACATCTCTTTGATTTACCCGTATACGAACTATAAATTTGCAATTTTGGTATAATTCTTTAAACCTAAAAAATGATGATAGACAAAAAAAAAGCAACAATTTTGATTGCCGACGATTCTGTTACCAATAGCATTTTAATAAAAGGTATTTTAGAGTCAGAAGGGTTTACCAATATTATTACTGTTCATAATGGGAAAGAATCTTTAAAATTTATAAAATCAGAACTCTTAAGCACTATAATTTTAGATATTAAAATGCCGAACAATATTTCTGGCATTGACATTCTAGAACAATTAAAATCGAATATCACAACAAAAGATATACCTGTTATAATTATTTCTGCCAATAATAATGATAAAGAAATAGAGCTTTGCAAACAATTAGGAATTATAACATACCTACACAAACCAGTAAACATAGAATTATTTATTGAAACAATTAATAAACTTTACAAATAGATTTCATTTATGAATTGTTTTGGGAAAATGGTTTGAAATATATCCATATTTAACATATAATTTATTGTATATTATTCCAAACACTTCAGCATCTCCCCTTTGCTTTGTATCACTTAAGATATTTTTTTTGCGTGTGTATCAATTGAATCTAACTATCTCTAAGCGGTCTGAACAAAAAATTACGTCAAACTCACGTTATTTTATTAACAAATTTATTTGAATTATATGATTTTACATATGACACTATGAATTTTGAGTCAATTAAAGAAATCAGCTGAACGAAAACGGAATTACTAAAAAAAAATGTAGTTTTGTCCAATGTAGATTAGTCTTTTTGCTGAACCAAATCTACTAAAAAAAAGAAAGGAAGACGAACATCTTCCTTCTCAAAATTTTTGTCGGACAATAGTGAATATTAATAAAAAAGCGTATGAAAAAAACTTTACTTACAGTTGCAATTATTGGTATATCAATACAACTTATTGCTCAAGAAAAACCTGCAAAACCTTTTACTCAAAGTGTTTCAGGATTTGTAAAAAACGACATGTATAAAGACACTCGTGAAACAGTAAACGCACGCGATGGACACTTTTTACTCTGGCCTGCCCCTGCATTATTAGATTCGACAGGTCACGATATAAATGACATTGAAAGCTTTAATATTCTTGCCATTCAAAGTAGAATAACATACAAATTTGCCGGACCCGATGTATTGGGAGCAAAAGTAAGCGGACTTATGGAAGGCGACTTTTTTGGCAATTCAAATACTACTATAAATAGCTTCAGATTGCGTCATGCGTTTGCAAAATTAAATTGGGACAATACCGAAATTATATCGGGACAATATTGGCACCCATTTTTTGTAACATCATGCTTTCCGGGAACGCTTTCGTTCAATACCGGAACACCATTTAATTCGTTTGCTCGCAATCCGCAAGTACGGTTAACTCACAAAATCGACAAAATATCGATTATGTTTGCCGGTCTTTCACAAGTAGACAATACATCACGTGGTATTGGAAGCACAGCAGGAACTTCGTATTTGCGCAATGCCGAAATTCCTGAATTTCATGCACAAATACAATTTGAAACAAAAAATGATTCACTCAAAACAGCGTTTTTATTGGGTGGTGGCGTAGGTTTCAAAACCATAGAACCACGGGTAAGTAGCACCAATCTCGGAAAGGTTTACAAAGTTGAAGAAGAAGTTGGTGGACTTTCGGCAATAGGATTTACAAAAATCACAACCGAACCTATAACCTTAAAACTACATGTACGCTATGGCGAAAACATTCCCGATGTTACAGCTCCCGGTGGTTTTGCAGTAAAAGAAGTAATTGATACAATTACAGGCGAATGTGCATATACACCACTTAAAAGCATGTCGTACTGGGGCGAAATCCATACCAATGGCAAGAATTGGGAAATAGGTGTTTTTGGAGGAATTTATACAAATACCGGTACCAAAGAAACTATGAGCGATGCATCAAATGCAGTATATGGTTTGGCTACCAATATTGCAAGCATGTATAGAGTTTCGCCTCGTGTTATTTATAAAATAAATAAATTTAGTGTAGGTGCCGAAGTTGAATATACCTCAGCGCTTTATGGTGAAAAATATAATACCAACTACGTACCTGCTAACACTAACGAAATAAACAATATTCGTTTGTTACTTTCAACAATATATTCGTTTTGATTATTAAACCCGAAATAATCAATAGAAAACTTTGAAAAAGTCAAACTATTGATTCTATGAGGGTACCCCTCCCGACACATCGGGACAGGCTGATAAATTTTGTTTGAAGTATTTGAAAAATACTGAACCGAACGAAGTGAGCTTAATGAACAAAGTGAATTAAAATACAAAATGTTAATCGATTACGCAATTTCTATTGCGGAATTTGGGTTAAAGGCTTCACTCCTCTTTTCTGATGCTAAACTCGCAGGCACAATAACATTGGCGATACAAATCTAATTCTTTGCTTAGTTCAATGCTTCGTTTATATCCGTCTTGTTTTTTGAAATCGTAGTGTGTATAACCTTTATATTGCGAACCTATTTCTTCTATTTTTTTTGAATTTTTGTGTGGGCTTATGGTAAGCGTAGTGCAAAAATGTGGAATTCCTAATTCTTGGGCTTTATGGGATGTGGCTTCGAGCAAGGTTTTGTAGCAAAGCTCACAACGAGCTCCGCCTTCGGGTGCCGATTCTGTTCCTTTGATTGCTCCCAGCCAGTTGCTGTGATTGTAATCGCCTACTATCAATTGTATGTTAAAATAATCGGCAAGTTTTTGAACGTAAAACAACCGTTTTTCAAACTCTTCGAACGGAAAAATGTTGGGCATATAAAAATACAATACAGGCTGCCAACCATCTGCTATCAGTCGCTCTACCGAAGCCGAAGCACAGGGTGCGCAGCATGTATGTACCAAAATTTGTTTCATGCTTCCTAACAGGGAAGAAATGTGAAATTATTTTCGCATCATCACATCGTCTATCATGCCATATTCTTTGGCTTCATGCGATGTCATCCAATAGTCGCGATCAGAATCTTTTTCAATTTTCTCATATTCATGTCCTGAATGATGAGCTATAATTTCGTACAATTCACGTTTCAATTTCAAAATTTCGCGTGTTGTAATTTCTATATCAGTAGCTTGACCTTGTGCTCCTCCAAGTGGTTGGTGAATCATTACTCGTGAATGATTCAATGCCAATCGTTTACCCTTAGTTCCTCCTGCAAGTAATACTGCTGCCATAGATGCTGCCATTCCGGTACAAATAGTAGACACATCGGCTTGAATATATTGCATAGTATCGTATATTCCAAGTCCTGCATATACGGAGCCTCCGGGAGAATTGATATAAATTTGTATATCGCGGGTAGAATCCGATGATTCTAAATACAATAACTGTCCTTGAACAATATTTGCAACATAGTCGTCGATAGGTAATCCAAGGAAAATAATTCTATCCATCATCAATCGAGAGAAGATATCCATTGAAGCTATATTCAATTGGCGTTCTTCAATAATTGTAGGTGAAATATAATTGTTTAATACCGATGTGTATTTATCGAGCGACACACTACTAATTCCTAAGTGTTTGGTCGCATATTTTCTAAAATCGTTCATATATATGTTTTTTTAATTCATTCAAAAATACTAATTTTTGGTAAATGCTCGATGTATTAGACAAAAAAAAGGGATAAAAATAAATTTTATCCCCTTGTATTATCAATGAGTTCGGTAATTAATTTTTCTCAAACATTGCATTAAATTGCTCAATAGTTTTTTCAACTTCGTTCAATTTAACTACTTCTTTAAAATACGCTATCAATTTTTTGTCTTGTTCTGATTCTACAATACGGTTTACTTGATCGCGATTTTTAATAATTTCTTTGCTCCAATGCTCTAAATCTTCGTCGCTTGGATTCATCATACCAAATTGAGCAAATTGCATACGAGTATATTCTTTTGCTCCATTGCGGATATCTTCTTCGGTAATTTGGATTCCATTGTCTTTAATGATTTTACCGCTTATAAGTTGCCAACGCAAATCTTCTAAGAATAATGGGAATTCTGTTTCAATTTGTTCCGGAGTTACTTTATCATTGTCTTTATTTGACTCTAACAACCAACGTTTAAGGAATTCTTCGGGCAAATCAAATTTAGCTGATTCTACTAATTTCTTTTTAATATCAAGTAATAATTTGTAGTCGCTGTTTGGACCAACTCGTTCTTCGAAATCAGCACGAATTTTATCTTTAAATTCTGCTTCGCTTGAAACTACACCTTCACCAAATGCTTTATCAAACAAACTTTGGTCAACGTCAGATTTTGCGAAACGTAAAATTTCAGTAATTTCAAATTGGTAATCAGCATATAAAACATCAGTTTGGTCTTTATCTGCAGCAAGCATTGATGACAATTCGGTATCATTTTCGAATGCTTTTTTAGGATTGAATTCTACAGTATCGCCAATTTTAGCATTTTTAAATACTTGCAATTCGCTTTCGGTTGCAACTTTCGACAACAAAAGTGTTCCACCTTCGCGTTTGTATGGATTCTCTACACCTACTTGTGTAAAATTACCACGAACCAATTCAGTTCCTTCAATAGTATCAACAGATTGTTGAGAACCAAAACGTGCAGTTAAATGGTCTATTTGCTCTTGAATAATAGCATCATCTGCAACTATTTTATAATAATCGAATTTATTTTTTTTCGATAATTCTACAGAAACTTCGGGTGCAATAGCAATATCAAAACAGAATTCGAATTCTGTATCGGTATCCCAATTTATAGATTGTTGTTGTTCCATATTAGGAAGTGGCTCACCCAATACCGGTAATTTATTTTCGGCAATATGATTTGACAAAGCATCAGAAAGTAATTTGTTTACTTCTTCAACAAGCACATATTTACCATACATTTTTTTTACAATTCCCATTGGAACTGTACCCGGTCTAAAACCGTCAAACTTAGCCTTTTTACGGTAATCTTTTAAAGTAGCTTCTACTTTGTCGGCGTAGTCTGCAGCCGAAACTTGAATTTTTAGAACTTGCGTTAGTCCGTTTCCTTCTTGAATAATGTTCATTCGCGTGTATTATTTTTAAAAATTTAAAAAAAACCGCTACATCTTTGGTAAGAAAATAGCGGTTCATTTTGTGCGGATGGGGGGACTCGAACCCACACACCTCACGGCACTAGATCCTAAGTCTAGCGTGTCTACCAATTTCACCACATCCGCTTTTGAATTAGGAGCTGCAAAATTATACTTTTTTTTATAAATAAAAATATAATTTGATAATTTTTATCCTAATTTAAAAATGCAACAATAATATACCTACATTTATTGAACTACCGAAGTATCGCGTAAAACCATACATGCTCCCCAATATCCTAATACTCCATGCGAAAAATTGCTTGGCACATTTGCCGGTTGTTCATCAAAATAGCCCCCATTCCACTGAGTCTCGAGCAACAATCCTCGAACATATTCTGCATGTTCTTTTGTAAGTGAATATTTCTCTCGAATAATTTGAGTAGAAAGTGGAAATACAACCTTTTGTTTTTTAGTTGATAATAATTGTGCTACATCTACACTTTGTAGCGAATAAGCAAACATTTGAGCCTTACATGTATCGCATGTATGATTAAAATCCCAATTAAGCGAAAATTTCCACATGGCTTGTTCTTCTGACCATTGTTCATCTGAAAGTGCAAATATCCCTTCCTCAGATGCAACTTTATAGTACGATACGGGCAACATGTTGGTAATAGGCTCCATATATGCGGATGCAGTAATATGCATAGTGTCTATATGTACATTCAAGGTATAATTTCTATTGATAACCGCACGCACTCTTCTATCAGACACATACATGCCCGGATTCAAAGAATCCTCTACAAAATCAATTCGCTGCATCACGCCTTCACCATTCCCCATAGATTCTGATTCAATAAATACGATAGCATGCGAAACGGGTACATTTACCCCGGTATGTTTCGAAATTTGCGTAACACTCACTGTTACAAAATCTAACTCATTTGTTATCAATCCGGAAACAACATATACATCTTGCTTCATTGGAGGCAATTTCAAGTCAATAACATCTTCGCACGAAACAAAGATTAAAAGCAAAACTACTATGTTACTTAAATTTAATCGCATACGATATCATAGGTATTACAGTTCCCGCATACAGCATTGTTGAAATATACTGGGCATTAGTACTAACATTTGTAGGTATTACATATTCATTATTTTCTTCTATTTTATTATAGGTATAACTAAACGCATTTTTACGAGCATACACATTATATATCTGCAATGTTATTATATGTTTCCATGGCGATTGTACTTGTTTGTATAAATGAAATTGGGCAGAGACATCGAGTGTATGATACGAAGGTAAGCGAGAATTATATTTTGATTCATAATACGGCACTTGTATACCATTTGCTGTATAATAGGCATTTGGAATAGTTTGCAGAAGCCCCGACATATAATTCCATTCTATTTCGAGCATTATTTTAGGCACTAATTTCCATGAAGTACCTATAGAAATATCATGCGGACGATCTGCTGCGGTAGAAATAGATTGATTATTAAACAATCGTTTACTCTGAGTATATGTGTACGATAGCCATGTCGAAAGCTTTTCGCCTTTGTGCTGTATCATAGTTTCTATTCCTTTGTTTATAACACGAGTGTCAATCATTTGCCCTTCGATAAACGGATTTAGCAACATCCGAGCATGGTCATTTGGATACCATTGGTACAACATTCGTTTATAATACAATTCCGATTGTATCATAATAGTAGGAGCAAACCCGGTATAATTAAACCCCACACTATATAATCGCGACTTTTGAGGATGTAAATTTACCGTTGTAGGCATCCAAATATCGAGTGATGTAATATTCGTTTCGGAATTAGATAAACCATGCACAAATTGGGTAGTTTGCATACCCTTACAATAGAACATTACATATGGAGTATGAGAATATTGCAATTGAAATTTAGGTTCAATATGTATACGAGGATTGTATGTTTGATTTTCACTAAAAGTTAAAGTATCTGTAACTGCAGATTGTTCAAACACATATTGCACTGCAGGACCGTTGTTTCGCGACATGGGTACACGAAGTCCATACACAAGCGACACTTTTTGTAAAACTTTCAACTCGTGCGATGCATACAATACTGCCATTCCTAACGCTACAGGATTAGTATATAACTGAGATATTACAGCACTTGAATCACTATAATGCAAATTTCCCGGATCACTTTGCATTCCGGATAATTCGAAACCAAATCGAACAGTATTATCTACACCTGCAAAAATAGTAAAATCTTGTTTTATACCATTTGAAATAATGTGCGAATTCCAATAATCTATAGTGTTATGAGGTACATACAAATAATAATTATAGGTACCCGAATAGAGAGTAAGATTACTAAAAACACGTGGACTTATAATATAATTCCACCGAACAGCATGAGCTATATTCCCCCATGTTATTCCAAATTCATCTAGTTTTTGAGCCGAAACATTGTACACATCGTTTCCGCTATAGAATGAATAATACACATGATGTCTTTTGGCTGTATGCATATGAAATTTTAATTGTGCATCATAAAATGAATACAATGCTTTTCCGGCATTATCTTTCATAAGCCAACGTAAATTTGATTTACGAATATACCCAACCAGTGCTGCTTTTTGTTTTACAATTGGCGTTTCTAAGGCTACCGTAGTAACCACGGGACTATATTCAATATACCCTCCTATATTCTGTTCGTTTGCTTCTCGCAGTCTAATATCAATAACCGACGAAACTCTTCCTCCAAATTGTGCGGGAGCATCTCCTTTGTATATAGTAACATCTTTAACACTATATGGAATACACGTGCTATATAAACCAAATAAATGTGTGGGATTAAACAACGGAGCATCGTCAATTAACACCAAATTTTGATATGTAGTACCCCCGCGAACCAAAACATTAGACGACAAATCATTAATAAACTGAATTCCAGGAACTTTCCCCATCTCTTTTAAAGGATCTTGCAACGAAATACTTTGCGGAATTTTCATTGTTGGTTGCAATTTCACCTCATGCAATATGGTTTTATTACTTAATGAAGGAACCTGAACCGCAGCTTTCGCCGAAGTTAATTCTGTTTGTTTTGATGTTGTTTCAATTTCTACAAAATTTTGTTTGTTAGTTTCTATAGAAATTTCGTGCATATAATTCGAAGGATGCACAACTCGAAGCACATGACTTCCTTGCGGTATTTTACATGAAAAAAAACCATATTCATTACTTTGAATCTGAATATTGAGCGAATCAATAATTACCAATGCTCCCGATACTAATTCTCCGCTAACCGCCTGCTTAATTTTACCCGAAAGTATAATATACTCAGGTTCTACAACTTTTTTTTCTTGTATTTTTTTTACATATTCTATCTGTGCCGAAGGATTGGCATTGTATGTTTTTTGAATAATTTTTTGAATTTCTTTTTTCGTTTTTATAACTACCACACCATTTATAACAACAAAATCCATATCATTACCATCGGTTATAGCAAGCAAAATATCTTGGAGCACAAGAGAAGAAACCGACACTTTTTTTTCGTGTTCCAGTAGTAGTTTTGATTTATAAGAGAATTGAATACCCGACGAACGTTGTATATTTTGAATTAATTCAACAGATGAATATGTTCCTTTAGAAATAGGTATTGAAGTTTGTAAAATTGCTTGTTGCGAAAAAGTTTGTACACTTATTACACACAGCAACCATATACACAAACTCTTTATTTTCATACTCCTACTCTACTAACAGCCATTTCCGCTAATTACTATTACATCAGTCGATTTGTGTATTGTAATATCAAGTGTAACTTGTAAAATTTCAAGAATTTCGTCAATAGTTTTATTTTGAAACGACACATGTATTTTACAATTTTTCAATTCGTCGCCTTGAATTTGAATATTTGTAAAATATGCTGCATTTATTTCGGCTACTATAGTTTTAAGCGGCACATCTTTAAAGTCAAACACTTTAGTTTTCCACGACATATAATTGACCTGTGTATTTACAGATTTTGTCAGTTTTTTTGCTTGTAAAACATCAACACGTTCTCCGGCAGTTACATATGCAGTATCGGCTTTACCATAGGTAAACACGGCCACCTTACCTGTTTTTACAATTATAGATATAAGTCCGGAAATAGTATCGTGAGAAATATAAAACGATGTACCCAATACTTGAACACGTACTTGATTAATTTCCACAACAAAAGGCTTCTGAGGATTATGTGTAACATCAAAAAAAGCATTTCCTTGTAATTGAATTCTTCGTTCGGTTTCAAATGTTGGTTGATATGAAACAGAAGAATTTTGATACAACGAAACCATTGAACTATCGGGTAATACAACATCGGTGGTATTATGCATAGCTGTAGTTACTGTGATAAGTTCAGCCGATTTTGTAAAAAATAGTTTATATGAAAACCACGACATACACAATACTCCAATTATTGCCGCAGCAGCCAACAACGGTCTGAATGATTTTTTTACAGTTTTTTGTTCTGATATTTCTTTTTGTAATCGATACCAAGCAACTTCAGTATCAAAACGTGTAACATGTTTTATTGAATCTACCCCATTCCATATTGATTCAAATTCTGCAAATTCTGCGGCATTTTCAGGTGAAGCAGCAAGCCATTCAGCAAAGCTTTGAAGCTCTTCACTGTGCAACTCGCCGGCTAATTTGCGAGTAAAAAATTCAATATTTCCTGAATAATTTTGCATACTACCTTTTTTTATATACTACACATTACCATATCATATACCCCTATGCCATTTGCAAAAAGTATAACACAAACCAACAAAAATAATCCACCCAAATCATCACGAAGCATTTTAAGAGCTTTACCCATCTGATTTTCAACTGTTTTTATAGAAATACCTAACTGCTGTGCAACCTCGGCATATTTCATTTCTTGTAATTTACAGAGTTCAAATACTTCTCTGCATTTTTCGGGCAATTTCTCTATAGCAATCATTATTTTTGCTTGCAATTCACTTTCTTCTACAGCTTTAGTTTCAACATCAGGAATAGAAGCATGTACAAAATAATCGTCGCGTTGGGTAAATTTTTTATTATCGCGAATATAATTCAAACAACGATTATGTACCGATGTAAACAAATACGATTTAATCGAAAGTTGAGTATCGATGGTTTCACGTTTTTCCCACAATCGCACAAATACCTCATGAACAATATCTTCAGCGGCATCGTCGTCGTGTATAATACGTGTAGCAAAAATACACAATGACTTATAATATTGCTTAAACAATGCTTCGTAACCACTTATGGTTGAAACTGTATGTAAAGGTAATGTTGTATTCAAATTCGTTCAATTTGTATGATACAAATATACATTTTTTTTATTTACTAATGTAAATATGAAGAGGCTGGCGAAAAAACTTAGAAACAGTAATTTTGCATAACAACCAATAGAAACTTAAATTTTAAAAGCACAATAATTATTTGATGCTTCCATTTCAGCCTCGGAGAGGCGATAGTATGGTAGTAGAATATATGCATTAAAAAAAAGCCTCAGAGAGGCGACATTATTTGGCGTGAATTTTTACTACCACTCCTATGGAGCTGGATGATACAAGCAATTTTTTACACGAAAAAGTTTAAAGTTCCATTTTAAGTTTCCTACAATAAGAAACTGTTTCTTAATGAATTTTTTCGATTTGATAGGAATACGGAAGCCAAAAATTAAAATTACTTCCTTTTGCAGTATTCGATTCTATTGAAATTTCTCCACCTAATAATTCTACGTAGGTTTTTGCTATAGACAGCCCCAAGCCCGAGCCTCCGAACAACTCTGCAATTGTAGGATTCCCCTGTGAATACCGCTCAAATATTTTGTGTTTACTTTCTTCAGGAATTCCAATACCGGTATCACGTACAAAAAAAGTAATTTTATCGGTTGAAACACTATATCCAAAATGAATATAGCCCTCGGTGGTAAACTTAAATGCATTCGTTAATAAATTTGACAAAATTTGCGTTAATTTTATTTGGTCAGTAATAATTACAGCTTCTTCGTCGCGTAATTTTTTAAAACAAGTAAATTCAATTTTTTTCTTATCTGCTTTGGGTTTAAACAACAATTGTAATCCATTAAGAATATAATTACAATTTACCTCCTCTATATTTACCACCTCTTTATTATTATTAAGAGTTGCCATACTAACCACATTTTTCACAATTCCTTGAAGTTGTATAGAACTGTTTTGAATAATTGTTGTATATTTTTGAATATCTTGTTGTGTATTATTCTCATCGCGGAGCAAATCGGTAAAACCAATAATAGCATTTACCGGCGTACTAATTTCGTGAGCAAGATTATCGAAAAACGCAATTTTGTTCCGTTCGTTTTGTTCTAATTGTTGAATTGTTTGCAAGAGCTTACTCTCGGTACGTTCGTATTTACTAATTTCAACTAACAATTGAGAATTAATTTTCGATAAATTTTCGGTTCGTTTTGATACTAAATCTTCTAATTTAATATTTTCGTTACGCAATCGGGCTTCCACTTTTTTACGTTCGGTACTATCACGCCCTATAAACACTATTCCAAAATCATTTTTATTATCTAAAAATATAGGATTACATGATAACGACACTTGAATTTTTTTAGATTCTGCTGTTAAGAGATAAGCATCATAATCGACTGATTTTTTAGTTGATATGATATTACAACAGGTAGCACATAAATCATCTGAATTATGTACAATTGAATCTATTGGCTTTCCAATTAATTCTTCTTTAGAATATTTTAACACATGTAAAGCTGCCGGATTAATTTCAACAATTTGTTTTTTAGAATTTACTAAAAACACCATTTCAGAAATAGTTGAAATAATCTTTCCGGCTACCGATTCGGGAGTAAGTTCAAATAAATGATATTTACTTATGGCAAAGGCTATTAACCCAAAAGAAATAATACTATACGAATATCCTACTGCCGGTGTATTAACATGTACAATTTTAAACAAAAAATCTGTTAAAATTCCAATTAAAAAATTAATTACTAGCCCTATAAAAATAAAGAAAGCTTGTCGTTTTTTTATACCTATGGCTAACGAAAAATTTTGATACGACACAAACAATATTGCTCCCAAAACACTTATTGTCCACAACGATGAAAATATAAACCAATCTCCTTCTGCCGGCTCTGTAGTATACCCCCAATTTGTTTGTATAGGCTTTATTGATATAAAATTAGTTGTAAGTTCTATATAAAATATAATAATTGCAGGTAGATAAACTAAACTATACGTAAGTAGAGGTTTTTGTATTGAACCTCTAAAAAGTAACAAAAAATGAAACGTTGTAGCTAATATAAACGGCCAAATTGCATACAAATGTGCCCATAACTGAGCCTGCTGAACCGTAGGTGCAAGACGCATTTGAAACTCAACAAAATTAATACCTGCCAACAATAAGCATATATTAAAAAATATTCGAGTTATAGCAATTCGGGGAAATCGAGTAAATATATATATCCCAATAATAAGCGAAACAACGAACGCAAATAATGAAAAATATGCAAAAAATTGTACAGAAACATTCATACTTCGTTGAATAAAAAAAAACTGCTTATTTGATTATTAATACGAAGATACTTTTATTTTGTTTCTACACAAAATAAAAAACAAAAAAAAGTATTGATTATTGTTATTCAACAACTTGCATTACTTCAAAACATCGATAACAAAATACGAAGGTGCTTGAATTTGCTTTTTACCAACTCGAATACTTGGCTTAATTTTTAATTTAGCTTCTACAGGTATTCCCGACGCATCGCTTAAGTTAAACATTACTTCGGTTATTTCTTTCATTGAAAACGCTTTAAGAATAGACCCCACATCTGTTGAAACCGGAATAGGAATTTGAATTGTTTGTCCGGATTTTACCTCAATTCTTTGTTGAATAGATCCTTTCGCTACCTCCTTATTTCTAACTTCTAGAATCCACTCCAATGCATCTATTGCAGCTGTTTTATTGTTTGGATTTTGAATAGCTATATGAGCGGTAAGAGAAATAGGTAATTTGCGAGCCATAAGCAATTGCGAAATTCCGGTAGTTTCTTGTAACGATAAATCTCTAAAACTCTGTTTACCTTGAATTACAACATTTCCAACGGTAAGATCTGAAATAGAAGCAAACGAATAGTTACAATCGCGTAAAGCCTGTGCTTGCTTAGTCGATTTACAACTTACAACAAAAAAACTGATAAAAATTGCCGCTATTATAATCCTAATATTCATATCACATTGTTTATTTTGCTTCAAATTTCAGCCGTTTAATATAATTACAACTCAAATTGAAGTTGTAATTCATGCAACGCTTTAGAAATTCCTTGTGGATTTTTACCTCCTGCAGTTGCAAAAAAAGCTTGTCCGCCACCACCGCCTTCAATATGTTTCGAAGCAGATTTAATAATATCTTGTGCCGATATTTGTCTTGTTTCAATTACATCTTTTGAAGTAGCAGCAGCTATATGAGCTTTACCATCGATAGCAGCAGCCAACACAACTATATGCGACGATACTTTTTCTTTTAATCCAAATACAATATCTTTTAAGGCAGCTGCATTCGATACCGATATTTCTTTAATTATAAAACATGTATCGGACTTTATTATAGCATCAGCTAAAAGGCTTTGAGCAACCGAAAGTGCTTGTTGTTTTTCAAACACTTCAATTTGTTTTTTGAGTTGCATATTTTCTTGTGCCAATTGCTCTACACTTGCCAATAAATGTGAAGGATTTTTTAACACTTCTTTAATTCCGGCAACCGTATCTAATGTTTCAAAAATAAATGTTTGTGCTCTATCGGCAGTAACAGCTTCAATTCTTCGTATACCGGCAGCAATAGCTCCTTCTGTTATTATTTTAAAAAAACCAATAGTTCCTGTTGCGTGAGTATGAGTTCCACCACATAATTCAACCGATTCGCCAAATTGTATTACACGCACAGTGTCGCCATATTTTTCGCCAAATAATGCTTTTGCCCCCATATCTTTGGCTGCTTCTATTGGCGTTTCGCGATATTCTTGCAAGTGTATATTTGAACGAATAGCTTCGTTAACCAAAATTTCAACGGAACGAATTTCTTCGGCAGTCATTTTTTGAAAATGGGCAAAATCAAATCGTAAACGTTCGGGATTTACTAACGAACCTTTTTGTTCTACGTGTGTCCCCAAAACTTGTTGTAAAGCCAAATGCAACAAATGAGTTGCCGAGTGATTATTTGCTGTCAATTCTCTATTTTTGCAATTCACAACAGCCGTAAATTCAGCATGACAATCGTCAGGAATGGTTTCAACAATATGAATTATTAAATTATTTTCTTTTTGTGTATCGAGTATTTGTACTTTCTTTCCATCAGCCTCTAAATAACCACTGTCTCCAACTTGCCCACCCGATTCAGCATAAAAAGGTGTTTGATCTAATACAATGTGATACAAATCTTTATTTTTAGATTGCACCTTACGATATTTTACAATACTTACTGTAGCACTAACAGTGTCATACCCAATAAATACATTACCATTACCTGGGTGAATATCAACCCAATCGCCGGTAGAAACGTTAGTTGCTTGACGAGCACGTTCTTTTTGTTTTTCTAATTCTACGGTAAATCCATCTTGATCTACACGTACACCATTTTCTTTGGCTATCAAGGTAGTTAAATCATACGGAAATCCATACGTATCGTATAAGGTAAACGCATCGGTACCCGAAATTTCAGTTTTACCGGCTTGTTTTGTTTTATCAATAATAGTTTGTAACAACTGAATACCTGTAGAAAGTGTTCGCAAAAACGATTTTTCTTCTTCGTAAATAACTTTTGAAATTAACTTTTCTTGTGCAGGCAATTCCGGATATGCTTTACCCATAGAACCAATAAGAGCAGGGAGCAATCGATATAAGAACGGTTCGTGCATATTCAAAAATGTATACCCATAACGAACAGCTCGTCGCAAAATTCTACGAATTACATAGCCGGCTTTAATATTTGAAGGTAATTGGCCATCGGCTATAGCAAAAGAAATTGTACGAATATGATCGGCAATTACACGCATTGCAATATCTTGCTTATCGTTGGTGCCATATGTTGTTAAAGAAATCGAAGCAATTTCTTTTATAAGAGGCTGAAAAACATCGGTATCGTAGTTTGATTGTTTACCTTGCACAACCATAGCTAACCGTTCGAATCCCATACCTGTATCTACATGTTTTGCAGGAAGAACTTCCAAACTACCGTTTGCTTTTCTATTATATTGAATAAATACATTGTTCCAAATTTCAATAACTTGCGGATGATCTTTGTTCACTAATTCATATCCGGGAATTATAGCTTTTTCATTGGCATTTCTAATATCCACATGAATTTCGGAACATGGACCACATGGACCTGTATCTCCCATTTCCCAAAAATTATCTTTTTTATTACCCATTAAAATACGCTCGTCGGGTAAATATTGCTTCCAAATATCATATGCTTCTTTATCGAATTCTGTTCCATCTGCCACATCTCCCTCAAAAACAGTAGCGTACAAACAATCGGGCGAAATACCTAATACCCCGGTTAAATATTCCCACGCCCATTCTATAGCTTCTGCTTTGAAATAATCGCCAAACGACCAGTTACCAAGCATTTCAAACATAGTATGATGATACGTATCATGTCCAACTTCTTCCAAATCATTATGTTTACCCGAAACGCGTAAACATTTTTGAGAATCGGCAATACGAGGAGCTACAATTGGAGAATTTCCTAAAAAAATATCCTTAAACTGATTCATTCCCGCATTGGTAAACATTAAGGTTGGATCTCCTTTTACTACCATAGGTGCAGATGGCACAATAACATGTTGCTTCGAAGCAAAAAAATCTAAAAATGATTGACGTAATTCCTGAGCGTTCATACTGATTTTGAAATACTTATATAAATTGGATACTACTTATTAAAACTATTGCTGCAAAAGTATATTTTTTTTATGTATTTTTGCATCTTATTATAAAAAATGAAACAGCGAATACACACATGTATTCAAATTGTGTAAAAGAAATACAATTGAATGTATAACGCTCATGTAAAATAATCAGTATGGCAAAAGGAAAATATAGATTTAATGCCGAATCGTTGACATACGAAAAAATTGAACATTCTACAAAAAAAATTGTAATGATAGGTGTAACCTATCTTGTAGGTTTTGTAACAGTTGGTTTTATTTTCATGTTTACCTGGTTACATTTTTTCCCATCGGCTCGCGAACACACTTTAATGGATGAAAATGCTGAATTACGAAATCAATATAGCATTTTAGATAATAGAATTCAAAAACTCGAAGGATTACTAAATGACATGGCAGAACGCGACAATAATATTTATCGCGTAATTTTTGAAGCTAACCCTATACCTCAAGAAATTAGAAATGCCGGGTTTGGCGGTGTAAACCGTTATGCAGAATTACAATCGAAGCCTAATATGGAAATGGTAATTGAAACTGCTAACAGAATAGATATTCTGAATAAAAAAATATATATTCAATCGTTATCATTCGACACTATCATATCCTTAGCAAAAAATAAAAAAGAAATGCTTAAACGTATTCCGGCTATTCAACCTTTGAGAAACTACAAATTTTCATCGGGATTTGGATATAGAATACACCCTGTGTATAAAACATACAGAATGCACACCGGTATAGATTTGACCGCACCTACCGGCACTAAAATATATGCAACCGGAGATGGAGTAGTTCGCGATGCTGAATACAGTCAAGGATATGGCAAAATGGTTCTCATAGATCACGGATATAGTTTTCAAACTGTGTATGGGCATATGAGTAAAATTGTAGTTCGCCCCGGACAAAAAGTTTCGCGAGGTGATATTATTGGAATGGTAGGTAATACCGGAACATCAACCGGTTCGCATTTACATTACGAAGTTCGTCGTCATGGTAGTCCTGTTAACCCAATTAATTATTATTTAAGCGATTTAACACCAAAAGAATTTGACGAATTATTACAAATGTCAAAACAAACAAATCAATCGTTTGATTAATTCGGGAATTTCCATAAGTATACAACAAAATGTCTATTTTAGTGTAAAACCCTTGAAATATGTAATAAATATTATAAGTATTCCTATATCGGCAACCAAGTTTTGAGCCTATACGGGGTAGGTTATAAATGTATAAAAATAAATATCTTCGCTCCCCTCCTAAAACTCAAATTGGAATCGGAAAAAGAATCCTCCGGTTCGCACATCGGGATGCTCGTGATAATTAATTCTCCAAATATATTCAAGTCGAACAACCTTTAGAAAATTAGTAATTCCCACACCTGCTTCCATATACGGCACAGTAAGTTCATATGTTTGTGCAGGTAAATCGAAAATTGATGCATGATTTTGCGACAATTGCCCCCAACAAGCTTTGAATGTTAACAATTCACGTAAATTTAGTTTTTTTACAAGCCATATTTTATTAAAAATAAACCCATTCATACCATATTCAGCATATACATTTACAAATCTATCACTTGCAAATTCTAAATATTTCATATGATTAAAATAGTACTCACCGCTTCCGCCTGTTTCATTTCCTCTATGAAATTCGAGCAAAGGAAACGGTACAGGTTTATTGGTAATACCTGCTTCCACAACATATCTCATTCGCCCCACGCCTATTAATATATCTTGTCGTGTTACAAAACGTAATTGTGTAAACCATCCCTGAGTATATGGCAACACATATTTACCCTGAACCACATTTACATGAAAAATTGGATAGCGGGAATCAATATATATTTTTCGAAAATGATTATTAGACATTTCTTCTTTAAAAGAAATACGAACGTGAGCACCTATTTCGTGCAACGAAAATGACTCTGTCTGAACAGCATCGAAATTAAAATAGGGAGGATTATAATGCTGCGAAAAACCGTATGAAGGTTTTATTATAATATTAGGTGTAATTTGTTGTTCATACGCTAATACAGATTTTTTAACTAAATAAACGGCTTTATTGGGCTCACGAGTAAGCAAAGCAGTAAATAAATTATCGTCGGATTGCACCAACACGTTTTCGCGAATAAAATCTAGATTTTGCTTAAAATCACCTATTCTATATATATTTTGATCATACGAGGCATGCAATGCTCCATAAAAACGTGTTGGCATTTTAAGCGAATATTTAGCCCCATATTTATATGCTCTATCGCGAATGCCATAGCCAACATATCCGCCTATCAACATATTTTTACTAAATTTTGGAGAGGTGCGAGCAGCCAAATTAAATCGTATTTTTTCTATTTCATTTGCTTGCACAAAATACAAATACGGTCCTAAATCAATCACACCTATCTGATAATACCCGTACAAAAACATATCAAGCATTTTATTAGTAGCCTTAATTGTAGGAATCTCATTTGTTACTTCAATAGCTTGGCGAGTTATTATATCCAAACTTGTTAATGTATCGGGACGTAATTGATTCAACAAGGATGTATCTTGTTGTATTTGCTTACGAGCTAAATTAAAACGAGAAGGAACCGTTTTATTTTTCAAATATTCGTTTACTTGTGCTGTATCGGTAATAAATGTAGTAGATTTTATGGCAAAAATTGGAGTATTAAGCAAATTATTGGTAGTATCTTGTGACAATTGGGGAGTAAATTCCACTTGCATTTTATGTTGTTTAAAAAACCACGATCCATCGGGTAATTTTTGAAGTTTTTCGTATAACCTAATATTTTTAACATAATTTAAATTAGCAGACTGCTGTAATGTTGCATCAATTTCAGCCAAAACACCGGTATTCTTCTCAATTATCATATGTCCGTAGAATGCTAAATCTTGCGAATTTCGGGGGCGAAACCTAATACGATAATATGTTGAACCATCTTGTTGTAACGAATCAAGTAATATATATTTATAATACACTTGAGCTTGAGTTGAAATAGGGCTAATAAAATCTTTCATCAAAAACCTAAGATTTCCGTAAAATGTCATATCAGCATTTAAACTGTTGATATATTTAGTAGTAATATCACTATTTATAAAACTACTCCCGTATTGGTTTTGAACTATTTCAGTAACTTCAGGATATGCATTCTCGCGACGTTTTTCGTGTGTTAATCGTTCCGAAAAATATAATGGAATACTCCAATGTTCGTCATAATCATTAATTTTTATAAGTATCTCAGGATTTTTTTGAACAAACTTTGTTGCATATAAATTGCTATCTAAATTACTAATACTCAGATTTAGTTTATTATATTCTATAAAGTCTATATTTTTAATACTACCAGGCTTGTTTGAACGTCTATTATCTATAGCTGTTTTCACTATAGGTATTGCCGGATTTTTTCCGGGTTTTATTACTAAAACATCAAGTTCATATGCAGCCTGTACCATTCGTATAATCAAGGTATCTTTCGGAATATTTCTGCCAATTATCGAAAAATCTTTATACCCTAAAGCTGTTACCATAACTGTATCGGTCGGCTTTCGAACATCGAGCACAAATGTACCGTCGAGTTGGGAAATACAGCCTATTTGTGTGTTTTTAATCCAAATATTTGCAAAACCAATAGGCTCTTTTGTATCAATATCAATAATTTTTCCTTTAAACTGAATTTGAGCCTGAGTTTGAATTGCTCCGCTTATACATACCCCAACAATTACTATATATTTCCAAACATCTACTACTCGCATCGCACTCATATTATTTAATTACTATAGGTTGCGTTATTGTTTGATTGGCATTTCGTACTTCTAAAGTATAATTTCCGGGAGCAAAAGAGCTTATATCAATTGATTCTGACGTAGCCTCAATGTGTTTAGAATACATACACACTCCCATTGTATTGTATAAACGGAGTGTACTTTGTGCCTCAACATTTTGCACATGCAACACTATACTCGAAGGAACAGGATATGCATATGCTTTTGTATTTGCTACATCTTGTATGGAACTTACATCTCTAACAATAATAGTAAACGTTGTTTCCGAAGCTATAGAAGCTCCAGATGTTTTCCCATCGGAAATTATTATTTTTACAGTAAACAAACCTGCAGATAGAGGAGTTCCCGAAAACGAAAAATCAGTCAAATCATATTGCAACCACGATGGTCGAGTAGTTATTTTAAACTGTAATTCAGAATCTTCAATATCATCATAAAAATCATTTATAATTGAAAATGCTGTATCTCTTCCAACCAATAACTCAACAGTTGGGATTTGTTTAACTATCATTACCCTATTATTAACTACAGAACAAGGAGTTCCATTCCACAAGGTAAACATAGCTTGTCCAATTTCACTATTATTTAAAAATTTGCCACGTATTACATCATGTTCATCAGCATAGTTCCACAGCAATTCAGCTCCAGCACCTTTTGCATATATAGGTACTAACTGATTAGAATGATGTGTTGCATAAAATTTCATACCCGGCATTACACCTACTCCATTATCAATAATATCATAATGGGTAAGCATACTTGAATCGGTGTCAAGATCGGGATGAGCAAGCAAACCGGTTTCGTGATCGGAAGTAATAATAAGTAAATTTTCGTCCCAACCACCATGTTGTTCAATCCAAGCTATTACAGTATCTACAGCAGTATTAAACGAAATCATTTCTTCAATTAATCTTCCTTTATAATTTTGATGTCCGGCATTATCGGCTGCATCACCCTCAATCATTAAAAAGAATCCGTTTGGATTATTATTTACAGTTTGCAAACCTACTCGAGCTATTTGCCATAAAGCAGGCATAGTAGAATTTAGATCATCAAAATGTACTGATTGTTTATCAATACCGGTTCTATAAAATTGCATTGAACTTTCTACTTTTGCTATACCCAAAACTCTTTTAGGTGTTGGTTCATATGCATATTTTGCAAAATCTATACTATCTTCTATTAACGTCCAAGGATCGGGAGTGCCATCATTATCTATATCTTGAACTTCTGTCCACCCCGAATTTGAAGGCGTTCGGTATTGAGTTGCACCCGCTTTAATATCTTCCCAAAATTCTTGCCCCCCTATTGATTTATAATCGGGATTCGTAAGCAAAATACCATGATTATCATATTCAGGATGTCCACCGCCAATAATTACATCAGCTTTAGATTCTATAATTAATTGTCGCATAATTTCGGGAGCATTATTACGACTTACATTATTTGCAAAAAACACAGCAGGTGTAGCATCAGACACGGGTATATTTGTTGCAACCCCAACAGATTTCCCCATAGATTTAGCATGTCGAGCTATTGTTTGCACGGCATTTTTATTAATATCAACACCTAAACCATAATAATATGTTTTAGTTCCCGACGCTATAGCCGTACCCGAAGCTCCTGAGCATGTTGCATTTGTTCTATTTCGCAAATACAATCCATTTGTCCAAGCTAAAGTAGATTCATACGAATTATTATATCCTCCAAAATTAACAGTTTCGCTACTTACTAATGGATACGTACTATGAAATAAAGTTACCGGAAATTGTTCGTATTGTTGATTTTTACCTGTATAATAATTTGCGGCTCGTATTTGATTCAATCCTACACCATCGTTAATCATAAGAATAATATTTTTAGGTGTTTTGGGGGTTGTTGCCGGAGTTGGCAATAATCGCATACATATTTGTCCTATTTCACTATTATTTATATACTTTCCATATACAAAATCTTCCTCATCGGTATAGTGCGAAAATAATTCACTACCGACACCTTTTGCAAATAATGGGGTAAGCAAATTCGTTGGTTGTGTACTATTACATTTCATACTTGGTATTTCACCGGTTTCTCCTTGCGTAACGTGTATAGTTTTCGTGTAAAAATCGGGGTGTCCGGCACTACTTGAAAAATCCATACCCGACAGGAAACCGCTTTCGTATGTACCTACAACAATAACTAATGATTCTTCCCATGAACTGTTTATTTCTACCCAATTATTTATGGCTGTAATAGTTGCATCAAGCTCTTGCATATTTTCAACAATAGCAGCATTTTGGCCCATTCTCGAAGCATAGTCAACAGCTCCGGATTCTACAACCAACACAAATCCTTGTGTATGGGATTGCAACACACTTAAACTTTTTTGAGTTAGCTCAGACAATAGTGGCACATTTTGTACTAACGCAGACGAAGCTCGTTTATATTGCAATGCATCAAATGTTTGAGGAATAGCAATAATTCGTTTTGCTTGAGAATTCAAAATATCTTCTTTAGATTGCACTAATGTCCATGCATCGGGCACATTATCATTATCAATATCTTGAGCTTGAGTTGCATTATCGTATAAAGATGCACCTTGTACTAAAGCATCCCAATCGACAGATGATATATATGAGTATTCGGGAATAGTACGTGTTGTTCCATTATTTTCAAATTGAGGATTTCCGGCACCAATCATTACATATAACGATGAACCCAACAATTGATTAAATACGGTACGTGAGCTATCGCATGTAGGATAGTGAGCTGCAAACGATGCAGCAGCAGAGGTAGATAACGCCATATCGGTAACAATACCCGTTGCCTTTCCAAGTGAAAAAGCTCGCTCTAACACAGTTTCCAAATGTGTACTATCTATATCGACCCCAACAGCTTTATATGCAGACTTTTTACCGGTTGCTATTGCGGTACCAACGGCAGCAGGGTCTACTACCATAGCATTAGTATAGGTAAAATCACTCCAAATTCTCCGAATATGATAATCACCTTTATACTTCGAAACATCTTTAGCTTCTGTTATTGAAGCCCAATATGCTGGATAATTTGTAACACCATACTTTACCGGATAGGTTTGCCAAAGTAAAGGCTGTTGGCTACCATTGGATAATTCAAGAGCATTTACATGATTATAGCCCATGCCATGAGCCATTACAATAATTATATTTTTGGGATTAGATTGAGCTTGAACACCAATGGCACAAGCACATAAAAATAAAATAATACAAAAACGTTTCATTTAATAAGTTTTTTATAGGTTTAACATCAACCCTCATTACAAGTAGCCATGAACTTTTTATAAGTAATTATAATAAAATAATTTATAAAAAAAAGTATGAGAGCTTCATATGTAAAATAATTTTCGGAATTGATACACAAAAGTACAAAAAAACACAATATGAATACGCAACAAATATGTATTTTTGCATGGAATTAAAAAATGGTCTTGTAGTTCAATGGATAGAACGAAAGTTTCCTAAACTTTAAATTCGGGTTCGATTCCCGGCGAGACTACTTATAAAAATAGTCAGATTTAATAGCAGCAATTAATACTTATTTTCAAAAAGTTTATTGTTTTTGGGAAACAAATTCCTAATGAATATTCATACTTTCAATCACAATTTTTGAAGCCCGCTGTTCTGCCTCTTTTTTTGTTGACGCTTTGGCTGTAGCAACTGCAACATTATCAATTTTAATAATAGACACAAATTGCGATGAATTTTCGGGTCCCGGCTCTACACCTTCTGAATCAAACACTATTGTTTGTTTCTTTTTTTGAACTATTTCTAAAAGTTGACTTTTGTAATTTGTATCATTAGCCTCCAAAAAGCTAATATCAAAAAATCGTTCTATTATTTTAGAAATAAAATACTGTTTGGTAAAGTCAAACCCTTTATCGAGATACATTGCTCCAATAAGAGCTTCAAAAGCATTACCTAACGCGTCATTTTCTTTTACATTAGCTATATTAGATTGCAAATACGAATCTAAATGTAATTGCACAGCTATTTGATTGAGTGATTTTCTGTTTACAATTTTAGATTTCATTTTTGTGAGAAATCCTTCAGATTCATTGGGATATTTTTGGAACAAATAATCGGCAATAATAGCATCAATAATGCAATCGCCAAGAAATTCCAATCGTTCATTGTATTGCTTATGTTTATCAGACGATGTTACCGACGATTTGTGAGTAAATGCTTTACGGTAATACTTAATATTTTTCGGCATATAACCGAGCAAATAACATAATTGCAAAAAAAACTCCTTTTCTGTAGGCTTACAAAAAAGGAGTCTTATGTATTTTAGGATACGCACAAAAAAAATGAATTATCCTTTATATTTTTTCAATATTATTGATCCGTTGTGACCACCAAAACCAAATGTATTGCTTAATGCATACTCTACGTTACGCTGTTGAGCCTCATTAAGTGTTAAATTTAATTTACTGTCAATATTAGGATCAGCCTCTTTGAAATTGATAGTTGGAGGGACAATACCTGTTTGCAAAGCAAATATAGAAGCTACTGTTTCCATAGCACCGGCAGCACCAAGTAAGTGACCGGTCATAGATTTAGTAGAACTAATATTTAATTTATAGGCATGATCACCAAACAATTTTATAATTGCATTGGTCTCTGCAATATCACCTAGTGGAGTTGCAGTACCATGAACATTTATATAATCGATATCGGTTAATTTAATACCGGCATCTTCAATTGCCCATTTCATTACATTTCCAGCACCTAAACCTTCAGGATGTGGAGCTGTTAAATGGTGAGCATCAGAACTCATGCCTCCTCCGGCTACCTCTGCATAAATTTTTGCACCACGTGCAATAGCATGTTCGTATTCTTCAAATAATAAGGCAACGCCACCTTCACCCATAACAAACCCATCACGAGTTCCATCAAAAGGACGAGACGCACTTACCATTTCATCGTTGTTTTCAGATAATGCTTTCATGGCATTGAAACCACCAACTCCACTTTCGTTGATTGTTGCTTCTGAACCACCCGTAATATATGCTTTCGCTTTACCTAATCTTATATAGTTAAAGGCATCTATCATAGCATGCGTCGATGATGCACAAGCAGATGTTGTTGCATAACTTGCACCACGAAGTCCGTATCGGATTGAAATATAGCCGGCAGCTATATTAGAAATCATTTTTGGGATAAAGAATGGATTAAAACGTGGTGTCCCATCTCCTTGTGCAAATGCTGTAACTTCAGTTTGGAAGGTAGTTAATCCACCTATTCCCGAACCCCAAATAACACCAATACTATCAAGGTCTATTGTGTCTAATTGTAATTTTGAATCTTGTAGGCATTCCGCCGCGGCAGCCATAGCAAAGTGTGCGTATGGATCCATTTTTCGGGCTTCCTTACGGTCTACGTAGAGAGAAATATCAAAATTTTTAACCTCACAGGCAAATTTTGTTTTAAATTTCTCAGTATTGAAGTAAGTGATAGGTGCACTACCACTTACTCCATTTTTGAGATTTTTAAAAATTTCTTCTACCGTATTTCCAATAGGAGTGAAAGCACCGATTCCGGTTACCACTACTCTTTTTAATTCCATAAATTGAAAATAAAGTAAATACTGATTACTTCGAGTTTTTCTCGATGTAAGAAATTGCGTCACCTACTGTTGCAATACCTTCGGCTTGCTCATCTGGGATAGCAATGTTGAATTCTTTTTCGAATTCCATAATTAATTCTACAGTGTCTAATGAGTCCGCTCCTAAATCGTTTGTAAAATTAGCCTCAGGAGTTACTTCGCTAGCGTCAACACCTAACTTGTCTACAATGATTGCTTGTACTTTTGATGCAATTTCTGACATAGTTTTTAAATTTTTAGTTAATAATAATTTAAATTAATTTTATGCTGCAAATAACTATATTTTTTTTTATTCAAAAAAGAAAAAACTAATAAATTTTTTTTATTTATTTTTTCTGTTTTCTGATAATCAATTATTTATATTTTTGCACTTTCGAAGTTATTAACAAGTTATTCATTATTACATGACAAAAATTGCAATTTTCGCCTCGGGTTCGGGTACAAATGCTAAAAATTTACTACAACATTATACGCATACAAACGTTACAATTGTGCGAATTTATACAAATAACGCCCAAGCGGGAGTTATTTCTATTGCTAACGAATACTCAATTCCGGTTTGTGTGTTTTCAAAAACAGACTTATATGAATCTATTTCGATACTCAATCAACTTCAAGCAGATGATGTCGAATATATAGTTTTGGCGGGCTTTTTACTCCTTATGCCAACCAATATTATTAAAGCATACCAACAACGAATTATTAATATCCACCCTGCTCTCCTCCCCAATTATGGAGGCAAAGGTATGTATGGAATGCATGTACACAGAGCTGTAGTGCAAAACAAAGAATCTAAAACCGGTATTACTATTCACTTGGTTGATGAAATATATGACAACGGTACTATTTTATTTCAAGCTACGTGCGACGTACTACCTGCTGATACACCCGAAATAGTTGCCGATAAAGTTCATGCATTAGAATATGAACATTTTCCTCGCGTAATTCAAGAATACATTGTAAGTTTGCAAAAATAGATAAACTATAGCTCATGAATTCTTATTCTAAAAGTATCGAAGCTTTCTCTCGTGCAATAGAAGTTATTCCAGGCGGTGTAAATTCACCGGTACGTTCGTGCAAAAGTGTTGGTGAAAACCCCGTGTTTATTGCTTCGGCACATGGGGCATACATAAACGATATTGATGGTAATTCCTATATTGATTATGTCGGCTCGTGGGGTCCTATGATTTTAGGGCACACTCACCCAAAAGTAATTGAAGCGTTATGTAATTGTGCTCAACAAGGTACTAGTTTTGGTGCACCAACTCTTTGGGAAACTCAAATGGCTGAGTTAATCTGTAGTATGATGCCACATATAGAATCGGTTCGAATGGTTAATTCCGGTACCGAAGCTACCATGAGTGCATTACGACTCGCTCGTGGATATACCAAACGCGATAAAGTTATTAAATTCGAAGGCTGTTACCACGGCCATCACGATAGTTTTCTTATCCAAGCAGGGTCAGGTGCTCTTACGTTAAGCACACCAAATTCTCCGGGTGTTACAGCTTCTACTGCAAAAGACACTATTGTGGCTCAATTCAACGATTTTGAATCGGTACACAATGCATTTAGATTATATGGTGAAGATATAGCTGCTATTATTGTAGAACCTATCCCCGGTAATATGGGGGTAGTGGTACCCAATCGTAAATTTTTACAACAATTACGCGAAATTTGTGATATTTACGAAGCTTTATTAATTTTTGATGAAGTTATGACAGGCTTTCGTGTAGCTCAAGGTGGTGCACAGGAATTGTATGATATTGTACCCGATATTACAACATTAGGTAAAATTATTGGAGGTGGATTACCTGTTGGTGCCTATGGTGGAAAAAAACATTTAATGGATAACTTGTCGCCTCAAGGTCCAATTTACCAAGCCGGAACTCTTTCCGGCAACCCTTTAGCAATGACGGCTGGATATACTACATTATCTACGATTAAAAATAATCCTCATTTTTATACCGAATTAGAAGAAAAATCTATACTGCTTGTTGAAGGCATTAGGGAAAATATAAAAAAAACAGGAGTAGCGGCTGTTTGCAATCGGGTAGGTTCTATGTTTACCTTATTTTTTACAGATTCTTCTGAAATCAAAACATATCAAGATGTTTGCACGTGTGACACTAAAAAATATGCGGCATTTTATTCATTCTCACGCGACAACGGTATATATTTAGCTCCTTCGCAATTCGAAGCTGCTTTTATTTCAATTGCTCACTCTACTCAAGACATTGAACGAACAATTGAAGCTAACTATAATGCCCTTATGTATTTAAAAAATCTGTAAGCATGACCGATTCAAATGCTCTATTATTACAAATTTTACGTGGGGAACAAACAAGCCGTCCTCCTATTTGGTTTATGCGTCAAGCAGGCAGAATTCTACCTCGATACAACGCCCTTAAACAACAATATTCGTTCAAAGAATTAATGGAACAACCCGTATTGGCAGCACAGGTAACACTTATGCCTATTGATGACCTAGATGTTGATGCTGCTATATTATTTTCAGACATATTGGTAATTCCGCAAGCTATGGGTATGGATCTACACTTCCCCGATTCGGGACCAATATTTTCAAATCCTTTGATGAAACAGAATAATCCTGTATCTTTTCTTAATTCGCAACCCGAGAAATTACACTATATATATGATGTAATTGACGAAATTGTAAAAACAAAACCTACACATATTCCTCTCATCGGTTTTTGTGGTTCTCCTTTTACCGTATTGTTATATATGTTACAGGGATTACACGGCAAATCGGAATTTCCCGACGCAATACAATATATATATAGTAATACTCCTATTGTAAAAAAACTTCTACAACATATTACCGAATTATCGGTAGAATATATGCGAGAACAAATAAAACATGGAATTGATGTTTTTCAATTATTCGACACTCATGCCGGTTTAATTCCTTTTGAATTGTATGAATCATTAATTCTTCCTCATGTTACAACAATGTGCAAAGCAGCTCGAGAATTACATACTCCGTTTATTTATTTTCCTAAAGGAATTGGTGTTGGAATTTCAAAAATATCTCCCGAATATTGCGATGTTTTAAGTATCGATTGGCAAACTCCTTTACACACAGCACGAAATCTTGTTCACACATCTATAGGATTACAAGGAAATATTGACCCGCGAATATTACATGCTTCTCAAGAAGAAATTACTGAACATCTCTCCTACTTCAAAGCATTTGGAAGATTACACAGTAATTGGATATGTAATCTCGGTCACGGGTTTATGCCTGGTTTAGATTACAACAAAGCAAAACATATGGTGTCGACACTTAAAAATTTTGATTGGCAACGTTCATAATTATTTAGGATGTCGGGCAATGAGGTGTTACATAGAATTCAACAAGGCAATAAAGCAGCTTTCGAACAATTGTTTACCGAAAACTTTAGTGTCTTGTGTGCTTATGCAAACCACTTTGTAAATGATTTAGATGCATCGCAAGATATTGTTCAAGATGTATTATTTCATTTGTGGGAAATAAAAGAACAATTACCCATAGATATTCCGCCACGTGCTCTGTTATTCAAATCGGTTCAAAACAAATGTTTAAATCATATAAAACATAAAAAAGTAGAAGAAAAATATTCTGAAAGCGTGTTAAATCAACCGCAAAATATTATGTATGAGCAACATATTTCGGAATCTACAACATTACACGAAGTTTTACGCAAAGGAATAGACATGCTACCACCCGAGCGTAAGAAAATATTTATAATGCAACGATACGATGAACTATCGTATAAAGAAATTGCCGAACGCCTAGATATATCTGTAAAAACAGTTGAAAATCAAATAGGAAAGGCATTGCAATTTTTACGTAATTATATGCAATCACATTTACCAACCAGTATGCTTATGATTGGGTTACTACTTGTGAAATTTTTTTCATTTATAATAGGGGTTTTTAATACATCAAATTGTAGTTAGTACATGAGTCATATAGATGAACATATAGCACCCGAATTGTTACTGGCATATATCACGCAAGATATAAGCACCGCCGATGCGTCAATTATCGAAGCATGGATACAATCAAAGCCCGAACATGCCGAGTACATTGAACAATGCAAACAAGTATGGGAACAATCCGGAATACTATTACCGAAACCCGTTGATGTAGATGTTGCTCAGGCATGGAAACACATGAGTTCGCGTATTGATTCGTTTGAAGCTCAAAAACAAAAAGGTAAAGTACAAAAACTTAATCTCCGCATGCTTTTTCGTATTGCAGCAATTGTGATAATTCCATTAGTTATTATTTCTATTTATGTTATTTTGAATCCTCGCAGCGAAATGCAACAAATAGCGGCAAAAAACACATCAATACACGACACGTTAACTGACGGCTCTACTATTGCATTAGCTCCTGATTCTAAAATAGAAGTTTCTGATTTTGAAGCACCAACTCGCGAAATAACCATGCAAGGTGAAGTATTTTTTACAGTTACTAAAAATCCTGAAAAACCATTTTTAGTAAAAACAGAAAACACAATAATTAAAGTTGTTGGAACAAAATTCAATGTTATATCGCGTGCCAATAAGCCCGAAATTGAGGTAATTGTAGAATCAGGCAAGGTTTTGTTTTTTGCAGTACACCACACAGACACAGCATTGGTTACGTTAGAAGCCGGAGACAAAGGCATATATAACAAACAAACACAAAAGCTTTTAAAACTTAAACCCGAAAAAGGAGTAGATTTATTTTGGCACAACAAAACACTTTTGTTTCAAAAAACAAAAATAATCGACATTATACATCTCTTAGAAAAAAACTATTCTGTAAATATTACTATAGCATCAAAAGAACTCGAAAATATGCGATTTACATCGACATTCGAAAACCAACCTATTGACACTATTCTGTGGATTATGGGCACAACTTTAGACTTTACATGTATAAAACAAGATTCTACGTATGTACTGCAAGCAAATGAATAATATATGTACATTCATCATTGTATGCCTAATGTGTATAGCATCACAAACAGGCACTTATGCACAAGTATATCCGTTGAGCAAAAAAATTGATATTCATTACACGCAAATAACTATTGAAAAAGCATTTGCAGAAATTAGCTCGAAAGCTCAAGTATATTTCTCGTACAATCCTGATATTATTCCACTTGACTCAGTTATTTCAATTCATGCAAATCAAAAAGAAGTGCAAATTATTTTACATCAAATATTTGGCACACGATATACATACAAAACAACCGGTAATTACATAATTATACAAAAACAAAAAACTAGTAAACAAGTAGCAACAGCCAAACAACAAAAACCCGTACAAATAAAAGGTACCGTTAAAGAAGCTACTTCTGGAACAGGAATTTCTAATACTTCAGTATATTCAATTAATGGAAAACAACAAACATTAACCGATGCTCAAGGAAATTTTGAACTTACTATGAATGCTCATGACGATATTGCAATTGCGATTCAAAATCAAAACTATGTAGACACCGTTATGGTGTTTAATCAACAAACAGACAGCACGCTCACCATTTCACTTACGACCAAAGCAATACAAGATACAAACATACTTGTAATTGGAAAACAACTATCGAAACAGGCTATTGAACAAGTTGGAATAATTTCGAAACTTCTAACAAAAGAAATTCAAACACATGCTTCTAATATTGACTTTTTTACCGAACGTCCGTTTCAAATTTCATTAGTACCATATGTTGGAACCAACCATTCATTAAGTGGAACTATTACAAACATTGTATCGTTAAACGCAATTGCAGGATATTCGTATGGAGTATCGGGCTGTGAAATTGGTGGTATCCTGAATATGAATAGGACTCATGTTAAAGGTCTGCAAATTTCCGGATTTGGAAATATTACAGGTGGATATGTACGCGGAGCTCAAATAGCAGGATTCTTTAACCATACTAATGGAACAAGTAAAGGAATTCAAATAGCAGGCTTTTCTAATATCACTAAAGATTCTGTACAAGGCATCGAAATTGCCGGATTCTCAAATATTAGTAAGAAAAAAAAATCAGGTATACAAATGAGTGGATTTGCTAATATTACCGAACAATTATCGGGTATTCAAGCTGCTGGTTTTACAAATATTTCGCATGTTCATGTTCATGGAATTCAAACAAGTGGGTTTGCTAATATTTGTGGAGATTCAGTCGAAGGTATGCAAATAGCAGGGTTTACTAATATTTCTAAAAAATCTATTCGAGGAATACAAATAGCAGGATTTTTTAACAAAGCTCAACAAGTAGACGGCGTGCAAATAGGAATAATAAATATTGCCGATACTGTTTCGGGTGTTTCCATTGGGTTGTTAAATTTCGTAAAGCATGGCTATCATTCCGTTTCATTACAAATTAACGAAACAGGAGGCATTTCAGCTTTGTCTCAATTTGGAACACATAGACTATATACAACCATAGGACTTACAACATTTTACCCAACCCAAACATACATGGCAGGACTTGAATATGGCTTAGGAACTATATTTCGATACAAAAAACGTATTCAATTACACATAGATGCAACAGTTACTAATATAGCTCAAGATATTAGAAAACAAGCAAATCATATTCAATTATATACTGCATCAAGTTCTTTATCTTTTGGCATGGGAAATCATATACGATTTTTTGGAGGTCCCTCGTATAAAGCTATCATGTATAATAAATCCGAAATCGACACCTCTCCTCTACCACAAAGTCAAATTCCTTTATATTCGCAATCATATACAACAAACGACATCTCTATTGACACTTGGATAGGATTACAAGTAGGACTACAATACACATGGTAATTGCTATTTGCAAGCGTAAGCATAAATCATCTAATAAGTTCAAAAAAAACACTTTCACGTAACAAAAAAAAAACGTATTTTTGAAATATAAATAAATATTTCATGCAACAACGAATAGAAGAATTACGGAAACTATTACACGAACATAATTACAATTATTATGTATTACACTCTCCAACAATAACAGATATAGAATTTGACACTTTATTGCAAGAATTACAACAACTGGAAGAACAATATCCTGAATATTTCGACCAAAACTCTCCTTCGCAACGGGTAGGAAGTGATATTGATGCACAATTTGTACAAGAACCTCATTCGTATCCAATGCTTTCGTTGGCAAACAGTTATTCAAAAGAAGATATTACCGATTTTGATGTTCGGGTACGAAAATTAGCGGGAAATAATGTAATTCAATACACGTGCGAATTAAAATACGATGGAGTTGCCGTTTCGCTACAATATATCAACGGCAAACTTCAAAGAGCATTAACTCGTGGCGATGGTATTCAAGGCGACAATATAACAGCAAATGTTCGCACCATTCCAACTGTACCTATTCAATTACAAGGAAACTTTCCTCCCGAAATAGAAATACGCGGAGAAATAGTAATGCCTCGCTCAAAATTTGATCAGTTTAATATTGAACGAGAAAAACAAGGTGAACAAGTATTTGCAAATCCTCGAAATGCAGCTGCAGGTTCATTAAAATTACAAAATTCTAAAGAAGTTGCAAAAAGACCGCTGGAAGCGTTTATGTATTATATTCCGGCTCACCAGCCTACCAATTCACATTTCGAAAATCTCAGCATTGCTCGCACATGGGGGTTTAACATACCCGATGTTGCAAAAAAATGTGATACACTCGAACAAGTATTTGCATACATAGACACATGGGACAAACAACGAAAACAATTAGCATTTGACATTGATGGCATTGTAATAAAAGTTGATTCCATTCAACTTCAACAAGAATTAGGATTTACAGCAAAAATTCCCCGATGGGCTATTGCATATAAATTTAAAGCAGAACAAGCACGTACACGATTACTTTCGGTATCGTTTCAAGTTGGACGAACAGGTGCGGTAACGCCTGTTGCAAATTTAGAACCTGTAAAACTTGCCGGAACAATAGTCAAAAGAGCTACATTGCACAACAGCGACCAGATAGAACAACTTGATTTACATACCGATGATTACGTATTTATAGAAAAAGGAGGCGAAATAATTCCCAAAATTATACGTGCCGATGTTACCACACGTAATTTGTTTGCACAAAAAATACAATTTATTACAACCTGCCCCGAATGCGGATCGACGCTAACACGTCCAATTGGAGAAGCTACATATTATTGTCCAAACCAGTATGACTGTCCTCCCCAAATTTGTGGAAGAATTGAACATTTTGTTTCGCGTAAAGCAATGGACATAGGTATAGCAGAAGCTACTATATTTCAATTATATACCGAAGGGTTAATTCGCGATGTTGGTGACTTATATTCGTTACAATACCAACAACTTATTTCACTCGATAGATTTGCAGAAAAATCGGTTCAAAATCTTTTACAAAGTTTAGAAAAATCAAAACACATTCCGTATCATCGAGTACTATATGCTTTAGGTATTCGATATGTAGGAGAAACTGTAGCTAAAACATTGGCAAAAGCTATTCCATCTATAGATGCACTAAAAACTGCCAGCATACTGCAACTCGAACAAATTCCGGAAATTGGGACTAAAATAGCCGAAAGTATTAAGCAACATTTTAAAGAACCGTATAACAATATTATAATTGAAAAATTAAGAAATGCAGGTGTTTGTTTGCAAGCACAGGAACAAACCGAAACTATAAAACAAGATATACTGAAAGGTGCTTCAATTATAATTTCAGGTGTTTTTAAATCATATTCACGCGAACACATGAAAGAACTTATAGAACAATATGGTGGCAAAAACGTAAGTTCCATATCGAAACAAACAACATATATGCTTGCCGGCGAAGGAATTGGACCCGCAAAATTAGAAAAAGCAATGGAATTAAACATTCCCATCCTTACCGAAGAAGATTTTTTAAACAAATTAGGAATTAGCATATAAGTAGTATTGCAATGTTAAAATTTTATATACAAAACATTGATATAATACACGTTATATGTAGTTAACATTAAAAAATCATTAAAAAACTTGGCTAAAACAAAAAAATTAATGACTTTTGCATAAAATATAGAGAGACCCCTTATGGAAGCATTATACGTTTTTTTAGCAACAGTATTATCTTACTTACTTGGTTCTATTCCCACATCGGTATGGATAGGGAAAGCATTTTACGGTATAGATATTCGTGAACATGGAAGTGGTAATGCAGGTGCAACAAATACATTTCGGGTACTAGGCAAAAAAGCCGGAATTCCTGTATTTGCATTTGATGTATTTAAATCATTTTTCGCTTCAAAATTAGTTATATTTTTCCCGTACCTTATTGCCGGCACACCACATTATGTTAATTTACAATTATTGTTTGGCATTTCGGCTGTAATAGGTCACATATTTCCTATTTATGTGGGATTCAAAGGAGGAAAAGGTGTAGCTTCATTATTAGGATTAGCTCTTGCTATTGCACCTATTCCAGCATTTGCAGCGTTTGCAGTATTCATACTTACATTATTAGTTACTAAATATGTATCGCTTAGTTCACTAATGGCAGGCTTTACATTTCCAATTGTAATAATTCTAATTACTAAAACAACTATAGTTTCACTCATGTTTTTTTCGGTATTATTTTCGGTATTATTAGTTCTTACCCACAAAAAAAATATAGAGCGACTCCTTCGAAAAGAAGAAAATAAAGCTTATTTATTCAAACGTAGCCGAAATAAGTAATACGTTTTTCTTCCGCTGCATATTTCACCCTAAGCATTCAAAACCAACTTATTTGAATAATCATATATGTAATTATTTGATTTTCTTCTATTATTTGTCCGTTATTAGTGTTAGTAAATATTACCAAATATGCAGGTAAACTTTCAAACTTTACAAACTTTCAAACTTAAAAAATCTCCCTACAAAATCTTTACTCTAAAAAGTGCTGATATAATACATGTATTTTTATGAGTATGTATACAAAAATAGTAGAAATTCACACAAAAAACAAAACATAAAAAACTGAATTTCAAATACATAATAAAAACATCTCACATCTTTTTTTTTCACAAAAAGCATAGTAAACACACAAAATAAAAACATATACAATTTTGAAATTGGGGAATTTTGACTATTTTTGAGCTAATGTTTGAAACAAGAAAACATAAAAAAATTAATATTAACTAAACGTTTTAAAAAGATGACAAATTTAACGAAAAATCAAAAACTCATTAACTGGGTAAACGAGTGGGCTCAAATATGCCAACCGGATTCAGTATATTGGTGTGACGGATCAGAAGAAGAAAACAATCGCCTTAACGACATGATGGTTGCAAGTGGTGCAGCAGTGAAATTAGACGATAAAAAACGTCCAAACTCATACTATTATCAATCAGACCCAAGTGACGTAGCTCGTGTAGAAAACAGAACGTATATTTGTACTGACAAAGAAGAAGATGCAGGACCAACTAACAATTGGATGTCACCAAAAGATATGAAAGATATTTTATTGGAAAAATTCAAAGGTTGTATGAAAGGTCGTACTATGTATGTTATTCCTTTCAGCATGGGACCATTAGGTTCAAATATTGCAAAAATCGGTGTTGAAATTACTGATTCTGCATACGTTGTTGTAAACATGAGAATCATGACCCGTATGGGCAAAGCAGTACTTGATGTATTAGGCGATGGTGATTTCATCCCCTGTATACATTCAATTGGAGCTCCATTAGCTCCAGGACAACAAGACGTGGCTTGGCCTTGTGCTCCAATCGAAGAAAAATACATTTCTCATTTTCCATCAACATCTGAAATTTGGTCGTTTGGTTCTGGATACGGAGGTAATGCATTATTAGGTAAAAAATGTTTAGCTCTTCGTATTGCTTCATATATGGCAAAACAAGAAGGTTGGTTAGCAGAACACATGTTAATTTTAGGTATAACTAACCCACAAGGTGTTAAAAAATATATCGCAGCAGCGTTCCCATCGGCTTGTGGTAAAACAAACTTGGCAATGCTTATTCCAACTATTCCGGGATGGAAAGTTGAAACAATTGGTGACGATATCGCATGGATGAAATTCGGTAAAGACGGTCAATTATATGCAATCAATCCAGAAGCTGGGTTCTTCGGTGTTGCTCCATTTACTTCTGAGCATACTAATCCTAACGCAATGCATTCGTGTGATAAAGATACTATTTACACAAACGTTGGTTTAACTCCAGATGGTGATATTTGGTGGGATGGTATAGGATGGGATTGCCCTGAAGGCACAATATCTTGGAAAGGAGAAACATATACAAAAGGTAGTGATGTTCAAGTAGCACACCCGAATGCACGTTTTACCGCAAAAGCAAGCAATTGCCCATGTATTGACCCAGATTGGGAAAATCCTGCTGGTGTACCTATTTCAGCTATTTTATTCGGTGGTCGTCGTCCAAGCACTGTACCTTTAGTATATGAAGCACGTAGTTGGGCTCACGGAACATTTATTGGTTCTGTTGTTGGTTCAGAAGTTACTGCTGCTGCTATTGGTTTAGCTGCAGGTGTTCGTCGCGACCCATTTGCAATGTTACCATTCTGCGGATATAACATGGCTGATTACTTCGGACATTGGATCAAAATTGGAGAAACTGCTCCTGACAAAACTAAATTACCTAAAATATTCAACGTTAACTGGTTCCGTAAAGACGAAACTGGACGTTGGTTATGGCCAGGTTTCGGCGAAAATTCACGTGTACTTGCTTGGATTTTTGACCGTTGTGTTGGTAAAGCAGAAGCTATTGAAACTGCAATCGGTTTTGTTCCAACTGTTGATGGAATCAATGTTGAAGGACTTGACGTATCAAAAGCTGATATGGAAGAATTATTAAAAGTTGACAAAAACCTTTGGAAAGCAGAAGTTGAATTAATCAAAGAACACTATGCACGTTTTGGCAATAAAATCCCTGCTGCTCTTTCAGCTGAATTAGCAACATTAGAATCAAAATTAGCGTAATTCGTTACCTAAACATACTTAAAAAAGGTCGCTCTCATGCGACCTTTTTTTTACTCATCAATTCGTTTTAAAACACATTACAATAGAATTTCCACGAAACTGTTTAGATTTTAATTAAATTTTTTTTGAGATTTTGAGCTTCAAATAAATAAAAATCTACTAGAATAGCTTTCCTATTTGAGGAGATTTTGATGAAATATAAATTTCAAAAGAACAAAAATTAAATAAATAATAAAATTTATACAGTTTCTAAATTACCTTTAAGAATTTGAATATATATACAATACTAATTTCATTAAAAATAGTACATTTGTTCTATTAAAAAATTATGAGTATGAAACTTGATTTAGGTAGACCTGAAAAATTTTCGTTTGTATATACCGTTTTACACATCACATTGTTTCGTGTAATATTTTTTGTGTGGTACAAAAATATCACATGGACTAACCTTAATCGTCTCTATGCAAAATATCCAATAATAATAGCTGCAAATCATCAAAATTCACTCATGGATCCGTTGGTGATTTTAGGCATAGAAACTCGCCAAATTACGTGGTTGGCTCGTGCTGATATCTTTAAAAATCCAATTGCAGCGCGTATATTAAGATTTATGCGAATTATGCCGGCATTTAGACAACGCGATGGAAAAGAACAATTAGCAAACAACGAAATTGTGTTTCAAAAATGTATCGATATTTTAGCAGCAAATAAAGTTTTAGCATTATTCCCCGAAGGTACACACTGGGGGTTTCGCAGATTACGCGAAACAAAAAAAGCTGTACCACGAATAGCTTTTTTAGCCGAAGATGCACATAATTTTTCACTTAACACTCACATACTCCCTGTAGGAATTAATTACTCCAATTATACCCGACTTCGCGGAAATGTTCATGTAAACTTCGGAACACCAATTCCTGTAAAACAATATGAAGATATATTCAAAAACAATCCGCAAGAAGCACAAAACAAAATGCGTGAAGACATAGAGCAAGAATTAAAAAAAGAAATGATTCATATTGCTCACACCGATGACAACTATAACGTATACGATTCGTTGCGATACATTTGCGAAAAACAAGCACAAACTATTCTTGGATTACAAGGAAAAAAAGCAACAGTTAAGTTTACTGCTCACAAAAAAATAATTGAAATATTAGACAATTGTTTTAATTCTAAACCGGACACATATACCGAATTAAAAAACCAAACAAATACATACAAACAATTATTATCAGAATACAACATGCGCGACTGGTTGGTAGCAAAACATGGAGGCGATACGTTTGGTATTATATTACAGTCTTTTATATTAACGGTTCTCTTTCCTATTTTTGCTATAGGCTATTGTACTCATGCATTTTTTTATTTCAAATTCAATTCGTTAGCTAAAAAGCTAGCTAAAGATCCACAATTTCATAATAGTATAAATTTTGGTTTTACCTATCTATTGGGACCCATTATATATTTACTATACGGGATTATTTTTATTTCAGTAACAAATCTTTCGTTTTGGTATATTTTTCCTTTTGCCATACTATTATTAGCATGTGGAGTTATTAGTTTTGAATATTCATTAATAGCAAAAAAAACATTTCATATGATTCGATATAATTATATGCAAATGACAGATTCAAAAAAAATAGAAACGATTGAAAAACAACGCAGAAAAATTATAAAAATGTTTTCAACACTATTACATGAGCAAAATCAGTAATACTTGAAAGGTTTATCTGCCAATAAAGTCCAATAATATGGAATACAATTTTTTTAATTAACGAAAACGTATAAATTTGCGTACGTTAAAATATTGTAAACAAACAATAAATTTTAAATTGAATGGCAAAAGCGAGGGGGTTTGTAGAGTTTAACACAGAAGCATGTAAAGGATGCGAATTATGTGTAAAGGCTTGTCCGTTTGATGTTTTAGATATGAATCATTTAGTTAACGGCAAGGGGTATCATTTCAGTTACATGAAAAATTATGATCAATGCACCGGATGCGCAAGTTGTGCTATGGTATGTCCAGATGTTGTGATTACCGTATACAAAGTAAAATAATTCTAAACTGTGAATTAAAATATTATGGGAGAAGACATTCAATTAATGAAAGGAAATGAAGCGATAGCCGAAGCTGCTATTCGTTTTGGAGTCGATGCTTATTTCGGATATCCTATTACACCACAATCAGAAATTATTGAATATTTAGCATACGAAGATCCATATAACAAACGTACCGGAATGGTAGTAATTCAAGCAGAAAGTGAAATTGCAGCCATTAATATGGTGTATGGAGCTGCTGCCTGTGGTAAAAAAGCAATGACATCATCGTCAAGTCCCGGTATTAGCTTAAAACAAGAAGCCATTTCGTATATGGTAGGTGCAGAATTACCAGGACTTATAGTAAATGTAGTAAGAGGTGGTCCTGGCTTGGGCACGATACAACCTTCGCAAGCAGATTATTTTCAATCGGTTAAAGGTGGTGGACATGGCGACTACAATATGATAGTATTAGCTCCAAGTACCGTACAAGAACAATATGACCATGTAGGTTTAGGATTTGAATTAGCTTTTAAATATCGTAATCCTGTAATGATTTTATCTGACGGTGCTATTGGTCAAATGATGGAAAAAGTTACCCTTACGCCACAACTTCCCCGCGAAAATAAAATACTTGACTGGGCTACAACCGGAAAAACTCCAGATAGAGAACGCAATTATATAACTTCATTGTATTTAGATCCTGAAGTTCAAGAAAATCACAACATTAAACTTCAAGCAAAATTTCAACGAATGAAAGATACTGAAGTTCGTTATGAAGAAATAATGACCGACGATGCAGAATATATTATTGTAGCATACGGCATAAGTGCACGCATATCGCAAACGGTTATTACTATGGCTCGAAAAAACGGAATTAAATTAGGATTATTAAGACCTATAACATTATTTCCGTTTCCATCAAAACGACTTTTTGAACTTTCCGATTCACTAAAAGGAATATTGTGTGTAGAAATGAGTGCAGGACAAATGATAGAAGATGTAGAACTTGCTGTTCGATGTAAAATTCCTGTTTACCATTATGGAAGAATGGGGGGTGGCGTAACTTCATCAACTGAGGTATTTGAGAAATTTGTTTCATTATTCCTTAAATAATTGACACTATGAGCGATATAGAAACATATAAAAAAGAATTGCTTGCACAAGGTGCAAAAAAAATCTTTACAAAAACTAAAAATCTTACCGATACTCCCTTTTCATATTGTGGTGGATGCGGTCACGGTGTAGTTCATCGATTAATAATGGAAGTTGTTGAAGAATTAAATATAACTCACGACACTATTGGTATTGCTCCCGTTGGGTGTACTGCAATCGCATACGAGTTTATGAATATAGATATGCAACAAGCGGCTCATGGAAGGGCACCTGCTTTAGCTACAGGTATAAAACGAACTATGCCTGATAAATATGTATTTACCTATCAAGGAGACGGTGATTTGGCTGCAATAGGAACGGGTGAAACAATTCATGCTTGTAATAGAGGTGAGAATATTGCGATATTCTTCGTTAACAATGGTATATACGGTATGACAGGAGGACAAATGGCTCCTACTACCCTACCCGGAATGGTTTCTTCAACATCGCCATATGGTCGCAATATGGATACTCACGGATATCCGCTGTCGCTTACCGAATTGGTTGCAAAATTACCCGGCACCTACTATGTAACAAGACAATCTGTTCATACCCCGGCAAATGTAAGAAAATGCAAAAAAGCTATACAAACGGCATTCGAAAATCAAAAACTAAATAAAGGTCTTAGCTTTGTAGAAATTGTAAGTAATTGCAATTCCGGATGGAAAATGACTCCCGTAGAATCAAACAAATGGATGGAAGAAAATATGTTTCGATCGTATCCTTTAGGAGATATCAAACTCCCTCAATAATTGTAATTATTTTTCATGTAAAAAATTAAAACTATGAACGAAGATATACTCATTGCAGGTTTTGGTGGTCAGGGCGTTTTATCAATGGGGAAAATTTTGGCATATGCCGGAATGATGCAAGGAAAAGAAGTATGTTGGATGCCTTCGTATGGACCGGAAATGCGTGGAGGTACAGCAAATGTTACCGTTATAGTTGGCGACAATAAAATAAATTCACCTATTCTGCAAGAATTTGATACGGTAATTATATTAAATCAACAATCACTGAATAAATTTGAACAATCGGTAAAACCGGGTGGTAAATTATTTTACGATAGCAATGGCTTAACGACTTTACCAACAAGAAAAGATATTAATATTTATCATATTCCGGCAACAAAAACTTCAGTAGAATTAGGGAATACCAAAGTATTTAATATTATGGTTTTGGGAGGATTACTAAAAATTGTACCTATCATTGATATCCAATTTATAGAAAAAGGACTATACAAATCATTACCTGAACGTTCTCACAAACTGATACCACTTAATTTAGAAGCATTTAAACAAGGGGAGGCAATAGTTGAAGTTATTCAAGAATTATAATACTAAAAAAATAAAAAATAATATAGGGTTTTGATAGATATAATTGTTATTAAATCATACTCATAGTTATATCATTTCATGACTCTCTTTCATGAAATTTAAATCCCGATTCCGTGTCGGGATTTTTTTTTTGAGCATATTCGGCAGCTTCCTTCATAAGCAATACAGCACGTTCCAACTCTGCCGACGTTTCAAACCCAAACGATATTCGTAATTGTCGTAATCGTAATTCTTTATACTCACTCTGCTCAGTCATACATATTGCACCTGGAATATACACCAATCGAGGATGCAAAGCATTCGGTTTCCCATCTATTTTTGCATCCCCTGTTTTACGAGATAGATATGTATAAAATTCTGATTCCGAATGCGTTTGAATTTTCCCAAAAGTTATATACATATAAAATCCTGCTTTACCACCCTGTACTCGTTCTACATACGAAGCTAAATGCTCCGATATATATTTTTGTAATATCTGAGATTTATGTGCATACCCCTGCAACACTTTTAATCTATGAGAATCTATGTGCAAATCGAGAAAAACTGAAGATATGTCTTGTAGCAGCAACGAAGCACTAAACCCAACATCATTATTTCGTTGAACTATTGCAGTAAGCAGATTACCAGGACTACCTATAATATAACCAACACGCAATGCCGGAGCAATAATTTTAGACAATGTTCCAATTTCGTAAACACAATTTGATGTATCGTAAAGCAAACCGGAAATTGGTTTTTCTACAGAAGTATCATATATAATATCTTCATAAGCCTTATCAAAAAATACAGGCACCTTAAAGCCTCGTTTTTGTGCTATTTGCTCTGCTATGCGAATAATCTGTTGTTTAGACGAATTAGACACAATACACGTCGTTGGATTATTTACTGTAATAATGTAAAAAAAACTAATTGTAGAACTATCTATTGTTTGTATTGTTTGCTCTAAATAGTTTATATCTATACCTTCGTCGGTTTCGGGGATAGCACACACAGTAAATCCCTTTCGTTGCAGAGTTTCGGTATAAATATAATAAAGTGGTTCTACGGTGAATACAACCCCTTTGGGAACTACATCAGCAATAGCATCGAGAATACTGGTAGCCCCATTAGCTCCTATTGCAACATCTAAATGCAAAAAATCTTGAGCAGTTAGTCCACCTATAGAATTCCGAACATAATAAGAAATAATAGATTGAATAAGATTTTGCGAGCCTTGTGCTGCGCCATAATTCAATGAACTTTTAAACGCATGTTGATGTTTAAGTATATATGAAAAACAGTCTAATAATTCTTGCGATGGAATTGTTTGGTCGTTAACATACCCAACACCTAAATTAATATCTATCCCCGGTCTAAATGAATGAGAAAAATCTGATGTCATCGCACTTATTGGCGAAGGAAGAGTAGATAATTCTCCGTAGTGTGACAATGAAAATATATTCATTTTTTAGAAATAAAAAATGCCGATGGTTCACATCGGCATAATCAAAAATTTATGAAAACAAACTTAATAATTAATGTATTGCAAAAACGATAACATTACCCCCATTGAATTAAAAGAATCTATATTACTTTTAATAAGTTTTGTATCATTATTTACTGTTCCAAATGGCATTGCATATGAAGCTCGCAAATTAATTTCGCGACAGTAGTAATTTTTTCCAAAAAACTTATACCCCATGTGCAATACAGGTTCTGTCCAAATAGCACTCATAGCAACTACTTTGTTATTTTTATCTTTTGCTACCGGTACAGTTCCATTTCCAAACATTGGATAACGAACATATTGTGCTCCAATTCCTATTGCAAAACCTTCGTTTTTACGAGTAGATACAGTTGATGCGGCTCCAATATTCAATTCAATAAATAATGGAACTCGCAACGAAAACGTACTTCCACCGCCTATTTCATTATACGCTCTACCAATACCAAATGTAGGATGAACAGCTAAAGACATAGAGGAATTATTCGATAATTCTAAAAAATTCATACGTCCGGCAAATATTACCGATGCGTAGTTTATCTGATTATTACTATACTCAGTTCCCAATACTGTTCCGGAAGAATGAGTAAAATCAAATCCAACCGTTCCACCAATTTGTCCAAACACACGTTCGTCTAATTGCGAGAACCCTTGAAAGAAAATACCTACAAAAAGTAGGAGTGTTGCTAATCGTTTCATAGTTTGTATAGTTAATGTATATACTCAATAATTAAAAAATCTTATAAATGAAATTCGAAAACTCAATACTTGTTTAGATAATTCCGTATTACCACCAAAAATAATAAAATCTTTTCCTTTATCACCATATCCAAGCTTAAAATTTACTTCTTTAACTCTATTTTTTTTGTTATAATACCGCAATCCACACTCAAAAACAGGTTGCGACCATATTTTTCGGTATTCATGAGCCTCTATTTGGGTCTCGGAAACCGGATATGCAAGCAATGGATACACAGTATATTCATACCCTACTCCTACTACTACACCAAAATCTTGAACAGCATTATATTGCGAAGCATTTCCAAAATTGAATTCCACAAAAGCCGGAACACTTGCTCCCAAACTATACCACGAACCTCCATCAAATATTTCGTATGCCATTCCAAACCCAACCGATGGTATTGTAGATACAGACAAAGAAGCTGATTCTCCAATGGAAATAATATTCATTCTCCCATTCAACATAAGCGTTGTATAATTTAACTGCAAATGCTGATAGTTCATTGAATATCCATTCATTTCTTCGAACTTACTTTCGGTAATTAAAACATCTGTTGCTATACTCAATCCTCCCGAAAGAAAAAACAATTGCGAATTTTGCGCATGCAATGACACAAAACCTAATTGAATCAGTATTACATAAATTAATCGCCGCATGAATATTTGTATCTACATTACAAATATAGTGTTATTTTTATTCAAAAAACAAGCACATGCAAATGTTTTTCACTTTACATGATACGTACCATATAAATTCCGTATTTCAATAAACACATTACCTTTAAAAATACACCAAAACTCCACCTATAGCATTAAAACGCAAAATACTAATAATAAATACTTTACATAAAAACAAATGAGCTATTTTATAAAATTTATCATATTTTTCATTTGAACATTGACTTTTATAAAAAAAAATATAATATTTGCAAAAAAGGATTTACAATGGTACAACAATTACATATATGGTGGTGGCGCTTACAAATTTTAATCGTGAGATAGCTACTCGTATACCGTAATATACCAATATAATATAAAAAGCTTGCCTCACATGGGGCAAGCTTTTTTTTTACATACAATTTTACAATCACAAATAAATAAACAAATATGAAACCCTTTGAAATTAGAACTCATTCAAAAACAATACTCGCAGACACATTAACGCCGGTAAATGTTTATTTAAAAATTCGCGATAAGTTTTCTAATCCACTCCTACTAGAAAGCACCGATTTTAATGGCGACGAAAACAGTTATTCAATAGTTTGTTTTGAACCTATTGCTCGAATTTCGGTTCACAATTCGGTTTTGTACAAACAATATCCCGACAAATCGTTTGAAGAATTAAACATTCCCGCATCAAAAGAATTTGTACCACAACACATGCACGAATTCTTTACTTCGTTTACCATTCGAAAAGCAAATATTCCATTACGAGTAGAAGGTTTTTTTGGGTATAATTCGTATGATGCTGTTAAGTATTTTGAAACTATTCAATTACATACACCAACAAAACCCGAAAACAACATTCCCGAAATTGTGTTTAATTTTTATCGTTATATTATAGCCTTTAATCACTTTAAAAGTGAGATGCATATTATTGAAAACATATACAATAACGAATCAAGCACCATTGACGAAATAGAATCTATCATTCTAAATAAGAATTTTTGCACCTATTCATTTAAAACTGTTGGTACAGAATCTTCAAATTTTACCGACGAAGAATTTATTGATGTAATAGCACATGGAAAAAAACATTGCTTTAGGGGCGACGTAATTCAAATAGTTTTATCGCGGCAATTTTCGCAATCATTTGTTGGTGATGAATTTAATGTATATAGGACATTGCGCTCCATAAATCCTTCTCCGTATTTATTCTTTTTTGATTTTGGAACATATAAAATTTTCGGCTCTTCACCTGAATCTCAGATAGTTATTCGCGACAATAAAGCAACGATTAATCCAATTGCCGGAACATTTCGGAGAACAGGCGACGACATTAAAGATGCAGAACTTGCAAAACAACTTGCTGCCGACCCAAAAGAAAATTCGGAACATATCATGCTGGTAGATTTGGCTCGTAACGATTTAAGCCGAAACGGTCATACTGTTACGGTTGAAAAATATAGAGAAATTCAATATTTTTCGCATGTGTTACATATGGTTTCTAAAGTATCGGCACAATTACACGAACATACCAATCCCGTACAATTAATTGCAGATACTTTTCCGGCAGGAACACTTTCGGGGGCTCCAAAATACAGAGCTATGGAACTTATAGACACATATGAAAACCAAGGCAGAGGCTTTTATGGCGGCAGCTTAGGTTACATAGACATTCATGGCAATGTAAATCAAGCTATAATGATTCGTTCATTTTTGAGTAAAGACAATACATTATATTACCAAGCAGGTGCCGGTGTAGTAGCAAAGTCTATTGAAGAAAATGAATTACAAGAAATAAATAATAAATTAGCTGCTCTTAAAAGTGCAATTCATAACGCAGAACAATTATAATACATACTTATTATGGCTCATATATTAGTACTCGACAATTACGATTCTTTTACCTATAATCTTATTCATTATATTAAAGAATTAACTACAGACACTGTAGATGTATACAGAAACAACGAAATATCGATTGAAGATGTAGCAAAATACGATAAAATACTTTTGTCGCCCGGTCCGGGAATTCCTTCGGAAGCAGGCATAATGCCACAAGTAATTGCTACATATGGAAGCAGTAAAAACATTTTAGGAGTTTGTTTAGGACATCAAGCAATAGTTGAAGCATATGGCGGAGAAATATACAATATGCCACAGGTATATCATGGTGTAGCATCGGAGCTTACTATTGTTGGAAGCGACGAATTATATAAAGGGTTTTCATCACCATTTTTGGCAGGTAGATACCATTCGTGGAATGCTGTAAAAGAAACATTACCAGATTGTTTTGAAGTTACTTCCGTAGACGAACTAGGTGAAATCATGAGTGTAAAACATAGAACATATTCAGTACGAGGCGTACAATACCACCCCGAATCGGTATTGACACCCGATGGTAAACAACTAATTAAAAACTGGTTAGACATTTAACACATAACTTACATGAAAGATATTCTTCATTATTTGTATTCGTATCAAACACTTACGAAAGAACAAGCAAAAGAAATTTTGCAAAATATTAGTTTAAAAAAATATAACGAAATTCAAATAGCATCATTCCTTACTGTATTTTCTATGCGATCAATTACCGTTGATGAAATGAACGGTTTTGTTGAAGCATTGAAAGAAAATTGTATTAAAGTTAATTTAGACGGGTATGATACTATAGATATGTGTGGTACAGGTGGTGATGGTAAAAACACTTTTAATATTTCTACTATTGCATCGTTTGTTGTTGCAGGTGCAGGAATTCATGTTGCCAAACATGGTAATTATGGCGTTTCATCTGGCTGCGGATCATCAAATCTTATGGAGTCATTAGGATATACGTTCAGTACCGACTCTTCAAAATTACAAAGCGATATGGAAAAAGCCGGCATGTGTTATATGCATGCCCCCTTATTCCATCCTACTATGAAAGAAGTTGCTCCTATTCGTAAGCAATTAATAGTTCGAACATTTTTTAATATGGCAGGCCCGTTAGTTAATCCGGCAAACCCTGCGGCCCAATCGGTTGGTGTGTATAATTTAGAAGTTGGTAGAATTTACAAATATCTATTTCAAAACAACAACAAACAGTTTATTATTATTCATGCACTCGATGGGTATGATGAAATTTCATTGACCGGTGAAGTAAAGCTTATGTCTAATAATTTTGAAACTATAGTAACACCGTTCGACTTCAATTGTTCTCCTACAACTCCCAATCAAATAGACGGTGGTTCATCTGTAGATGATGCTGTTCGTATTTGTATGAATATATTACAAAATTCTGCAACTCAAGCACAAACAGAAGTTGTGTTAGCAAATGCAGCTATTGGTATTAAAAGTATACGTCAACATCAAACTATAGAGGAATGTATGTTTCAAGCTCGCGAATCATTGGAAAGTGGTAGAGCATTATGTGTATTACGTAAATTACAATCTATACAATAGGATATTAGCAAATTAGTTTAAAAAAATTAGAAGCAAATTTTTATCACTCTGTTCCAATAAAAATATTGTACCTCAACGAGGCGCTTATTAATGGGTGGAATAAATTTCTTATCCCTACGGGATACTACCGATAGGTATTACATATCGGTAAAATATATCCAGCCTTCAATAAAAAACGTCCCACTCGGGACACAAAAATTAAAATACTCTTATACGGTTTCTATTTTTTATTGGACAACAATGTTTTCAAACTTACAATAAACAAAAAAAGCTGCTTTGTAAAGCAGCTTTTTTTGTTTATTGTATTTGATAATTACCTAACTACTGTAACATCACCTTTAATATTCAACTCTCGTTGTTTTCCGGTAACAGGATCTTTTTCTTCACATACCGCTTTACAGTGATATACATACACATCTTGTCGGCTAATTTCTCCTTTGTAGGTTCCATCCCATTGTGCGTATTTGTCATTGGTTACCCACAATTGTGTACCCCAACGATTGTATATACGTAATTCATAACCGGTTTCTAATACACCTTCGTTATACACCGGGAAGAATGTGTTATTCGAAGTTAAATCAGGTGTAAATGCATTCGGGAATTTTAAACCACAATTAGGATTAGTAATTACCGTAAGTGGTTTTGCAATAATATTTTTACATCCCCATACTTGATCTACAGCCATAAGCTGCACATTAAACTTACCACTTTCGTCGTATTCATAACTTGTGTTGAATGTATTTTCGGTAAACACACCATCGCCTACAAAATCCCAGAAGAATGAAACATTAGGGTCAATTATAGCTGTATCAGGATTTCCAAATGTAAGATTAGTAAAATCTACCTGTTTATCTTTATAAATACTATCGGTAAATCTATACACATTTTCTTTTTGGAAATATACTTTTTCAACCGATTCATAGGTAAAGTCGGGTTGCGGAAGTGGATGTATGGTAACATCTAAATCTACGGTAACTTTACATCCGGCATCACGTGCAGTCAGTACCACTTTGTCTTTTCCTTCGTTTTTCCACTCTACTGTAGCAACATCGTTAACAGGAGCATTTACTGCTTGCAATAATTCATGATCGGTTCCGTCCCACCATTCACTGTAATATGGTTCGAATAATGAACTGCTAACATCGGTAGCTACTGCCCATGAATATGCCAAATTGGTGTTTGTTCCTTTATTTATAGCAGTATAATTTGCAACATCTCCTTGACATACATGTACAGGACCCGAAATAGCAACATCAGGTATTTTACCTATTACAACCTGTTTGGTACGAGTAGCTTCTTTTTCGTATTGTGGTTTTACAAATACCGAAACTTCACCAACCCGTGCATTTGGCCAATATACCTCAACAGTAGGATTTGTATCGGAACCAATGATTTGTCCACCGTTAACAGTCCACACATAAATAGTACCTAACGGATACGTTCTATCTAATGAATATACGGTCGATGATTTTTCGCAAGCATCGTCACCAATTATATTTGGCTGAACCGGAGCTATTACTGTAATAGCTCGTGCCGCGGTCCCTTTACATCCTTTGCTGTCTTCAACTGAATACACAAAACTAACATTTTGTGGCGAAGGTACTGTAACTTGAGTAATTTGAGCATTTGAATTAAGCAAAGTAACATTAGTAACCCATGTGTGTTTTACATACGGTTCGCTACCACCTGCAGGATTACCATTTATAGTTAATGGATCTTGCGTATAAAAAGTCCCTCCGTATTCGGGCGAAACAGTAATATTTGCAGTTGGGTTTGGATTAACTGTTACTAATTGCGGTAAAGAGAAAGACATTCCAGCAGAATTCACTATTGTTAGTGTATACGTAGTATTTCTTGAAGGACGAACAGTTATATTTATTGTATTTGCAATAACTACCCCCTCATCATTTGTCCATGTATACGTTAATCCGTTAGTATTACCCGATAAAAATTGAGGAACTAAACGAATAGATTGCCCCTCACATATATAAAAATTATCATCTAAACAAACACCCGAAACTAAAACATTTGGATTCACTGGTATTGCATCAGTACAAGGATGTTTAATAACAAAAATATAATTTTCAGTTGATAAATTAATTGAATCCATAGCCTGACAACCAAATTCATCGATTACATTAACACTATACGTTCTATTATTTAAAATTGGTATTGTGTAAACTCGTGAAGAATCATGTCCAGATATAATTGCCCCTGGATCATACCAAACATAATCATATTTTGGAGTTGTATGAAAGACAATATTTGCATCTAACTGAACATTTGCACCAAAAGGAACATTATTAGGCTGGTAATTTGCAACAATTTCCACTCGTGGATTACTATGAACAGTAACCGTAAAGTTCAAACTATCGCTACAACTATTAGCACCTTGCCCCTCAGTTGCTACAAGTTTTACTTGCGATACACCGGCTGTACCGGCAGTAAATGTAGTTTGATTTCCAAATGTAGGTATTACATTACCTATCCACGCATATTGAACATTTGCAGGATTTCCGGCTGTTATAATACTTGCCGAAATAGGTAACGACACTCCAACGCAAGCATCTTTATCGGTTATTGGAGCAAGTTTTACCGAAGGTAATACATGCACAGTTACCGTATCTACTCGCGGACACCCATTTAAATCGGCTATTGTATAATATAAATCAAAATCACCAACATCGTTACTACGGAATATAGATTTTGAAACATCGCTAGAATCTACAATTCTATTGCGTGCTCCACCTACCCAATTCATACTATATGAGCCTGGAATATTTGTAGGGTTAATATCTAACACCAAATTAGAGCCGGCACACACCGAATAATCATCGTTTAATTTTAATGTAGCAAGTGGTTTTACCAATACTATTTGACTTGCACTTGCACTACATAAATTATCATCGGTAACAGTTACACTTACTTGGAACGGACCTACTACAGAACTTCTAAAATTTGCAGTTTGTCCCATTGGAGTTAATTTTCCGGTAGATTCTGTCCATGCATACACATACGGTGCTAAACCATTACCAGTTACTTGTGCTGTAAGTGTTAAATCGTTATTCACACACACCGAAGGATTTGGGGGAATTATAGCTACTGTTGGTAAATCGTGTACTGTTACTGTAACATCTACATCTTCTTTGCAACCATTTGCATCTGTAACCTCTAAATTAAGCACCTGTACACCAGGGTTTTGAGAATTATTATAGGTGTACGATGGGGTAGTTATTACAAACGGGCTACCATCGGTCCATGCATACGTAAACGGACTGGTTCCTTGAACTTGTGGAGTAATTACAGTTGAAGAATTCAAACATATTTCTTTCACATTTGTTCCTTGAATAGAAAGCGTAGGCAACGGATTTACTACAACCGTTTTAAATGCAGTTGCCGGAGTAAACGGATCGCTACTTACACGAACTAAATATTGTTTGTTAACAGTAGCGACTATTGGCAGTGTTTTATTAGTACCTATTACCACCGTTGGATTCGCAGCCTCTGCCCATTCGTATGTATACACTCCCGAACCTCCCGATGGAATAGCTTCGAGTGTACCATTTTGACCTTCGCAAATAGCAGTAGGATATTGTATAATTGTTACAGAAATCGGCTGACCAATCACAGTAATCAACACGGAGTCTACATCTTTACATCCTTTACTATCAGTAACCTCGAGTTCAAACCACGTACTTTCTTTAAGAATTGAAGTAGGGTTTTGAACAGTATTTGCCGAAGTTAAAGAGTCTTGCGGTTGCCACAACCACGTATACCCCGGTGCTCCACCAGATGCACTTCCTGTTAAACCAAAGGCGGTATTCCAATCGGCTGTTTTATCGGGACCTGCATCGGCAGTTGGATTTGCCAATCCGGTAATATCTATTTCATCATACCCTTGACAACCATTCGCATCGGTTATGCGTAATCCTACAGTATAATCTTTCAACTCTTTTTGTGTAAATGTAGGATTTAGAGTACTTGTATTACTTAATTCTGTTGTATCTAGCACCCAACGAATCTCGCTAATAGGCTGCACTGCATACGTAATAGTAGGATTCAAAATAGTAGATGCTCCAACACATAATTCCAAATCGTTACCCAATGAAATTACCGGTTGACGATATACAAGAATATCTGCATTCGTTTGTGCGGTACAACCTGTTGTAGTGTTGGTTGCAGTAAGTATTACAGTATATGATTGTGTTGGACTAACTATAGTAGGGGCAGTAAATGTAACCGGAGTACCTACTGTTGGCGAAATATATGATTGTGCTGTTCCACTCCACGTATATTGAATACCCGGTGTAGTATTGTTCGCTTGTAAATTCAATGTACTTCCGGCACACACTGTCATAGGTTGTGGGGTAATAATTTGCGCAAGCGGATTTGGATTCACCACTACATTTATTGTTGCGGGGTCAGATGTACAACCATTATTTGCTGTTACCGTTAATGATACTGTCTTAGTGCTTGCTTGTGAAATATCAAGTAAAGGACTTTCTTGTGTAGATGTTACTGCACCTGTCCAATTGTATGTAAAAGTAGGATTATCAACACCGTTTACAACAGGCACTGCTGACAATTGCACGCCCAAATTGCTTTCGCACTGTGGAGCAACAGGATTTATTGTAACACTTGGTTTAGGCTCTATACGCACACGCACAATATCCGAAGTGTCTTTACATCCTTGAGCATCGGTAAAAATGTATTGGAATCTATGTACCCCTATTGCTGTTGGTGTAAATACCGGATTTGGAATTACAGTATTTGATAATCCTGGTAAACTACCTGAATTAGAAATCCACTCGTGTACCCCACCTGCAGTTACCCCTTGTGTTACAGTTCCATTTAGTTGAACAGTATTGTCAATACATGTTGTATCCGGGTCAGCAATAGCTTGCACTACAGGATTAGAATTAATTCGAACAGTAACATCTTCAAAATCACTACAATTATTAGCATCGGTTACTGTATATCGTAAATTATATGTTCCGGTATTGGTAGTGGTATTTACCACAGCTGTTTGCACATTGGTAGCAGACGTTAAGATTTGAGTATCTTGCGACCACAGGTGTGTATATGCCGGTGTTCCTCCCGAAACAGATGGAGTTATAGATAATGGACTATTTTGACACACTGTAGGTGTTACATTTGCAATAGAAATAACAGGACGAGGATTTACCGTTAATACATCAGAATCTGATATCACATCATTTGGTGTAATTCCCAAATCGCGAGCAGTTACCGAAATATTTATAGTAGTTTGCGGATTATTAATACGCACAACTGAGTCGTTAAGCATTGTATAATCTGTTCCTCCCGGTATAGTCCATGTATATTGGAACGGACCAAAACCACCGGTTCTGTTTGCCCTTACAGTAACAGGTTCTCCGGCACATACAGGATTTGCAGAAAACTGCATATCTACAGCTATAGGAACATACACATCTACAAGCACACATACTGTATCATCACACCCTGTAACTTTATCGGTTGCTATTAAGCAATAATTAGTAGGTTGTGTTAAAGGAAGAGTAGTAGGACTAATAGATGTAGGGTTTGATAATAACGAAGCATTTGTCCACGAATAATTATAATTTGCCAAAGCACCGGGGCTTATAGCTCCTTGTAAAGTAGCTGTACCATTTACTTGCAATTTACCGGCAGGTACTTGTGTTATAGTAGCACTAACCAAAGGATGCACGGTATATGTTGCTTTTTTGGTATAATTACACGATAAATTTGAAATGGTATATGAAATCTCGTGAGTTTCAGCACCTGCAGTTACAGGATTAAATATATTACCTGTAACACCGGGACCGGTATACACACCACCGGCAGGCGTCGCATTTAATATTACAGTTCCGGCATCAATACAAACACTTTGGTTATTGAATGTAACATCGCTCAACGGAATAACAGTAACAGTAAGCGTAGCATGAGCTATACATGTAGCATTATAATATACATTAGCATAATACTCCTGCCCATCGGTTGGAAATACTTGGTTTATATTAGGCACCAATGTAGTACGAGCTGCATCTGAATACCATTCTATCGTAGCATCGAGGTTTGTTGTAACACGATTTTTCATAGTCGATAAATCGAGAATACCTCTATCGCCGCCAATATCAACATTTTCGCATACTTGCTCGGTGGCATCCATTACGTTGGGTTGTGGCGAAATTTGTACGGTAAGCGACCCTACTCCACCACACTCATCATCTATTTGAGCCCAGAATGTTTGGGTGCCGGTTACGGTTACATTCGTTGGATCGGTAACAGGTAATGTTAAAGCTTGATTGAGGAACCAATTTTTATCGGCTATTAAGGCACCACCTACTTCGTAATTGTATTGTGTTAAGTCAAAACCCACATACTGATTACCATTGGTTGCACACATAGGGTCAAGTGTTACATCTTTTGGCCCTTTACCCGGAGGCAATACTTGCAAATACACATATGCCGAATCGGTACGAGTAGGATCTAATTCATTTTTTACAATAGCTATGAGAGTATCGTTATCGGTAATGCGATATTGTGCAGGATTTGTTATTGTTTCTTTGTGTCGATTAGTTTGCAAATTAAAATTATCAAAATAATAACCTATTGGTAATACAGATTGAACCCAATGAGGAATATATGCTCTTATTCTAATTTTCGTAACTGATTGCAAAGAAGAATAACTAGAAAAATCAAAAGTCATACGTCTCCATGTTGGCGAAGTGATTTCAGAATAAGGTATAGTTTGCTCTTGACGAACCATTACACCATTAGAATTAAATAGTTCCATGTAAACTGTATGATTTCCATTCATCCAATTTTCTAATGGAGAACCATCATACATAACATCTAAAGAAAAAACACCTCCATAGGCTACATTTAGAGGATTTGCAGATAAATTATAGTCGAGCCATACAGCTTGATTATATTCATTCCAATCAATGTACCCAGTTTCCCTAGTAGGTGGATTATTTGCTGACATAGTAGTTTTAACTAAATGCCCAACAGTTGACGAGACATTAGGTGCTATAAGTAATGGATTAACTACTGGTGTTATTGTACCATTATTAGGAACACCTATATAATTCCTATTCATTTCAAAATCATCCCAAACTTCCGTACTCGCATTCACCCATTTATACCAACTTTGCACATAATATTTTAGTCTATCACCTTGTACACCAACTATTGTATCTTCTAAATTGTACAAATTATAGAATTCACTTACATCGGTATATGGTGGAGTTGCACACACGGTATCGTAAATATTGTTCAAATTGGCAGGCGGAACTATACTAATATACACACTACTTGTTTGCACGCCATAACATTCGGTAGTAATAGAAGCGGTATATTTATAATATCCGTCGGCATTTATAGTTACTTGTGGATTTTCTACTGATGTATTTGTCATAAAATAGGGCGCAGGCAACATATCCCAATCGGTTCCATTCCAAATATATCCTGTCCAATTAAACGCATATCCACCACTCGCAAGCAAACTCACAAGAGTACCGCGAGCTACTACTATTGCAGTATCATTATTATTTACAATAATTGCACGTGGTTTATTTTCGTTGAAATTCGAAAAATACCCGTACGATGCTCCCATAAGCCCAATACCACTTCCCCAATCATACGACCGAGAGTTCATCATTGCCATGTGGAATAAATTCGTAGGATTTTGTATAAAATGTGCTCCTACAGGTAATTCAGCTTGCGTAAATTCTATACGAGCTACTTTCCAGTCGGTACCTAAAATAGTTTGCCATGTTGCACCTTGAATTTTAGGATGCGGCACTCCGTCTATTGTAAAATTTGCTTCACCATTACCTTTAACCATAAGGTTCATCCAAAAGTTTTCGTATAATTTGGAACCATATGTACGAGCAAATCCTGTTTTATACGAACCGGTACATTGATCGATAGGAGGCAACAATGCTCCCGCCATCTCACATTGATATCCCGATACATGAAACACATAAATAGGCTTATCACCCATTACAAATTTGTAATTTGAGGTTGTAGGTCCACCCAAATCTATTGCAACTTGTTGCCCTGCATTTAATGTTGTATGAAAACTTCCATCAATAAAAATTTGAGTATTGGCTTGCGTTGCTGTAACAAACACATATTCGGTATACTCTTTACCTGCCGAAGAACCTGTAGTTCCTAATTTATACCCTTGACCTTTTACCACCCAATACTCTTTTCCAATTATGCTGGTAGGAACAATTTGGTCGCCGGCATAGTCCTCACAGTCATTATTTACTGTAAAATCTTGCGGAAACATAGAGTCATCACCTACTGTTACCGCAACATCTTTGGTCGATGTAATTTTGGTGCCACCTAATCGAGGCATTTGCAATTCGTTCACCGAACGTACCACATAGGTTTGACCTTTATTCAAAAGGACTGTTTTAGTAGTTCCGGCAGGAATACCAACCGCGTTACCGGTAGGAGTAATAGAAACCTCGGTATTGTTTTCGGTAGCAGTAATGATAATATATGAATACGCAGGGTCGGCTACGGTATATAAACCATAAGGGTCGTTATGATTTATAGAGTGATAGTCACTATTGTTATATTTATTTTGCAACGGAGCATAGAATTCTCTCCCCAACGCATTTTGACCTTTCAAAGAAAAGAAATCGCCATTGAGCACCGATGATATTTCGTAATACGCAGTAATCAAAGCATTTGAACGAATATATAGACCTTTATTTTCTATCACATTTCCTTGATTGCTACTTTGAATTTTCGACAAATATGGAGTTAAATTTACCGAATCAGACTTTTGAGCAGCAAGATTTAGCGTAATTACCGGAAACGTAGGATCGGCAGGCATAGAAATTTCTATAGTTGCAGGTGCATCTTGCGTAGCTACGTGCAAATAAATTGGTCTACCACCCGGACCTAAAGCATTCGGGTTATGTTGCTGTGATGCATACGGAGCAGCAAACCAAAACTCAAAATCTACTTGCGAAAACGCAGGAAGAAACAAAGCCGACAATAATACTAAATACGTTGTTGCGAGGAATTTACGCATGTTGTGAGGGATAGTTTTTGTTGGTTTCATATATAAACAGTTTCAAATAAACACTAGAATACTACTGCAAGACTCATTTCGAACCGAAATAGTTGCAATTCCTAACAAATTAATTAAAATTTACTGAATTTACCAAATAAATTTTATACAAAAAAGTTAACAATTATTCTTCCGAAAAAAACTCTGAAATTTTTCGATACTCGGAGAAGACAGTTGCACGAGAGATAAACCCTATATACTTACCATTGTCGAGTATAGGGAAATTAAAATGACCGCTTTTTTGGATAACCGCAACCACATCGTCCATATCGTCGGTGGGAGAAAAATAATATTTAGGCATATGCATTACCGTACGCACATCAATTTTATTATACTTTTCGGGCGAAAACATAATATGTCGAATATCGTCTAATTTTACAATTCCGTGCAACACACCATCGTCGTCAACTACCGGGAAAATATTGCGTTTTGCATATTTTATAACCTCTATTAGTTCTCCTAAAGTAGCATTTACGTGCACGGTGTTAAAATCCGTTTCAATAAGTTTCTTAATTTGCAATAATGTTAAAACCGATTGATCTTTGTTATGTGTGATTAACTGCTTGCGTTTTGCCAACAAATAAGTATACACCGAATTATTTTCGAAAATACGAACAGTAGCATATGATACTGCAGACACTATCATAAGAGGAACAAACAAGCCATACCCACTGGTAATATCAGCTATAAGGAAAATACCGGTAAGTGGAGCATGTAATACCCCTGCAATAGTTCCACACATACCAAGCAATACAAATAACGTAACCGGAGCATCTATTTGAAAATACTCGAACACATACCAAAAAAACAAGCCAACAATGGCTCCAATAAATAAAGAAGGGGCAAAAATTCCTCCTACCCCTCCGGCGCCAAACGTAAGTGAAGAAGCTATAACTTTAATTAAAATTACAGCACAAAACAAGACACACGTAAGCAGAAAGCTTTTTTCAAATATTACAAAAATACTATTGGCAAATAAGAAAGAATAATCGCCACGAAATGCCATATTTATAAATTCATATCCTTCGCCATATAATGAAGGGAAGAAAAACAACAATAATCCTAATAAACCTCCACCTATATACAACCGATGTTTACGACTTTCAATTTTTTCGAATTTAGCTTCTATAGCTATGTACATTCGTTTGAAATACACCGACACTAAACCGGTAAATACCCCCAAAACAACAAACGATGGCACATCGAGAATTTCGTAGCCTTTATTAAATAATTCTACGGCATGAAACAATACATCTTGTTCTACAAAAAAATATGAAGTAAGTGTAGCTGCCGACGAAGCTAATAATAGTGGCACTATAGAACTCATTGCAAGATTAAGTACAATAACTTCAAGAGCAAACACCAGTGCAGCAACCGGAGCATTAAATATCGCAGCCATTACCCCTGCCGAACCACAACCAATAAGTAAAATTATTTGTTTGTATTTCAACCGTAATATTCTACCAACATTAGAACCTATTGCAGCCCCGGTAACTATACTCGGACCTTCCAATCCAACAGAACCACCAAACCCAACAGTAAGAGCACTGGTAATAATTGAAGAAAATGTTTGATGAGGCTTTATTTTCCCCTGTTCCATAGATATAGCATACAATACACTTGGCACGCCATGTCGTATATTACTTTTAACTATATACTTCATAAACAATACAGCAGCCGCTATACCTACCATAGGTAAGAAAAAATACAAAAAATTTCCCTCTTCGAATGGCGACCATATGTGTACCAAATGACGAATAGCATGTACTAGTGTTTTTAACACTACAGCAGCTACCCCTACAATTAATCCGATAACAACACTTAATATATATACAAATTGCTTATCGGTAACATGTTGCAATCTCCAACGAAGAAACTGTATAAGTAATTTATTTTGATTTATTTTCATAGTAATGTTTTAGTAGCATTACTTATGCTATTTTTTTTGAAAGGCAAATATACTAAAAAAGTTTGAAGATTGAACGTTGAATGAATTTGAAAGTTTAGAAAGTTAGCAAGTACTTAAGTTACCTAGGAATTCAACATAGAAGTTGACGTTAAATAATGAAATTTAAACAGTTTCTAAATATTTTCTAAAAAAAACGAGTAAAAAATAAAGTTCAATACTAATATTATATATTTTTACATGGTTTTTTAATATAAAAAAAATTATTCAAATACTATTTTCCTATGTTTTATTTAATGATTCTCATTTTTGTTCTCGGCTATACAGCTATAGCAATGGAACATACAATTAAAATTGACAAAGCAGCAAGTGCATTATTTATTGGTGTTGCGTTATGGACAGTATACATGCTCAACAATACCACAATTTTAAATCTTGGGTTTAGCCCAAGTTGGACAGCAACTCAAGGATCTGTAGACATCACACATTTTATTGTTGAAGAACTCGAACATCATATTATAGAAATTGCTCAAATTCTATTTTTCTTATTAGGAGCGATGACTATAGTAGAAGTTGTAGACCAACACGAAGGGTTTAAAATAATAACCGACAAAATAACTGCAAAGAAAAAAGTAAAACTTTTGTGGATTATTGGGGTTATAACCTTTTTCATGTCGGCAGCTCTCGATAATTTAACTACAACCATAGTAATGATAGCATTGTTACGAAAATTAATAGACGACAAAAAAACCAGATGGATGTTTGCCAGCATTATTGTAATAGCAGCAAATGCCGGCGGAGCATGGTCGCCCATAGGTGATGTAACTACCATAATGCTTTGGATTGGCGGTCAAGTAACAGCAGCAGCTATTATAAAATCGTTACTATTACCAAGTATTATTAACATTGTAGTACCTCTTACTATTCTTAGTTTTATATTGAAAGGCACTATAGAAAAACCAAAAAAAGAAAATGACGAAAAGGAATATACGAGTGTTCGACACCGAAAAATAATTTTTGCCATTGGTGTTGGTAGTTTATTATTTGTACCAATATTTAAAACCTACACTCATTTACCTCCATTTATGGGAATGCTCTTAGGATTAAGCATATTATGGATTACTACCGAAATTATGCTTGCTAAAAAAGCACCTGAATATAGAAAAAAACTGAATGTATATAATGTCCTCAAACGCATAGATACCCCAACAATATTCTTTTTTATGGGTATTTTATCTGCAGTTGCAGCATTACAATCTGCAGGTCATCTAGCACAATTAGGCGGCTGGCTCGACGATGTTACCAATAAAAATGTGTATGTTATAAATATTGTAATAGGAATTCTTTCTTCCATAATTGACAATGTTCCATTAGTTGCCGGGTCTATGGGAATGTATTCCATACAATCGGCAGGAGTTTTTGCGGTAGACGGTACATTTTGGGAGTTTTTGGCATATTGTGCGGGAACAGGAGGCAGTATACTTATAATAGGTTCTGCAGCAGGTGTTGCTGCTATGGGTTTAGAAAAAATTGACTTTATGTGGTATCTTAAAAAAATAAGCTTATTAGCATTAATTGGCTATTTAGCTGGTGCTGGAACATTTATATTGTTCAATTAATAATTACTCCCCCTCCAATCGCGTAACAGTTGCATCATCCACACATTCAGCCAATAGTTGAAGTGTTGTTTTATGCAAAATAGGATGCATATACTCTGGGGCAATATCACTCAAAGGTACGAGAGTGAATTTGCGAGTATGCATAAGCGAATGTGGTATATGCAAATACTCTAAATCTATAATACTTGAATTATAGTATACTATATCAATATCAATAATTCTTGCTTGATATCCACTGTTGAATTTACGCGTTCTGCCTAAGTCTTGCTCTATTAACAAACAAGCTTGTAACACAGATTCGGCAGATAATTCTGTTTTTACTTCCAAAGCTTGATTATAAAACTTATTTGCATGGCTAAATCCCCAGGGCGGACTTGTATATACATATGATTGAGCAACACACACACCAATTTGAGATTCAATAGCTGCAATAGCTTGCGAAAATAATTGCAACTCATTTCCCAAATTTGCTCCTAATAACAACCAAACATGATTCATATCAATAATAATTTTTACTGTTTCTGTTTTCTTATTCAAACAATACAAGTACATTTGTAAGAAATCTTATACAAAAGAAACATAAATATATACGCAATGAAACGTTTTTTTAAATATTTATTCGTTACCGCATCGGGAACTTTTTTAGGCTTAGCATTGTTTGTTCTCATTATTTTTATTGTTGTAGCAGGAATTATAGCTTCGAGTAACACTACCGATATTGAAATTAAAGATAAAAGTCTACTACTTATTCGTCTTCACGAACCTATCCAAGAATTATCGGAAACAAATCCTTTTCAAGGTATTTCACCTTTAAGCGACAATTCATCAATTTTAGGAATTCATGATATATTACAAGCCATACATCATGCAAAAACAGATACACAAATAACTGGAATAGTTTTACATACCGATATAATTCAAGCGGGATACACAACATTGAATGAAATTCGCAAAGCTTTATTAGATTTTAAAACATCGGGCAAATTTATATATGCTTACAGTGATATGTATACGCAGAAATCATATTTACTCGCTTCGGTTGCCGATAGTATATTTATAAATCCACAGGGAATGTTTGAACTTTCGGGCATATCCTCACAATTTGTTTCGTTCAAAAATTTATTGGATAAAATTGGGGTAGAACCGGTAGTTTTTAAAGTAGGTAAATATAAAAGCTATGTAGAATCGTTTACGTCAAATACAATGAGTGCCGAAAATAGGGAACAAATACAAGCTCTTGTTTCGAATTTGTGGAAAAAATATACAGAATCAATTCAGACACAACGTTCTCATATAAAAAAACCTTTATCAATTATTGCAGACTCACTTTTGGTATGGAATGCCGAAAACTCTTATGCATTGGGACTTACTGATTCCCTTCTTTATTATAATGATTTTATAACCACCCTCAAAAAAAGAATTGCAATAGAACAAAAAGACGACATATCATTTGTAACATTAGATTCATACATTCCTATGTGTCGTGAAATTGAAAAAACCAATAATCAAAATAAAAACACAATTGCACTCATTATTGGTTCGGGAACTATTCAATCGGGCAAAGGAGATAATACCGGCATTTACAGCGAATCGTTTTGCGAACTTATTCGAAACGCTCGAAAAGATAGTACGGTAAAAGCTATAATATTGCGTATTAATTCAGGTGGAGGGTCTGCTCTTGCTTCGGAATCAATATGGCATGAAGTTTCATTAGCAGCACAAGCAAAACCTACAATTGTATCAATGGGCGATGTTGCAGCTTCGGGTGGATATTATATTGCATGCCCTGCTCACGTTATTGTTGCAGAATCTACAACCATAACGGGGTCCATAGGTGTTTTTGGCATGCTGTTTAACACACAGGAATTATTTAACAAAATTGGTGTTAGTATAGATACTGTTAATTCAAGTTCTTATGCCGATTTAGGTAGTCCTGCACGAAAAGTTAGCAGTTATGAACATGCGGTAATTTCAAAAAATATTGAAAACACCTATACTACATTTAAAGAACGTGTTGCTCAAGGCCGTAAATTATCTATACAGCAAGTAGAAACAATTGCTCAAGGTAGAGTTTGGAGTGGAACCGATGCTTTAAAAATTGGTCTGATAGACACTATCGGAGGCGTAAATACAGCCATAGCAATAGCTGACAAAAAAGCTCAATTAGGAGGTAATTATAACCTCCAAATCTATCCGGAACAAAAATCTGCAATTGAAATTATTCTCGATAAAATATCAGGACAACAATCTCTATCAAAAGAAATTGAAGCTTTATTCGGTAAAGAAATTGCACAAATAAGTACGTTAACCAAAGAGATTCCGAAACAACAAGGAATATATATGCAACTACCGTATATTCTAAAAATTAATTAATGTATACATTTTCTCAATGAAATTTCAAAGAATCTTCTGTGTATTTTCCCCTTTATATTGGACACTAACATACCTCCGTAACAAGGCTTATGATACAGGTTTGTATTCATCAACATCGTTTACAACGCCTACTATTTGTGTTGGTAATATTACCGTAGGTGGAACAGGCAAGACTCCTCATGTGGAATATATATGTTCATTGCTGCAAGACACATTTCGCACAGCAATTTTAAGTAGAGGCTATAAACGAAAAACCAAAGGGTACCTGTTAGCCAGCCCTTTAACTACGGTTGATGAATTAGGCGATGAACCATACTTTTTATACAAAAAATTACAAAAAACAAACGTTGCTGTATGCGAAAAACGTGTTTTAGGTGTTACCAAATTATTACAAGACAATCCTACTATTCAAGCAATAATTCTCGATGACGCATTTCAACACCGTGCTATAAAATCAGGACTAAATATTGTATTAATAGATTACAACAGACCTATTTGGAATGATTGCGTTTTCCCGGGAGGTATGCTCCGCGAGGGAACTTACGCATTAGAGAGAGCTCACAGCATTATTATTACAAAATGTCCAAATAACCTTACAAATACAGAAATGGAAATGTGGAAAAGAAAATTGCACATTACCAAACAAACTCTTTTTTTTACAACAATCAAATATACTTCAATTTATGAAGCTGAGAGTAAAAAGCAACATGATATTCCAACAATACTTTCGAGCAAACACATATTGTTGGTAACCGGTATAGCCCAACCGAAACCAATGTATACGTTTATATCGCAATACTGTAAAGATATAACACATCTAAATTTTGCCGACCATCATATATACACCAACGATGATTATGCATTAATTTTACAACAATACAAAACATATAGAACTACCATAGTAACAACAGAAAAAGATGCTCCTAAAATTCTTGAAATTACACGAAATCAATTACCAATATATGTTTTATCAATTGGAATTACATTCTTGAATGATTCCGAAACCGAATTCCAATCACTCATTCAAACACACATTTCCAAATGAATTCATTAGCACATTCATTTCTGTCGGGAACTGATGAACAAGTTATTGTTGGAAATTTTTTAGGTGATTTTGTAAAAGGCAATTCTCATACCCTTTACCCTCCTGCAATACAAAAAGGAATTTTATTGCATAGAAGTATCGATAATTTTGCCGATAATTCAACTATTGTAAAACAAAGCATTCTAATTTTTAAACCAATTTACGGAAGATATGCTGGAATTATAGTTGACATACTATACGACCACTTACTCTCCACACATTGGAACTCATATACCAATATTCAACGCGACGTATTTATTGAATTTACATACAACAGTCTACTAAAATACTACCACCTAGTACCGAAACGGGCACAACAACTTATTCCTTCTTTAGTATACAACAATTGGATGCGCTACTATGCATCATTTTATGGTTTAGAAAAAGTATTATCTCGAATGGCAACTCGCACAAGCTTACCGCAACACACTATGGAATGCATTGATGTTTTTAAAAGAAATTATAAAGAATTAGAATTACATTTTCAGGAATTTTTTCCCGAATTACAGAACTTTGTTGCTCAACAAAAGGAATAATTCAACAGAGAAGTTGACGTTAATTTATTTTCTATGTTTTGTTTGTTCATCAAAGCAAATAGAAACATAATTTTCGAAACGACTTACGGGAATTTCTCCTCGTTCTACAGCCTCCAAAACAGCACAATTTGGTTCGTGCAAATGAGTACAATTATGAAACTGGCAGCGAGATGAAATCCTAAATATTTCCGGAAAATAATGAGCTAGTTCATCTGTATCAAAATCAAGCAAACCAAAAGCCTTAATTCCAGGAGTATCAATTATATATGCACCAAAATCGAGCTCAAACATTTCGGCAAACGTTGTTGTATGTTGACCTTTACTATGAGCTTTAGAAATTTCTTGTATTTTTACAGACGTTTGTGGATCTAAAGCATGAATAAGTGAAGATTTACCAACGCCCGAATTACCAGCAAAGACACATATATTACCTTTCATCTGATGTTTCAATGTTTGTATGTTATGACCGCTATGTGCCGAAACTTCAAGTAATTCATATCCGGCTAAATCATATATTCGCTTCCACTCTTCAAACAGAGTAATATCGGGCTCAGAAACTAGTGTATCGTATTTGTTAACTACAATCGTACACGGAATATCATACGCATGAGCCGATACCAAAAACCTATCAATAAACGACAATAATGTTTGTGGACTATGAATAGTTACTACTAAATATGCCCTATCTACATTGGCAGCAATTACATGCGATTGTTTAGATAAGTTAGAAGCTTTACGAATGATGTAATTTTTTCGTTCTAAAATTTCCGAAATAATACCACGTGTATTATCTTCGAGGGTAAATTCTACTCTATCGCCGACAGCAATAGGGTTGGTACTTTTAGAATCATCCAATCGGAGTTTACCTTTAATTCTACATTCAAAAACGCTTCTATTATCGGCAAGTACACGATACCAACTCCCGGTAGATTTTACAACAAGTCCTTTCATAATTTGGAAAACGTCAAATGTTCGATACCATGCTCGTTACATTCTTGTTCGTATTTTCGAATTAATATTTGTAATTGTTTTTCGTATTCAACCGATGATAAAGATTCGCCACCTTGGGCTTGCAATTCTTTGGTTGCCATACGCATAATCAATTCTTCCCAAAAAGTATGTTCATCATATTGTTGAATTAACTCATCGCAGAAAGTCTCAAATTCATCGGTAGGAACATACCCTCCAAGTTTTTTATCATAATTCACATCGCTTTCAATTCCATTATTATGAGCAACTTCATATAATTTTTGAATAAGTTCCTCATACTCTTGTGCATGTTCATTCGAACCATATGCTTGTGTCATCCATTCGCCAAGATATACCATTTGTAATATATCTTGCATTTGAGTTTCTGTTAGTTCTAAAGTTATCATAATTACATTTTTTAGCAAATATACATTTTTTATAAATAGCAGATTTCACAAAACATACTCGATAATAAATAAAAAACGAGTTGCATGAAATCATACAACTCGTTTTGTGACTCCGGAGAGACTCGAACCCCCAACCTTCTGATCCGTAGTCAGATGCTCTATCCAATTAAGCTACGGAGCCATTTTTTAAGGTGCAAATATACTTATTTTTTTTACTCTACAAAAACAAGCTTAAAAAAAACATTAAAAATATAATGATACTTAGCGTTCGTCATTCACAATTTGATATAATTTGGAATCTTCAACTTTAAATAACAAAGGAACAACTGTAACTTTGGGATACAACTCTTGTATTCGACGCGACTCTTGAACTGTAAAATCAATTTCGTTTTCTATTTCGAATTGTTTTGAAAAAGTATCGAAATGCTGTTCGGCTTGTAAATACGACCAACCGGCATTTGAAACCAAACCAGAAATAAACAATTGTTTGCGTTGTACCAATTGTACCATGCCACAATTTGTATGTCCTATAAGTGCTATGTAAGAAATATTTCCAACTGCAATAGCGTACGACACTTTAAACTCACTGTTGCGTAAATTTCCGCCACCCGACCTTAATATATATGCAAAGTTATCGGGGATATGCAAATACTTACGATTATCCATACACATACCCACAAGTATTTGTGCAGAATGATAAATTTTAAAAGGAATTTTGAAATTATGATATTCAAACAATAAAGATATAGGTGTATTGCGATACTGAGGTAAAATGTCGGAATAATGATTTACAGCAAGTAATGTATTCATAATTTTTGTTGCAAGTTACATGAAAACCATGTTTCAAAACAAATATTTTACATTCTACTCCCTTTTAAAAAAATATGAGATGTTAAAGAAAAAAAAACTTTAAAAAACGGGATATTTATATGAGCATGTTTAATTCTCGTATATGAATACATTAATTGAACATTCTAATTTTTAGGTGCACTAATAGTTTTGTATTTTTTCTTTTCGCGAGAACCTTTTTTAGAATTCACCTGTCCAAATTTAGGAACTTTTTTATTTCCTGCTCCCTGCATACTACTATTAAACATTGGTAATGCTTTTTGAGGTTTTTCCTTGTCTTTATATCCAAAAACTAAATTACACCCCATACGCAAACTCATAGAACGACTTTGATGAGGGAGTAATGCTGTACCTAATAAATTATCGGAAATAAAATACCACTGCACCGGACCTATACGTAATGTGGTGCCTAGTCCAATATTATTAAAATTATGATTTAAATACGAATAACTTAGAGTAAAAGCCCCAAATTTTCCGGGGCGATAATTTAACGAAACTGCAGCTGAAGGACGGAATCCAAAACTCATTTTTTCAAAACGTCCTACTGCACCAATATATAATTTAGGGCTAAGTTTATACCGAGCACCACCGTATATTTTGAATGGCATTGGACTTCGATATGAACTTGTTGAATAATCAAAATCAAATTTTGTTATAATAGAATCAAAATTTGGAGCTAATTGCTCTCCTAAATTATCAATATCAGTTATTTCAACACCTTTATATTCAAATCCTCCTTCGTTACTTGCATCGCCAACTAAACTTAATGTATGAGTATTTCGCTTCCAATTAATAAATCCAAAATCTTCAATATTAAGGTAATATGTAAACTCACTATTCCAATCTTTCGAAAACCCAACATCAAATGCCACCCCCCTATTACCGGTAAGAAAAGCATTTTTTATGATTTCATTCGAAATATCATTTTGATTGAATTCAACAAAATTAATATCTTCAATATCTCCATTTTCTTGCAAAGATACTTCTAAAGGTGCCGTTGCATGAATTACATAATTTGATGTAGTTGATAAATGATTAACATTTTCTGATGTTTTGAGTGCAATAGATGACTCGGAAGTATACACATTTGCAATACCTATCAAATACTTTACTTTTGCTCCAACACTAAAATATCGAGTAACTTGGCGTTTGTAACCTAATGCTATTTGGTTATACAAATTTGTATTCATATATAAGCCTGTAAAATCTGCATCACGCAATTCACCGTTCCCTAATATTGGAAATTTTATTAAATTGCCGGGTATACCAACATGCATATACATTCTATTGGATACATCGAACGACCAAAAATTACTTGCACCTTGTTTAAAACCTAGATACAGAATACTTGTTTGAAAATCTGTAGAAATATGATTATAGGTATGAATTTTCTTTAAAAAATCATTCAAATTTGCATTAGGATGTAAGGGATGAATTAACGAATCGGAGTATTCCCATCGCCCCTTAAAAACCACATCATTCCAATCTAATGGCGTATTAACCGCAAATGTAATAGGCGGTGGTAGCTGCCCTACAATTGGAACAATGAGACCACCAATAAAAAATTTACATTCAGGATATGCCGAAGGATTTATATAATTTGCTTGCGGTAAACGATCCATAAAATACATGGTATTGTCTATTTGTGCATACGAATTATGTATGCTCCAAAAACTAACTACGGCAACAATTATATAGGTATAAACAAACTTCATTACTAATCCATATTTATTCTTCCTTCGTACAAAAATTTACCATCAACAGCCAAATTAAACTTCAATCCGTAATAGGTATAAAAAATCACAGGCACATCTCCCTGTTGATCAGTTTCTACTTTAATTTGCAATCGCAATTTGTTAGATTGTAGAAATTTTTCGAGCCGCGAATCGGTAGCAGAAGTTAAAATAATTTCTTCTGTATTTTTATTCGATGAATTACGAGAAACTTTACCATTAATAGTAGTTCCGGATTCTAAAACAATAACGTCAAGCACTCCCAATTCTTGAGCAGCTTCTTCAAGTGTTGTATCGAGCATTGTGATAGTAAGTTTAACATCAAGAGGCAATTGATTTTCGGTATAGACGTACAAACGTAAACTTTCAATATTAGAAATATTTTCAATTTCAGGAATTTCGGATAAAACAACTTCTTGTTGCAAAACCAAATCCTTAATAGACAGCTTCATAGGCAACTCTACTTCTACAGTTAATCGTGCATCTCCTACATTCGACACACAGTTTACAATTGAATTTTCGTCGGGTGCATCTGCATTTATCTTGTAAATTCCGGAATACTCAATCTTATTTGGCAATAACTTAATAAAATCAACAATATTCGTATTATTTTTATTGAATTCAATATTCGAAACTATAACCTCCCCCTGTTTTACCTGCTCACATTCGGGGGCATGTATTTCAAACGAATTTGCATTATCTCTAAATACACTTACCGAATCGCCATCGGAATTTTTACCAACCAATTTCATCTCAAATTCCCCGGGAATTCCAATAGGATTACTATATACTAAACGTAATTTCGGATCGTAAAATGTAATTTCACCCGATAAGAAATTTTTTAAAAAATCTTCAATTTCAAAGTCTAAAGTATCGGTAAAAACATTTTCTTCTATTTTCCCCATATTTCCTTCTAAATATTGAAACACAATACTATCAGGATTTGAAATTTGAATATTAATATTTTGATGCGGTCCAAATTCCAAAAGTTCGGTTCCGGTATAAACTTTATATCCTAAACGAATTGGAATAGAGTTAAATGGTTGTTCCGGATTTGTAGTTAAATCTGTTTCATGATCATTCAAATACCAATCGGCTTCTTCTACAGGGTTCAATTTATTGAGAGCAGCAAATTTTGTAACTGTGTCATTTTCGAAAGTCATTGATTCAAATGTAACCAAAAACTCTGTAGCAACATCTATACTTGAAGTTATTTTATAATGAATTAAACCTTCATCAATTATTATTCTATATATTTTTTTTGAAACATCTTTATCACGAATAGTTACATACACAAGCGAATCCATTGAAATAGTTTGCTGCGGAACAACGGCTTTACCGCGAGATGCTTTTAATTGAGTTAAATTAATATCCAATTGAATAACATTTGATAAATCAACGGTAACATTTGCTGCATCGGCAAAACGCAAATTTCTGAATTCATATAATATTTGAGACCCTAAATATGTATTATTAAATGTAAACACATCGCTAAGCGAAGCTCCGGGAGCAATCCATTGAGTTCCGCCATTACTAAAATCAAACACCGCTATTTCTTGTCGAATTCCTGCCGAATCTGTTAAAATTGCAACATCCGTCATTATAGGAACAGTAAAATTATTGATACATTCAACTTCCATATTACCTTCGGATAACACAGCATATTCTATAACAGTAAATGGTAAAGCCTGAGAACTATATGTTTCTACCTTATCGGCAATACGCTCTGTAACGGTAATAGGCGGTGGCGAGGTAGCTTCATAATTTTGATAATCGGTATAATCGGTATTTGAAAAATTATCTTGCAACAAATCATTAACAGTTTCACTAAAAACAGTATGAACATCTAATAACTGTATTGGCTTTAAAAACAGAGTAGTATCATACGGCTCCATAACCGGTAGACGCATAATATCAATTTTACGAGCCGAATCTATACCATAACGCAACTGTATTACCTTATCTGTATCTTGCGAACCATATCCAAGTTCTGTTTCGCTAATATGCTGAATTGTATCTTGACGCTCTTTAACAATATCTCCTAGTGTTAAATTACCATAAGCTAAAGGCAATGCTATAGAAGGATTCCATTTAATATCTGATGAAAATTTTTCGCGTACATCAAAATGATCTTTAACGCAAGAATACATCAAAATAAGGAGCAATAAAGCAATCAGAGATATTTGATGGTTAAAAAAGTGTTTCATGCCGGTAGAATATTTTTACTAATATACATCAAATTATTTAATTTCATAATTATATAGGAAATTTTCTTCACCACCAATAATTAAATTAAATGTGTTAGAGTGTTTATATAAAAACCCAATTGTAAATAACGACTTGCCTTTTAAAGGAAATCCTTTATGCAAAGTACCATTTCCATTTATCACATATACTTTTGAATTAGTATTATCAACAACACCAATTTTGTATACATTGTCAGAAAATTTATATACTACAGGTCGCATAGTTATAGGAGCTTGAAACACAAAATTACTAATATTTTTCTTTTGTTGCGAAATAATTTCGAGTTCTTGATTGTCTAGAAACATAAAATCGTTGCTACCATCGTTATTAAAATCCCTGTATTCAAAAAAATGATTAGGACTACGATTTGATAATTCTAAAGTAGATACTTTTCCTGAAAATTCTATAAATTTTACATTCCCCTGAACATCAGTTGTTACAATTCGTGCAGGAACTTTTCCAACAGTAGGTTCTAAAGTAAACGTATTATTATGAGATTTTTGTATTTGCTCTTGAACAGTTACACGTGTCTCGCCTTTACGATTAACAATGTACATGTTAAATTTATCGGCAAACACTATATAATCTTTACCTTCGGCAACAAAATGCTGCAAAGGGGTTGTTACTTCGGTTTCTGTTTGCCCAAATTTCCAATCTTTAATTTCGTGACCTTTAATAGTATATAAATATATTTTTTTATTAGCACAAGGCACAAACACTCGATATTCTTTATTTTTGTCGTAATCAAACACAGAAATACCAGCAGTTGCAGATGATTTTAATTTCAAAGGATATGAATCAACAAAATTTCCTAATCTATCTACAATATAAATAGCCGAAGCCGTATTGAACAAATATTGTGTTTTTCCGTTTTTAAAATAATCAATCAGATAGAATTCACTTATTATAGGCTCTTTCAAAGGTTTTTTCCACTGTATTTTACCACTATTATTTAACAAAATTAAATTATAAAATCCATCTTGCACCAATATAGTGATATCGCCGGCTTGTGTATCAACAAATTTAGGCTTACAAATTATTGCAGTATCTATATAACTTTCCCACACCGTTTGTGGCTTTTCTTCCTGAACACCACTATAATTTAGATAAATATTATTATAAAACATTTCGTGATCTACTGATATTTGCACTACCAAAGAGTTACATTTTTTAAGCAATTCACTCTGTTTTTGAATTTGAGATTTAGATTCTTCATCAACTATATCTTCATAAAATTTAGTTGATTTTGATACTTGAGAATAGGCATAAATGGTATACGTAGATAATATATTATTTTGTATTTTTTTGAATTCCTGCTCATTAGCAAGAATTTTTTGAAGTTCATATGCACTCACATATCGTTGCAATGCTTGAATACTAGAACCAAAAATCAAATAATCTTCAATAAACGTTACATATTTGGCTTGCACTTTCGAAAAAAGCTTTCCCCACAACACCTCAGGTATTGTAGCTACTGGCAATGCATACATAGTGTATACCGAAGAATTATCTAATGTGTAGGTGGTTGTAATATCAGACATATTTTTTTTTGTCTTTTCACAATAACTGTCAAATATTGGCAATAATACATCAAGAGCTTGCTGTTTACCTTTCGTTTTACATACTGCAAATGAATTTTCATATATGTTTGTTTCACCTGCATTTCCATAAACTACAGCAACCTCATCTGCAATACATTCATTCATTGCTGCAATTATATTAACAGCATCTTGATTGGATGCAGAAAATGCTGAATTAATTTCGGCAATACCCTGCTTATATGGATTATACGCATCAGTTTTTCTTAAGTATGCTTCATACGAATTGCGAAATTGTGTGCCATTAGAAATTCCAAGAGACACAAACCCGGCTATACCTGCCGGAATAATTGAGGTAATACTTAACTTTACAGCTTGTTGATTTTTAAAAATACTTAAATATTCTTCATCTGAACTTACGGCAGTAAAACCATTCAATAACAATGCATTATCTTTAGGAGTAATATCAAACTCACTCCACGAGCCAAAAAAATTGCTTTCGGAAAAACTTTGCTTCGCCTCATCGGCAACAATAAGCGATAAAGCTTTTGATACGTGTTTAAAATTAACAAATATATTCGCATACACCTTAGAGCCCGCTGTTTTTTTGACTTTAACAAACTGTTCGTTTTGCAACACATGAGTTTTGTCATAAAAAGCTCTTACCGCATTTTCGATATGCACGCGAGAGGCTGATACAATAATACAATTATTTGAGATAGTATACGAAAGTTTGTTTACTTTAGAACCCGGCTCCAAAAAATTATTAATCTTACATTTTCCATCGTAATCATATGAATGTAAGGTAAGATGCGGATATGCTTGTTCAAACAATTGATTAACTACCGCCTTTTGCTGCTCATCTATTAGTGGAATAAAAAATACATTTTCCAACTTATGCTTACCAACTTGCAACAACGAAACAATAAAATTATTTTGTAAAAACGTAGAAAACTCAGTTCGTTTAGAAATTACAGAATCAAGCGTGAACGCAAATTGTGATGTAGTTGAAAATAATGGCAACTTAGAAATATCATCCCAAAATACATGTTCAGATTTTTGCAATTCAAACAAATCAGACAGCGTTTTAATCTCAACAAACGCTACCGTATTGTCTGCAATTAACTCATATACATTGTTTTGAATTACCTGTGTTTTCTTTTTCATAAACACATAAAAAAATGAGATAATACCAATTAAACATATAAGAATTATTGCGGTAAGAATTTTCTTTTGTAGACTCATGAACTTTGATTTGAAATATCTGTTATATTACAAATGTATAAAAACTCTTAGAATAATAGAACATCACAGCATTTTTTTTATCCAAAAATATAAGGCTTTCTTATACCCAATTTACACAATAGGAATTGCGTTATAGATTAATATTTTGTATTTCACTATTTTTCAAATACTTCAAACAAAATTTAAATAAGCCTGCCCCAATCTATCGAGATGGTTACCTTCAGGGAATCAATAATTTGATTTTTTCAAAGTCTTCTATTGATTAATTCTGGTAAAAAAAACAAACATGAATATTTGTAATATAGGAAACGTATTGAATATCTTAAAAAAAACATGTTCAAAACTTTGTAGAGTTAAAAAATGATGTAATTTTGCAGCCTAATTTTTTATTAATTTTTAAAATCAAAACTATACAATGGCTGTTAAAATTAGATTAGCAAGACACGGACGGAAGGCGAGTCCTTTCTATCACATTGTAGCTGCTGACAGCAGATCACCACGTGATGGTAAATTTATCGAAAAAATCGGTACATACAATCCTACAGTAAACCCAACTAAAGTAGAATTAAAATTCGACAGAGCTCTTTTTTGGTTAAACAACGGAGCAGAGCCAACCGACACTGTACGTTCTATCTTAAAAAACGAAGGTGTTTTATACATGAAACATTTACAAGGTGGCGTAAAAAAAGGTGCATTTGACGAAGCTGCTCTTGAGAAAAAATTCCAAGCATTTTTAGAGGAAAAACGTAAAAAAGATGAAAATGTAATTTCTAAACTTTCATCTGACAAACAAGCTGCTCTTAAAAAACGTTCTGCTGCAGAATTAGAAGTTAGCAAAAAACGTGAAGAAGCTATTCTAAAAAAACAACAAGCAGCTGAAGCTTCTACCGAAGAAGTTGCTGAAGAAGTTGTAGAAACTGAAGAAACTTCAGAAGAAACTAAAGAAGTTGCTGAGGATACTGCACCAGAAGAAACTCCTGCAGAATAATTTTACAAATAATCTATATCAAGGTGTCTTTTGCATTCAAAAGACACCTTTTTTTTGAATATGCCACACACGTTTCCAAATATACACGATTGCATTCCTATAGGAAAGATAGCCAGAACTCACGGCAACGAAGGGTTTGTGCTTGTTAATCTCAGTTCTGATTACAATTCTGTTTGCAAAGAAATTGAATATGTACTATTAGAAATACAGCATAAATTAGTTCCATTTTTTATTCAATCCTGCAAAACAAAAGGTGGTGCCACATATATTCAATTCGATGATATTACCACAACTCAATTAGCAGAAACTATATGTGGATACACGTTATTTGTCCCTTCAAATATAATTACAGAACAAGAATCAGAAAATCACACACACGAATTACTAGGTTATTCGTTGCATTCCGATAAGGAATACATTGGCACTATAACAGATGTTATGGAATATTCAATGAATGTTGTTCTTGCTGTAGAAACAAGTAACAATCAAGAAATACTCATCCCTTTTTCCTCCGAACTACTTATTGAAATTGATTCTGAAAATAAAAAACTAACACTAATTATTCCCGACGGTATTTTAGATTTAGAATAAACGATGATGCAAATCATTAAAAACGCAAAATAAAAACAATACTCACACATAACTATTTATCAAAGGCACTCGTACAATTACAAGAATTAAAAAAATCGAGAACTTGAGAAAATATTTACTTCATATAATTGCCTTTTTGAGTATTACAATATTTGCGCAAGCAACTCATATTCCAATTATTAAACTTACAGACTCAAGTCAATATATATTACAAAAACAACATATTGGTTTTTTCGAAGATACATCAACATTACTTACAATATACAATTTCATATCGCCTGTAGCCGATATTGATTTTACACCGTTACATACAATCAAAGAAAACAGAGGTTTTTCTAGTTCTGCATTTTGGTTGAAGCTTGATTTTAAAAATGATGGATATTCCACACATGTATATCATCTAATTTTTGAATATCCATTATTAAATGACATTCGTTTTTTTAAAGTTCAAGATTCAATAATAAAAGATGTTGTAATTACTGGTGAAAATTTTCCATATAATAGTCGTCAAATTCAGAATAGACATTTTATTTTTAAACTCGAAATCCCTGCAAATGCTCAAATTACATACTTTATTCGAATTTTTAATATTGGAGAAGCAACGCGTATCCCTATTTCCTTATCGCACATAGACAATACGGCTCAAATACATGCCCGAAGTGATTTCTTTTCATCTATTTATTATGGATATATTCTATTTTCTATAATATTTTTAATTTTCATGTATGTAGAATTTAAACGATTACACTTCTTATTTCTTGCATTGTATACAACAAGCATGGCATTTTTTCTATTTATAATTGATGGATACGCATTTCAATTTCTTTGGCCAAATTTTACGTTTATTTCAAATATTTCAATTATTTTCTTTGCAATATTATCATCTATTTCAATGGTTGTGTTTACTAACATATTTTTAGAAACACATACCGTTATAAAAAATATTTCAAAATTTTTGTATGCTATAGCTCTCTTAGTTTTCATATGGAATTTATTTCCTTATCCCTATAATTATTATAGTTTTATAACTGTAAATATTTTTTCGGTTTTAATTATTTGTTTTATAACAACATTAGCCATATATAAATACTATAAACAAAAAAATCATTACAATACACTCTTTGTATTATCTCTATTTTTCATTTTTACTACAGTTTTAATTTATGTATGTCGAAATTTTGCAATTTTTGACATTCCTATTATTTCATCAAATAGCATAAAATTAGGCTTTGCTGGTCAAATAACTCTTTTATCAGTTGCAACAATTACTCAATTTCGAGAATTTTTCCAAAAATCAAATAAATTTTTGGAGGATATGATTCAAAAACGCACCATACTTATAAGTAATCAAAATGCTCAACTACAAGAACAAAACAAAAAAATTGCACAACAATATAAAGAGATAAAACAAAGTATGACGTATGCTAAACGTCTACAAAATGCGATTTTGCCAAACAAATACAAATTTTCATCGGTATTTAAAGATCATTTTATTTTATACAAACCACGAGATATCGTTAGTGGCGATTTTTATTGGATATCGGAAAAACGAAAAAAAACATATATTGTAACAGCAGATTGTACCGGTCATGGAATACCGGGAGCATTTTTAAGTATGCTCGGCATATCATTTCTCAACCAAATTGTTTCAAAAAACCATGACATTTCCCCTCATGATATTTTACATAAACTAGGACTATTATTTTCTGAAACTATTAATAACCACGATGATCATATGACGCGTGACAGTATGGATATATCTGTTTGTTTAATTGATCATAGCTCGAAAACGATGGAATATGCCGGAGCCTATAACCCTATTTATATTATAAGAAATCATGAATTATATGAACTAACAGTAGATAAATTTTCACTTCATAAAGATTATGCATCCGAAATGCCAAAATTCACCAACAAAATATTTACATTACAAGAAAACGACAAAGTCTTTATGTTTACTGACGGATATGCAGACCAATTTGGCGGTGATTTAAATAAACGCTTTTCGAAACGAAGATTCAAACAAATACTAACTTCATCTTCAAATAAAACAATGCCAGAGCAAAAAACTATACTCGAAGAAACTCATGAAACATGGAAAGGGAAACAAGAACAAGTTGACGATATTTTAATACTTGGCTTTGAAATATAAATTTCCCCAAATTTGTATAAAATTTAAAATTATAAATTTGCGTGTATTTCCAACAATTTTGATTTTATTCCTGTTAGTCTATCAGCTATACTCAAAGTAGACATTGCCGCTTGTTTATTTTCCGATAATTTTTTTTGAGCTCCTTTGAGTGTCATTCCTAATTCTTTAACATAAAAATAAATAAGCTTAAAATTTTCTATATCTCCAGCAGTAAACAATCTGTTACCCTTGGCATTTTTCTTAGGTTTAATTACACTAAATTCTTTTTCCCAAAATCGAATTAACGAAGTATTTACTTCAAACATATCGGCGACTTCACCAATTGTATAGAACAATTTATCGGGTGATAATTCAATGTGTTTCATGTATTTATTTTTTATGAATATAACAAATTCTTTATTATTACAACAAATATACACTTTCTCTTTATTGAATGTATAAAGGAATTTAAAAAAAAGTATTAAAGTTTATTTCGAAAAAATCGGCAAATAAAACCACAGATTGAATTAAAACAACAATGTCACTATTCCCCGTCTATTATACGCTCAATAAAAGAAATTATTTCAGATGCATTATGCGGCTCAAACCAAGTATATAAACTATCACGTTTAAGCCAAGATATTTGTCGTTTAGCATAATTCCGAGTATTTTGTTTAATCGTATCAATTGCATCTTGCTTAGATATATTTCCATCAAAATAATCAAATAACTCTTTATACCCTACAGTTTTGAGTGCTGTTTGATTTCTATAATGAATAACACTTTTAGCCTCTTGCTCCAATCCTTCTGTTATCATAGCATCAACTCGAGCGTTAATACGTTCATATAACTGATTACGAGGCAGATTCAATGCAATTTTTATTGTAACAAAATCTCTTTTTTTTGATGTTTGAGTTCGAACACTGGTATAGGTTTTACCCGTTTGCAAACACACCTCAATAGCTCGCATTAAACGAGCTGGATTTTTTAAATCTACGATACGATAATATTCAATATCTAACTTTTGCAACGTAGAACGCAAACTTTCAATACCTTGCGAAGTGTATTGATTAATTACATATTGTCTTATGTTACTATCTATATCTGGAATATCATCAATCCCATTACATAATGCGTCAATATATAATCCAGAACCGCCGGAAACAATTACAATGTCATGATTATTAAATAACTTAGAAAGTATTTGTAATGCATCTTGTTCGAATTTGAAAGCATTATAATAATCGGTAATACTTAAATTCCCAACACAATGATGATGCACAAGATTCATTTCTTCATATGATGGAGCCGCAGTTCCTATTGGAATTTCTTTAAAAAATTGACGAGAATCTGCCGATATTATTTCTGTATTAAAATATTGTGCAATAGCAATAGACAAAGCTGTTTTACCCACAGCAGTCGGTCCGGAAATTACTACAACATACTTCATTATATATTGCAAATATTAATACTCATTGTCGTATTCGGCACTTCCACCAAACTCGTCGAATTCATTATAATCATCAAATTCACCTTTTATATCCTCATCTAAATCATCAAAATCTTCAAGCTCTGCCCCATCTTCTAAATCATTAAACATTTGAGTAAACTCATCTTCTTCCTGTAACAATTGAATAGGAGGATTACCCGTTTCATATGAACATACAGGATAATGAACTTTTTTATCTTCTTTTTTTATTTCAACCAATGTCAAAAACAATGCTCTATCGGCAAAAAAATCGAACACATAAATTAATGTATCATCAACTTTTGACACATAATCTTGCAATTTTGCTTTTTGCATTGGAATTGTTTTGGTAGTATCATCTTTCATATCAAACAAAGTAAGTTCTTGTAATTTTTCCCAATCTTTGTTAGACACAAAAAACGACGTCATTTGAGTACTGTCATAATTACACGATGCTTGAATACAATCATGTAAACTTAAAAAATTATCCTGTTTTGAAATTTCAATTACGCGCAAAAATGTTTCATTTTCATCGCTTATAACTCTAAATTTATAAATCATACTGTAAATTGTAATAAAAAATTCATTGTATCAATATCATCAGCATAATCCCATAATGAGGGACATTGAGTATACCCCGGCAATACATTTTTTTTATAAAACGCATCTTCGGTACTAACTATACATTGAATATTGCTGCTTAATGCTTGCAATTGTTCTTGTACCTGTGCAAAATTCACATATTTTTCAAAATATACAACAGCTAAAGGAGAACTTATTGAATTATGTTCGGTAAGTAAGACAAAACCATTATCGTAATGCTGCTGACCTCCAACTAAATAAATAGATTTATTATATTCATAATTATTCATATATTTAGAATGAGCCACTATATAATCATATGATTGAATAGCTTCAAAAAAATGAGACACAGAAAAATCTTTGGGTACATACAATTTTGAAACATTTCTACACCCCAACCCAAAATAACTAAATATATCCGAAGCTAATTTTGTATATATATCAGATGTATCGGAATCAAGAACAACAGCAACAGAATTTCTGTTTTTTCTAATTATATGTGGATATTTTTCGAAGTAATATTCAAAATATCGCGACGAATTTGAACTCCCCGTTGCTATAATTGCATCAAATCCTTTTACTATATGCGATTCTATCGTAATATATTCGCCCCATTGTGGCTCAATACTTTGAAGTGTTTTCAACACATAAGTCATAAGCACAGTGTCTTTCGATGACAATTTTACTTGCATCTTATTGCCACTTATAAGTACGCACAACACATCGTGAAATCCAACCATAGGAATATTTCCGGCAAGCACCAAGGCAATTGTTTTAACTTGAGTTTTTTCGATGTTGTAATGTTGCACCCATGCTGTTAATTCAGACTCTTCGAGTATTGAGCATATTGAATTAAATGCGTGCAAAATATTTTTACGAGTAAACCAAGGATTTTGTGCTTCGGCTCTATACAATACATCTTCAAATAATGGAGTAGCAATTTGCAAATTCGAAGAAATTATTTCTTTGAACCGAACAAATGATTGTATGCGTGCCTGTAAATCCATGTAAAAAAAATTTCACTACCCTCTGCAGAATAGTGAAATATACAAAATAATTTTTTAAAAATCTAGAATTACAAACATTTTTATCGTTCATCAATAATTTGAACTCCGGGATGTTTTGCCTTATCGAATTTAAAATCGGCATCATTCATTGGAGTATTAGTTTCAAAGGAGTTAACAATAATAGTGTAAGTATTTTTATCTTTTGCAAAGTATTCAACTTTCCAAATTTGAGATTTATCTTTGTTTATATACAAGCGTACACGAGAATACTCACTCTTTTCAACTTCTTTTGGAAATAAATCTATAATATAAATTGCTCTGTTTTGTTCAAAACGTTCTTGAATAAACTTATATTTAAATCCAGTTTCGTATATAGTTAACATTTTAGCGGGATTAAACACTTCATCTTTTTGGCTTGCATTTGCTACTATTACTTCTTTTTCATCTAACATATGAGTCCAAATAGTAGTACCATCGCAATAAATTACATTTCCTAATAATGTTAATTGGTACTTACTTCCCTTTAACAAAAGAGTTCCACTTGCTTTATCACCTTTTCCTACGTTATCTTTTGTTTCGTGTATTAATGTGTAATTAATTTTTATTGTTGAATAGGCTTTTGTTTTAGCAGAAACATTATCTAAAATTGTTTTTGCTTTTGTAGTTGCATTGTCTTGAGCAAACAAAGACGTTAATGACAACATGCTTAAAAAAAGAGAAATTACAATTGTTTTCATACATCAAATAAATTTAAAGTTTTCCAGAATTCCGCAGATTTGACAATAACTGTTCCAAACTCATTTCGTCTATTATCAATACCTGACGAGCTTTACTACCTTCGAATGCCCCAACTACACCATACGCTTCTAATTGGTCCATAATTCTACCAGCTCTATTATATCCTAATTTTAATTTTCGTTGTAATAACGAAGTAGACCCTTGTTGATTAGCAACAATAATACGAGCAGCATCTTCGAACATAGAATCTAATGAATCTAAATCATTATCATCGTTAAAGCTTGTAGAAGTATCGTTTCCTTTATATTCCGGTAATGGGAAAGCAGAAGTATACGATTGTTGTTGACTAATATAATTTGTAAGTTTTTCAACTTCGGGAGTATCAATAAACGCACATTGCACTCGCACCAATTCACTTCCTTTAGTTATAAGCAAGTCTCCTTTTCCAATTAATTGATTTGCTCCGGTAGAATCCAAAATAGTACGAGAATCTATTCCCGATGCAACTCTAAATGCTAATCGTGCAGGAAAGTTAGCTTTTATGGCTCCGGTAATTATATTTGCAGCAGGACGTTGTGTTGCTATAATTAGATGAATTCCTATAGCACGAGCAAGTTGTGCCAAACGAGCCAATGGTATTTCAACTTCTTTACCTGCTGTGATAATTAAATCGGCAAATTCATCAATAACCACCACAATATATGGTAAATAATGATGTCCTTTCTCTGGATTTAATCGTCGAGCTATAAACCGCTCATTATATTCTTTAATATTTCGGAGTTTTGCTTCTTTTAATAAATCGTAGCGATTATCCATTTCGATACACAAAGAATTAAGCGTATTTACAACCTTTTGTGTGTCGGTAATAATAGCTTCTTCTTCGTCAGGTAATTTTGCAAGAAAATGTTTTTCTATATTTTGATACAATGTTAATTCTACTTTTTTAGGGTCAACCAACACAAATTTTAATTGTGCCGGATGTTTTTTATACAACAAAGAAGTCATTATAGCATTTAAGCCCACAGATTTTCCTTGTCCTGTTGCTCCGGCAACTAATAGATGCGGCATTTTAGTTAAATCAAACACATAGGTTTCATTCGAAATTGTTTTACCCAAGGCTACAGGCAAATCCATCTTAGCTTCTTGAAAAGCTTTTGATGCAATTATAGAACGCATAGATACAACTTCAGGATTTTTATTTGGCACTTCAATTCCAATAGTACCTTTACCTGGAATTGGAGCTATAATACGTATTCCTAATGCAGACAAGCTTAATGCTATATCATCTTCTAAATTTTTAATTTTTGAAATCCTTACCCCTGCAGCAGGAACTATTTCATAGAGAGTAATAGTAGGACCAATAGTTGCTGAAATTTTATCGATTTGAATTCCATAATTACCCAATGTTTGTTCAATTTTATTCTTATTTTCAGATAATTCTTGAGAAGACACCTCGTTGTTCGATGATTGATGATTCTCTAATAAATCAATTGATGGTAGGGTGTAATGCGATAAATCTAAAGTTGGATCATAATCTTGTAATTCAGTTACAATAAATTCAGCTTCATCATTATTGTCCATGGTATTGGTTATATCCATATCCTCAACTTCAAGCTCTATTTTATTGTCATATACAAGTTCTTCATCTTCTGTTTCATCAATCGAATGGTGAATAGCATCGCCTTCGGGAACTGAAACTACTTCAAACGCAGCATGAGGCATAAATTCAGGTGCTTTAACATTTTGTTGAACATCTGCTTCATTGTCTTCATGATTCACTACAGAATTTACAATAGGTTCTTCTTGAACTTTTTGTTCTTGTGTTATTATTTCGCTTGCATCTGTTTGCTCTGTATCTTCAGTAATATTTTCGTCTACATTTTCATCTACGTTACAATCTTCAAAACTCACTTGGCTGGCTTCTTGTTCGCTCGAATTTGTAACAAAAAGTGATTTCATAAACGGAAGTGAATTTTTAAAAGTAAACAACAAATAAATAGTAAACAAAATTAACACTATTAAACCTGCTGTAACTTTTCCAACTAAATTACCTAATAAAAAATAACTAATATAAAAACCGAAAAAACCTCCAAAATTCGCATCCCATGCATCATTAAAAATATAACCTAATGTTAATGAACCCACAAGAACAGTAAGCGTAGCTATAAATATTTGATTTCGAATGGTTTTAAATTTAATTTTAAAAAGATATAATCCAATAATTAAAGACATATAAACAAACAAAAACGAAGAAATTCCGAACCAATCGTGTATAAATTTTTTAGACACTAATGCACCTAATCGTCCTCCCCAATTCTGAATTTCAAAGACTTCCGGTTCTACTTCAGAAATACTTGTATATGTTCGAGCTACAGCTGGATCTTCGAGTTGTTGTTTGGAATTAAATAAATATTTCCAAGTAGAAGTATGTAGCAATTCACTTTGATCGTTTTGCCATGAAAAAATAAATGAAGTAAATGATAACAATAAGAAAATTGCAAGTGATAATGCAATTATTCCTGTAACTATTCGTGTTCGTTCATCAGTAAATGCGTTTGAAAAAAAATTACGAGACTCCTGCATACGAATTTTTAATTAAAACATATTTAAGTGTTTATCAAAAATCTTATCCATTTCATTAGGATTAACCTTTTTATATGATTTTTGAATTTGAAATTTTGCAGAATCAACAGCTTCATCTGCAAACGAACTCACTGTCATATGCATTGAAATTCCCTTCATTTTAATTCTATAATCAAGAAGTACTCCATTTATATCTTTATAAGGGGTATGCCAATTGGGATTATGCACTTTGAAATCTTTTGTATACCACACATCATATGGGTCAATTGATTTATCTTCGAATGTTACACGTACTCTATATGCTTTTATTCCTTTAATATCTTTACTTTCACCGGTTTCTTCCAATTTAATTCCGGGCATTGGATCATACCCTATTGTTTTTTCACCAAATGCTGTTGTACAATAATACTTATTTGGCATAAAATAGAATAAAATAGTATTGGTCTTTTCGTCAAAATTACTTATATACGCAGTTCTAAAAACCCCCATATAACTAATTTCACTAATTGCACTATTATTTTTAAAATAATATTTCATTGTTTTTGGCAATAAATCTATTATTTCATTTTTTTTTCGTTCTTCCTCGTTAAATTCAATATCATATTCAATTACACCTTCATTTTCTCCGGAAATAGAACACGAATGCAATAAATTCAACATATAAAGAACTACACATAATTTTAGTACAGTAAATATAATTTTCTTTTGAAATTGCATATCGAAATTCCTAACTTAAAAATTGTAACATCAGCAAAAATAATATTTTTTTCGATGCAGTTATAGAAAACATCTCTATTATTAATAACATTTATATTTAAATTACCAACATAATTATTTACCGTCTTATTCCTCTTTTTCGAAAAAAACTTTATAAAAATTCATCTTTCTATTTGAATCAAACCCCTTCTCTATATATTCAGGTTTTGAATGCACATAAATATGAAAATTCTTATCGAGTTTTATAACACTTCTCACGTATTTTTTTGATTTTTTTACCGCTTCCGGTGAAATTTCAAATTCAGATTTTGGCTGTATTTCATAATTTTCCTCAAAATTTTGCTTAAACGAATCAAAACTTTCAATTATTTCTGGATTTCCAATTACATTTTTTTTAAAATCTATCTCATCAAAATAATTATTTTCTTTAAAATATTCATAGGATTTATTCATAAATCCCAACTGCTCATTTTTTTCTACATTATTCTTTTCTGTCAACACATTCTCGGTAAAATTTTTACAAATTTGAAGAAATGTAGATGTGTTAAAATACTCATTTTCAATCTTTTTTGCAGCAACAAAATCATCTATCCAATACAATGCTTCATTTTGCTTATTGGTATTATCTAATATTTTCATAGCATATCCGGTTTCGGACTCTACATTAAAAATAATACAACCTTTATCCAATTTTTTAATATTAATTCCACGTTCGTGTTCCACACCAAAATTTTCACCATCTTGGAATACTTTAATGTATGTATCTTTATTTTCTGATTTAAAAATACCAATAGCATCAACTAAATTCTCATCAACTTCACAATTTCTAAAATACACAACATATAATTCACCTTGTTTGATATTTGGATGATTTGATACCGCATATAATTTTTGTGCAATATTTGCAGATTGCACATAAAATTCTTGTTCAAAATCAAACATACGTGTTATACTTTGCAACACAGAATCTTCGTCTGATATTTTCTCTAAATTAAATTGATATAAATCAGGTGCTTTGAATGGGGATAAAAAAAACGACAACAAAATATTTTTTGTATGCTCATCTTCTATAAGAACTTCGGAATGAGAAAGTTCTATACCTTGATTTTCATTTTTATTGCCAATTCGATGTATTACTATTTTTTCGATTATTGTTTGTTCAAATTGAATTTTCATACTATATAATTTTCTATTGTTTTTCTAAATCCAAAAGTATTTGTTTTCGCCATATCTCTCCGGCATATCCTGCATTTTTTGATTGTTTATGAACGACCCTATGACAAGGAATTATAATTGGCAATGGGTTTCGATGCAATGCTTGCCCTACAGCTCGTTTTGCTTGAGGTTTTTGAAGATTATTTGCTATATTTGAATACGTAGTTGTGGTACCGAAAGGAATTGTTTGGCAAATATGCAAAACATTCAAAAAAAATAAACTACCAGATAATTCAATTGGAATTGTAAAATGAATTCTACGTTTATTAAAATATTCATCGATTTGATGTTTACATTCTAAAATCACATCATTTTCTTTTATCATTTCATTTGATTCAAAAAAATCGATAGAATAAACAGCAGATTTAGTAGCGCGAATTGTAAGTATTCCCAATGGGGAATTTAGAATTCCACTAAAATTTGACATTATATTTCTTTAAAAAATTTTCGCTGAAACAATAACAAATAAATAACACCTACAGTAATTGCAGAATCGGCTATATTAAATATTGGTCTAAAAAAAGTGAATGAATCACCCCCAAAAATTGGTAACCAATCTGGAAATGTGCCGCGTAAAATTGGACAATATATCATATCGACCACATGCCCCTGTAAAAATGGAGCATACCCTCCTGATTCAGGCAAAAATTCAGCAACAGTTCCAAACGAGCTTTCACCAAATAAAACCCCATAAAATGCACTATCTATTATATTGCCCATTGCTCCTGCGAGTATGGCACTTAAACCAATAACAACATCTAAAGGAGCGTCACGTTTAATTAATTTCCTAATATATAATGCTATAAAAAAAGAAGCAACAATTCGAAAAAGTGTAAGTGCAATTTTACCAAAAACTCCTCCGAATTTCATTCCAAAAGCGAACCCTGGATTTTCAACAAAATAAATAAAAACTCTATCACCGAGAACGGGTATCATTTCTTCAGCATGCATACTTGTTTTTACTAAAATTTTTGTAAGCTGATCAACAAACAAAATAAGAAAAACAAGTAATACAGCCCAATGTTCTTTTTTCATAACCTACCTATAGAATTGGAATTATTTTGTACCTGCATTTTTAGCGTCAATACTTAAAGTTGCATGTGGTACTGCACGCAAACGATCTTTTGAAATAAGTTTACCACTGTTTCTACAGATTCCGTATGTTTTATTTTCAATACGAATTAATGCTGCTTTTAAATGCTGAATAAACTTTTCTTGTCGTTCTGCTAATTTTCCGGTTTCTTCTTTAGATAACACAGCTGCTCCTTCTTCAAATATTTTGAATGTTGGCGATGTATCTTGAATATCATTACCGTCTTGATGACGGATAGAAAGCTTCAATTGGTCATAATCCAAAATTGCTTTATCCAATTTTTCAAGTATTATTTGCTTGAATTCCTCTAACTCAGCATCTGAGTATCGTGTTTTTTCTTGTTCCATATCAGCCTCCTTTTTTTACGCCTTAGAAATAGCAATTATTGTCTCAATTGTATTGTCAATTTCTACGACTTTTTGGTTTATTTGTTCTATTTTATCTAATAAATTAATTTGGGCACATAATGTTTCAGCTTTAATATACTCTGAATGCACACTAATAGCAGCATTCACAGCTTCATGTTTCTGAATTTCAAGACATATTTTATCGGTAACTTCAAGACCAATTTCTTTTCTGAAATTTTGAATTCTATTTACAAATTCTCTTGCAATACCTTCATACAACAATTCTGTGGTAATAGTAGTATCTAGTGCGACCGTTATAATACCTTCGTTTGCCACTTGCCATCCGGGAATATCTTCCGAAATTATTTCAACTTCTTCAACTAAAATTTGTACAGGCTGCCCCTCAATTTCAAAATCTAATATACCTTGCTTTTCAAACGCAAAAATATCTTCATTTTTCATTTCAGACACATATTGAGCAATTTGCTTCATTATTTTACCATATTTTGGTCCTAATGCTTTAAAATTAAGTTTTACTTTTTTCACCAAAATACCCGAAGCATCTTCAAGTAATTCAATTTCTTTTACATTTACTTCTGTTTTTATAATTTCAGCTACAGTGGCAATATCTTGAGCGAATTCTTCACTTATTTTTGGAATTATTACTTTTTGTAATGGCTGACGAACTTTAATTGCTACTTTCCTGCGAAGTGCCAATATCATAGAAGAAACAGTTTGTGCAATAGCCATACGTTCTTCTAATTTCACATCAATATTGGATTGATTATATTTTGGGAAATCAGCTAAATGTACAGACGGAACTAAATATCTTCCGGTAACAGCATTCAAATCAGAAAACAATCTATCAGAATAAAATGGTGCTATAGGTGCCATAAGTAACGCAACGGTTTCTAAACAAGTATACAAGGTTTGATATGCCGATATTTTATCTTCATTCATCTCACCTTTCCAATACCGTTTACGCGATAAACGAACAAACCAATTGCTCACATTGTCCATCACAAAATCTTGAATACAACGACCTGCTTTTGTTGGTTCGTAGCTCTCATAATGCATTGTTACATCTTTTATTAACGTATGTAACAACGAAAGTATCCATCTATCCAATTCAGGGCGATTTTCATACGGAATTTCGGGATATTGCATTGCAAACGAATCTAAATTTGCATACAAAGAAAAGAACGAATAGGTGTTGTACAATGTTCCGAAAAATTTTCGTTTTACCTCGTCTATTCCTTCTGAATCGTATTTTAAATTATCCCACGGAGATGCATTAGTAACCATATACCAACGTAAGGGGTCTGAACCTTTTTCTTCAATTTCTTTGAATGGGTCAACAGCATTTCCAAGTCGTTTCGACATTTTGTTGCCATTTTTATCTAATACCAACCCATTTGAAATTACATTTTTGAAAGCAACAGTATCAAACAACATAGTTGCTAATGCATGAAGTGTAAAAAACCAACCACGAGTTTGGTCGACTCCTTCTGCAATAAAATCTGCAGGGTATACCGTTTTAAACACCTCTTTATTTTCGAATGGATAATGCAATTGAGCATATGGCATTGCACCAGAATCAAACCATACATCAATTAAGTCTGTTTCTCTAAACATTTTTGCTCCACTTTTCGACACAAGTACAATTCTATCAACAAATGGACGATGCATATCAAACACCGCATAATTTTCTTTCGAAAAATCGCCAGGTTTAAAGTCTCGCAATGGATTGTCTTGCATAATTCCTGCCGCTATAGATTTTTCTATTTCTGCTTGTAATTCTTCCAAGGAACCAATACATAGTAATTCGGTCTTATCTTCGCTTACCCATATTGGCAATGGTGTTCCCCAATATCGCGATCGTGACAAATTCCAATCTTGCAAATTTTCCAACCATTTTCCAAACCTTCCGGTACCGGTTGATGCCGGTTTCCAATTAATTGTTGAATTTAATTCAATTAAACGATCTTTAACCTTAGGTGTTTGAATAAACCACGAGTCAAGAGGATAATACAATATAGGTTTGTCGGTTCGCCAACAGTGAGGATAATTGTGGACATGTTTTTCAACCTTGAATGCCCTATTTGCTTTCTTTAATTCTACAGAAATATCCACATCAAGTGTTGCATCTTGCTCGGTCAAGGTGTCATCATATTCATTTTTGACATACCTTCCGGCAAAAGGTTCATATATATCTAACGAAACATATTTAGCTACAAATTCCGCATCCATATCTGCAATTGGTATCATCCTACCTTGTTTGTCAACAAGAGGTGATTGATTTCCTTTAGAATCTATCACATACAAACCTGTAATTCCATGTTGCTTTGCGACAAAGGCATCGTCTGCACCAAATGTTGGTGCTATATGAACAATACCGGTTCCATCTTGGGTAGTTACAAAATCTCCGCTTATTACTTCAAATGCCTTACCTTGTGGTGTTACCCATGGTATAAGTTGTTCATATGATATTCCACAAAGTTTATCTCCGGTAAATTCTTGTAAAATACGATATGGTAATATTTTTTCGCCTATAGTAAATGAATCTATTGAAGCTTCTAATCCTTTTTCAGAAAAATATGCAGACACACGCTCTTTTGCTAAAACTACCAAGATAGGTTCTGCCGTATATGGATTAAATGTTTGAACTTGCACATACGTAATTTTTGATCCAACACACAATGCTGTATTTGAAGGCAATGTCCACGGTGTTGTAGTCCATGCCAAAATAAACAATTGCGATGAATTATTTGGCAACAACCATTGCGATGCAGCATTTGATATAACCTTAAACTGAGCAACACATGTAGTATCTTTCACATCACGATAACAGCCCGGTTGATTCAATTCATGAGAACTTAAACCAGTACCTGCTGCCGGCGAATATGGCTGAATAGTATATCCTTTATACAATAATCCTTTATCAAACAATTGTTTAAGCAAATACCATATTGTTTCAATATATTTATTATCATAGGTAATATAAGGATGCTCCATATCTACCCAATACCCGATTTTTTGTGTCAAATTCTCCCATTCACTTGTATGCTTCATTACATTTTGTCTACAAGCTTGATTATATTCTTCAACACTAATTTTCTTGCCAATATCTTCTTTTGTTATTCCTAATTCCTTTTCAACACCAAGTTCTACCGGCAATCCATGGGTATCCCAACCAGCTTTACGATGCACTTGATACCCTTGCATAGTTTTGAAACGACAAAAAATATCTTTTATAGCACGAGCCATAACATGATGAATACCAGGCAAACCATTTGCTGAAGGCGGACCTTCATAAAAAACAAACGACGGAGAACCTTGACGACTCTGTATACTTTGTTTAAATGTATCTTCTGCTATCCACTTAGCAAGAATGTCCTTGTTTACTGCAGATAAATCTAATCCCGAATATTCTTTAAACGCCTTATTCATTGTGAAATTGACAAGTTTTTTATAAAATCGTGCAAATATAATCCTTTTTACCTACGATACAATTTTTACAAATTGAAACTTATAAAGAAGTTATAAAGATTTCCAACAAAATACAAATTGTTATAAAATGTTAATAATGTTTGAAATACATTACGTTCATGGATACGCAAAAATATCTATTTTTGATAAAAAAAAATATGAAATATTTATTTATATGCATAGGCGTGCTTCTTGCACAATATTCTTACTCTCAATCTATTGGTGGCGGACTCGCAGGTAATATTCAAACAGAAAGTCTTGGCATAGAATTACGAGCTGTAGTGCCAATTTCATTTATATCAATAACGCCACAAATAGCATATTATCCATTTTTCAACAAAGTTAGTGAAGTGTATGCAGGCATTGGACTTCAAGTCCCATTTCTTTCGTTTCGTTCATCACATCTCTATGCTCTGGGGCACGTTTCATATGATGCTTGGCTTAATTATACAGAATCACCAATGAAAGATGCAAAGCTACACAATATAGCCGGCGAAGTTGGATTAGGAATTGTTTCTGACCGCTGCCTTAATCCTTTTGCTGAATATCGATACAATTTAATTTTCCGCGAAGCTAACATTCGCATAGGTATACTTATAGACTTAAGCTGCAATAGCGGAGCCGGTTACCATAGTGGATCACGCAGTTCTGTTAAATGCCCCGGAAAATAAATCTCCACCTTCATAGGGGTATTGTAATGTTCTTGTGTATAAGTATCAAAATAAAGTTTTAAACCATTAAAAATTTAGTACTATGAAAACACTTCAAAAAATACAAACAATTGTTGCAGCAATAATTGTAGTAATTTCATTCCAAAACTGTTCTAAAGATAGAATAGAAACCGAAACAACTTCTTACGAATCAATGAATGAGTATTTTGATTCAAAAAAACAAGAAGAACAAGAATACATAATCGACACGTTAGGCGAATGCCCGTTGACAGGAAAATTAGGGACACGCATTTGTATTAACAAATCTGACTTACAATTTACAAACGGCGATAGCATATATTATCCATACACGCTAAAACTAGTAGAACTATACAGCATTAAGGATATGATATATTATCAAGCTACCAACAATACTTCAGACGGATATTATACAAGCAAAGGAGAAGTAAGAATTCGCACATTTAAAAACGATACCGAATTACAATTACGACAAAATAAAGCTATAGAAGTTGAAATTAAAGATTCTCTTGCAAATCAAGATATGTCAGTGTATTACCAACAAGCAACCGATCCTTTTACATGGAGCAAATCTACTGATATTTATTCTGCAACAGAATATGGTTATCTAGGATTAGTATCATTAGGTTGGAATGCTGCAGGAAAACAAGCATCATATACCAATCAAGCAATTGTATCGTTCACCTCCGAAACTGACAATTTAGAAACTGTAGAAATGTATATGTATGTTTCTTCAGCACAAAGCATTGTAAGAATAAACAATCATAAACAAATAGAAACACCTATTGGAGAACAAGTTACTTTTATTTGTATGGCTATAGATAAACAAAACCAACTATATAGTTATACCACAAACAAAACAATAACTGGCGATACAACAATTGTAGTTACACTAACAAAAATATCCGATAACGATTTAACTCAAATCCTTGATAATCTATAAAAAATCTAAATATATTTCGTATAAGAGCCTTATAACTTCGATTATGAGGCTTTTTTTTTGTAAGTAATTTAAATATGATACGACATATATTAAAATTAATTGTTTTTAATTAACTAAAATTACAACTATGAAAGCTACAGTTTTATTAACAGCAATAATATTATCCTTATATAGTAAGGCTCAATTAATATCGTATACTAATTATTCAAAACAAACTATTATGACAACACATACAAATACACAAACACAGGTACAAGGTTCCGTGTTTGAATTACCAAAATTACCTTACAGTTATTCTGCTTTAGAACCATATATTGATGCACGCACTATGGAAATTCATTATGAAAAACACCATGGAGCATATACCAATAATTTAAATACAGCAATTAAAGGAACTGAACTCGAAGGTAAAAATATTGAATTTATACTCGCTACTATTTCTAAACATTCTGCTGCGGTTCGCAACAATGGAGGCGGATATTACAACCATAACTTATTTTGGTCTATACTCTCGGCTTCGGGAAGCGAAAAACCAGCCGAAAACTTAGAAATCGCAAATGCAATTATGAAAGATTTTGGCAGTTTTGATGAATTTAAAGCACAATTCTCTCAAGCTGCAACAACACGATTTGGCTCCGGCTGGGCATGGCTAAGTGTTGATGCTAATGGAAAATTATTTGTTAGCTCTACACCAAATCAAGACAATCCTCTTATGGATGTCGTAGATAAAAAAGGCACACCTATTTTAGGATTAGATGTTTGGGAACATGCATATTACCTCAACTACCAAAACCGCAGAGTTGATTATATATCAGCATTTTATAGCATTGTAAATTGGAACGAAGTAAACAAAAAATATACTGAAGCAAAAAAATAGTTTTTGATTTTTCCATTCTTTTAGTTTGAAAAGCATTTGATTTTCATTGTTGTCCGATAAAAAATTAAGAGAAGGAAGATGTTAGTCTTCCTTTCTCTTTTTTAGTAGATTTGGTTCGCTTAAAAATCTATTCTACTATGGACAAATCT